>JABXHQ010000155.1 GCA_013373545.1 Gammaproteobacteria bacterium
ACCATTACCTGAATTAACTGGTGATAGAGACCTTCTTCATCAATCTCGCGTTCGACGTCCGGATGAGCAAATAACACCTTTAACTCTGAACCAAACACCACACCGTTACTGGTCTGAGTCCAGTACAGCGGTTTAATCCCGAATCGATCGCGCACTAACAACAACTCATCTTGCTCACGATCATAAAGTGCAAATGCAAACTCGCCGCGTAAATGTTCTAAGGTCTTCTCCAGACCATAACGCGGATATAAATGCAAAATAATTTCTGAATCAGACTTAGTTTTGAACTGCGCTCCATCGGCGGTCAATTGCGCACGAATGCGCTGATAATCATACAGCTCGCCATTTTTGGTTAGCATTAATTTTTGATCGTCGGTTACAAAAGGTTGGCGCCCTCTTGATTCGTTTAAGTCAATAATTGACAATCGCGCATGACTGAAACCGATACCTAAATTGTCCAATGATTGATAACCAAAACCATCCGGGCCTCGGTGATGTTGAATGGCCGCCATATTCACCAGTATTTGCGGGTCAATAGGACGACTCGGATCGCTATGAAAAACGCCAGCAATTCCACACATAATTAACTCCTAAATTGGTTTTATCGGTGCCACCAATAAAACTTAAAATTTTATACAATATCCATGACTCGTTCAGTGCGTTGACACATACAGGTCAACAACGCCATACGCAAGAAAACAGCCCCACGCGCTTGCGAGAAATACCAGTTATGGCTGGTAGTATCTAAGTCGGTTGATAACTCTTCACCGCGCGCTAATGGATGTAAAATAATGGCATCTTTTTTCAGTGGCGCTTTAGTATCAAGTACAAACTTATCTCCAAACGACTCAAACGTATTGCCTACCCAAGCGATGGCATTGATATAAACAATATCGAGCTCGGGTAATGAGCTATATAAATCGGTACGAACGTCAATGTTGAGACCTTTATCTCTTAACTGCTCGAGCTGCCCATCATCAAAAACGCTCTCATTTGAGCCGTCATGGAAAACGGTGACCTGATCGAAAAACTCGGGAAAAATTGCCAATGTTTTAAGTAAGCTACGCACCGTGCGCATCTTGTTTGGAATGCCAACAATACCCATTTTGACTTTTTCAGTATTCGCGAGATCATTAATCAGTCCCGGGCGCCATTTCAAAATGGTGTATAAATCGGCTAGGGCTTGCGTCGGATGTTCGTCAGTACCGTTACCGGCGTTAATGATTGGAATGCGTAAGCTATTCATCATTAAACGCACCGACTCTTCATGACTGTCGCGCAGCACAACACAATCACCATAGTTATTGAACATTTCACCAACATCCTGCAGTGACTCGCCTTTTGCGATTCCAGTGGTTGAACGATCGGTAATTGACATAATGTCGCCACCTAATCGATGCCAAGCGCTTTCAAAGGATAGGCGCGTGCGCGTACTGGGCTCATAAAATGCGCTGATAAGAATCTTGCCTTTCAATGGAGTGCTAAATCGCTCGGGATTACCTTCATACTTGGCCGATAAGCGGAACAACTGAAGTAGTTCTTCTCGAGTAAATTGATCCGACGAAACAATATGTTGCTCAGCTAAATTCTTTAAGTGATCACCATCCTCTTGAATCGCCTTCAACAACGCCTTTGGGTGAGCATCACCATAAACATCTAATTTCTCGCGCGAAAAGCACACCTCTTCGCTAGTAATTGGTTCTACCATAACTGTTCCTTATGCCAGTCAATTAACGCTAAAATAATTAAAACAATCGGTGCCAATGCCGCTAAACCGACGGCACCCATGACTAAAATTTCGAACCAGAATTGAGACATTTTGAATTAATCCTCGCTCTGAAGTTGTTGCCAAGAATAGCGCTGATTAACCAGCGCCATTCCTACTAAACAAATAATTAATGAAACAGCACATGCAATTAGAGCCGCGACATAAAAACCAATCGTAAAATAGCCGACTAAGCCACACAGAGTACCAATGGCCATAGCTAATGCAGCAGCCACGCCATTCAGGCGTTTAAAGTACAACCCAAACACGATAGGAAAAATCGTGCTTGCAACAAATGCACCGGTGAAATTCAGTAACGAGCCCAAGGTTGTTAGCTTTGGAATGCACAACACCCAAGTAACCAGTCCAATAATTAAAATGGCCATTTTGCTAAAGCGAAACAGCTCAAGATCGGTCGCTTGTTTGCGGACTAATCCTTTGTAGATGTCTTTGGTGAGCAAGTCGCTAGTCGCCGCTAACAATGAGTCGAGTGAAGATGCCAAGGCAGAAAAAACCACAATGAACACAAAAACAGCACCCACTTTGCCGAGAATTTGCGCAGCGATAAGCGGTCCAATCATGTCGGCACTCGCAGGATAAACGTCGAGTGAAAAGGCCGCTAAAGCTATAAAACCGGTAACGATAGGGATCGGTAACCACAACAAACCAGAGGTTAAGAATGCTTTTTGACCAACATCTTTTTTAAACGCAAATGCGCGCGACCACCAAACATTCGAATGAAAAATTTCCCCAATACCAAAGAAAATATTATTGAATAAAAACATAATTGCGGCAGGAAACAACAAATCGAGAAGCTGCGGGCTTTTTTCATTTACCGAGGTGTAAATCGTTTCAAGGCCGATGTCACTAATACCGATCCAAGCAATTAAAACAACGCCTGCCAAAATAATGATCGTTTGCACAAAGTCGGTCGCGATAACCGCTTTAAGGCCCCCTAATAAGGTGTACGCAATACAAATCACCAAGATTGCCGACATTCCCCAAAAATATTCGAGACCACTTAACGATGACAATAAGATCCCGCCCGCCATACCAAGGCTAACCAGCCAACCAAACGCATAACAAAGCGACACAATAAGAAATACAATCCACGCGCCAAAGCCGTAGCGCTTACGAATGAAATCACCGCAAGTATACCCGTGCGGCATTAAAGCCTTAATGCGCTTGGCCATCGGGGCAAATAAAATTAGCCCCAATGCAGCGAGCGAGTAACCAATCATTCCCCAAATACCGAACTGATAAGTTAACTGCGGCGCAACCAATGTCGTATTACTGGTGATCCAAGTGGCCATCGCCGTGGCTGAGGCAAATGCAAACCCGACGTTACGCCCGGCTAACATAAAGTCATCGATGGTGCGATTGTTGCGGCCGAGCCACCACCCAAACGCAATCCAGATGACGCCAAAAATAACCAAAATTGACAACGCTAATTCTGCAGAGATCGCAACACTATCCATAAAAAACCCAACTCTTAACGATCACGTCGACGCGACTGCGACAACAAAATAGACAGGAGAATAATGAACAGCACTAAGCCCAGAGCAAACAATTGAAAGGCAGTGTTTAACGAACGATGTTGCACGGTCACTGCGACCACATTGCTATAGCGATTAGACTGTTCATCAAATAAACGGAAGAAGTACTGACCGTCGCGATACCCGCTTAACGTGACTTGCTGCATTGAGGGCACAGGGTAGGTTTGTTCAATTGCTGCAAAACTTTGATCGCGTGACATTTGCAGTATCGAAAAGTTAGCCCTCGAATAATCCCATCTCAAAGTATAATAACCTTCTGAGCTGGATTGCTCGCTGGGCATTAATGCGCCCGCCGAATCCGCCGCCTTGCTCAGAGAACTAGTAAAAAGCAGTAATATGACGCAAAGACTTTGCAGCAGTTTCATGAAAATGGCAGGGCCTTTTCTTTAAACAAGCGGACATCCTAGTAAAATAATACTTTGTAGTCAAATTAATAGAAGGATATTTCATGGAGATGACAGTCTCTACTCGAAGGTTATCCAAGCAAATACTGAGCATGCAAAATAGAGGCTTTTAGACGCGCGTGGCCCGAAACGAAAATACCTGATGCAGACGTCCGGTTAAGCGATCAGCGCCAAAGGCCGCTGCCGCCGCATGCAGGCGCGCCGCCGGAAAAATCACAGCACGATTATAACGATAAGCCACTTGATGCAACTGTCGAAAGCGCACCTTATAACAACCATCGCGCAATATTTGCTGGCGTAACATCGGCAAAGGCACACCCAGTCGGCGCGCATCGCGGCTTCGCGGTACATGGGTTAAACCGGTCCGTTTATGTTGGAAAAAGGCCGTACCGCAATGCTCCGGAATGCCCTTAGAAAGGTAGATTAACATGATCCAATGACTCAGCGGCTCATCCCAGTGAACATTGGGCTTGTCGCGATAGCGCCCCGCGGCAAGGGTTTGAAATACGACGCCGTTATCTTGCGCCGTTCCGCGCGGAGAATGAAACTGAGTAACGGTTAGGCCACTTAATTGCTCGACTCGCGCCAATACATCTTGGACAAAGATCCCATGCTCGGTGCGCCAGCCGACTGAGTCTTCCGGTTCAACAAAATTAAGCGCTAAGGCCGCTTTCACAACGGCCTTAGGATCGAGATAGAAGTTATCAATGACTCGAATGTCATGCAAAAGAGTCTGTTGTAAACTATTTTGCGGTAAACCAGCGTCCTGCAAATGATCATCCTGCAAAGTTAAGCGCCTCTTGGCTAAATCAAAGCTCCTCGCAATGACGCATTACGTCGGTTAAAACGATACGCGACGATACTGCCGGTAGTGCGGCGTCCAAAAGTTTTTCTCAATCTTTTCCTGCAAAGCTTCATCGGATATGGTGATCGCAACATCATCATTCATTGCTTGTCGCGCGACCGCTTTGGCAATAGCCAGACTGACATTACGAATATCCGATAGTGGTGGCAATAATGCTCCTTCGGCGTGCTCGAGAGAATATTGCGCCAGTGCTTCGCTCGATGCCATTAGCATGTTGTCGGTAACACGGCTGGCTTTTGCCGCCAATACACCAAGCCCAACGCCCGGGAAAATATAAGCATTGTTACATTGTGCAATGGGATATTCGGCACCATTGTAATTGACTGGTTGGAACGGACTGCCAGTAGCTACGATGGCACGTCCAGCGGTCCAGCGAATTATATCTTCCGGCAAGGCTTCACAACGTGAAGTCGGATTCGATAGCGGTAGAATTATCGGCCGTTCGCAGTGCTCGGTCATAGTGTCGACAATTTCTTTGGTAAACACATTCGGCTGTCCTGACACACCTACCAGTACCGTTGGTTTGGCATGTTTAACCGTATTGAAAAAGTCCACTCGGCCTTGCTCATTACGGGTCCAGTCTTTTGCAACGGCAGCACGCTGAGCGACTGGTTTTTGGAAAGGTTTTAAATACTCTAAATCGTCGGTGAGTAATCCACGGCTATCAATCAAATAAATACGCTCACGCGCTTCAGGCTCACTCAGTCCTTCTCGTTGCATTTGAGCAATGATTTGCTCAGCGATTCCGCAACCCGCAGAGCCCGCACCTAAAAACACAATACGCTGGTCCTTAAGCGCTTGACCGAGCTGTTTGCAACCGGCGAGTAAAGTACCAACCGTTACCGCAGCAGTTCCTTGAATGTCATCATTAAAACAACATAGATCGTTCCGGTACTTTTCAAGCAAGGGAGTAGCGTTGGTCGCTGCAAAATCTTCAAACTGCAATAAAGCTTCCGGCCAACGACGTTTAACGGCCTCAATAAATAGCTCAACAAATTCGTAGTATTCATCACCCGTGATACGTTCATGACGCCAGCCCATGTACATAGGGTCATTAAGTAACTCTTTATTGTTACAGCCGACATCGAGCACGATAGGTTGTGTGTAAGCAGGGCTTATGCCACCACAAGCGGTGTACAAAGAAAGCTTCCCAATCGGGATCCCCATGCCGCCAATACCTTGATCACCAAGCCCAAGGATCCGTTCACCATCGGTGACAACAATTACTTTGACATTATGCTTAGTGGCATTTTGTAGCATATCGTCAATGCGATCCCGATCCGGATAGGAAATAAAAAGTCCGCGCTTACGACGATATATCTTGGAAAAATCTTGGCACGCTTTACCCACGGTCGGAGTATAAATTAGCGGCATGACTTCCTCGACGTGATTAACCACCAACTTATAAAACAGTGTTTCATTGGTATCTTGAATATTGCGCAGGTAAATGTGCTTATCGAGGTCGTGAGTGAAACCTTTAAGCTGCTCATAGCAGCGTTTTTCTTGCTCTTCAATCGACTCAATGTTTTGCGGTAGTAATCCTTCCAGATTAAACATCTGTCGCTCATATTCAGAAAAGGCACTGCCTTTATTCAATAATGGGGTCTCAAGTAAAACGGGGCCAGCATAGGGAATGTATAACGGACGTTTCGGACTGGACATGTTGATGGTTTCTCTCTTCTTTAAATAGTGCGTAATAGAACAAATAATAAATTAGTAACTGTCACCGTAAAATGTCATTAAGCAGACAAACGATCAACCCACCCTTATTCCACGATGACCTAGCGCGTATTGGCTAGAGCATAGCAAACAAACATTGCGATTCAGTGAAGTAACTTTTAGAAGTCACCCACTCTACTCCAGTTAGTAATAAAGGTTAAGCGTCAGATAACAAAGAAACGAATAGGAATCTCAAGGACAGCACAACTTGATGCCCTATTTTATAAAACTTTTGCGTTTTGCCAGATCTGACCATTCACTTTAGTTATCACGAACACCAGTGCCTAGTCGTAATATCGTTTAAGCAAGTCTCCGATTAGCCCGCCAGCGCGTGCAAAGTCGCCAATAACTCAGCAATCTCGTGTTCTGTGTTGTAAACATGCGCAGAAATCCGATTTAACGGCGGTAATTGTCGCTGATGAAAGTCAAACCAACCGGCATCGACATAGGACACAGCCGTCTCAATTCCACGGGCCCGCAAGCTTTGATGAAGTATAGGTGCCGATACAGAGTCGATATTGAAGGTAATAATAGCCGATAAATCGTCGCCACTATCATGCATTGTTAGCCCCGCTATCGAAGCCAACTCAGCGCGTAACCGAGCGCTTTGTTCCGCCAATTGCGCGTATATTGCGCTCGGTTTGGCGAGCAGTTGGTCGAGTGCAACTTTGAAACCGAGTCGGCTGCTCCAGTTGGCTTCCCAGCACTCAAAGCGTTTGGCGTCCCGGCGCAGTTCAAAGTCCAGCTCCGGCACCAAACGGCTGGCGCTGTGATCGGTAACCATTGGAAACAAGCCTTCTTGTAACACTCGATTCGAGGCATACAAAAACCCAGTACCACGCGGAGCTCTTAAAAACTTGCGTCCCGTGGCGAGCAAAAAGTCACAGGGAAATGCCTTAACATCAACCGCTATCTGTCCCAACGCCTGACAAGCATCGGCCACTACATAACCGGAAAAACTCCTTAATGCGTGTGTAAATGACTGAGTATTCAAGATGGCACCATTATGCGAACCAACGAGGGTAATCAAGATGGCTTTCGTTTGCGCCGTAACTAATGCCGGAAGTTGGCTAAAGTCAGGTTGCCCATGACGATTCGGCAGTCGTTTAATGTTCAGTTGATAGCGCTGCTGTAACTGCAACAGCGGCACAAGATTAGCGCCGTATTCCCAGTCGCTAATAATGACTTCATCGCCCGACTGCCATGGAATTGCCAATAAAGCCATTTGCATTGCGCGAGTAGCGCTGTCTTGGAGTGCAATGTTAACCGGCGCGGTATTAATGAGATCGGCAAGGTGTTGATACAGCGTTTGCCAATCATCGCTGTGTTGTTCGGCTAGCCAATAACCACCGATCGCTTGCTCACGTTTTAAATAATCGCACTGGACTTGCACTACGTCATCGTCAGGAGTGGCATGGCCAGCTGCATTAAAGTTGCTGATCGGGGTCATAGGCACTTTAGTTTAACCGCTTTAATGAGGCTCCATCAGACCGTAAATTGGATTGAATGTAAAGCGCGGCCATGGCTAGCCAGTTCCCAGATGTTAGGCTAATGTTGCTATCCTCGGCTACCTGGTCCACAACTGGCCAATTTTTGCTGAGCAGGTACACTTCTGCTGAGCGGACCCATTCATCGCGCGGAATATAAGGTCATTTAAAAAAAATAAAGCGAAATGTTTACTTTTTCTCCACCCTAACCACAATGCGCCTTTCAGCAAACTAAAAATCACTGGTAGAATAGCGGATTAACTTGTTTAACTAATTATCGGAAAGACCATGCGCTCATCTCAATATCTCGTCGCAACGCTCAAGGAAACGCCTTCGGATGCGGTATTAACCAGTCACCAGCTCATGTTACGAGCCGGTTTAATTCGTAAGCTCGCGGCAGCAGCCGGCCTCTACAGCTGGTTACCCAGTGGCCTTAAAGTACTGCGCAAAGTGGAAGCCATTGTGCGCGAAGAAATGACCCGAGTTGGCGCGCAAGAAGTGTTAATGCCGATGGTACAACCGGCGGATCTTTGGGAAGAATCTGGACGCTGGGGGCAGTTTGGTCCCGAGCTATTACGCCTTAAAGATCGCCATGACCGCGAATTCTGCTTAGGTCCAACGCATGAAGAAGTGATTACCGCGATTATTCGTGACGAAATTCGCTCCTATAAGCAGTTACCGGCGAACTTCTTTCAAATTCAAACCAAGTTTCGTGACGAAACGCGGCCGCGCTTTGGAGTGATGCGTGCTCGTGAATTTTTAATGAAAGATGCCTACTCGTTTCATATTGACGAAGCGAGCCTAAGCGACACTTACGACAAAATGTACCAAGCTTACTGCAATATCTTTGATCGCTTGGGCCTTGAGTACCGCGCGGTGCTCGCTGACACCGGAGCCATTGGTGGGAACGCTTCCCATGAATTCCACGTACTGGCAGAATCCGGCGAAGACGCCATTGCTTTTAGTGATGCCAGTGATTACGCAGCCAATGTCGAAAAAGCCGAAGCACTCGCACCCACTGCAAGCCGCCCAGATGCGTCAAGTGAACTTACCAAAGTCGCCACACCGAATGTTGAAAATATTGAGCAAGTGGCTAAGTTTTTTGCAGTGGACGCCACGCGAATTGTCAAAACTTTGTTAGTGGAAGGCGCCAACGACGAACAGCCTATCGTTGCGCTTTGTTTGCGCGGCGATCATCAACTAAACGAAATTAAAGCGGAAAAACACCCCTTAGTTAAAGCCCCGCTTACCTTTGCTAATGATGCTCAAATAAAAATTGCCGCAAATTGCCAAGCGGGCTACATTGGTCCCGTGCAATTAAATATTCCGGTTATCGTAGATCGGGACGCTGCGATCATGGCTGATTTTTTCTGTGGTGCTAACCAAGATGGTGAGCACTATAGTGGCGCTAATTGGGAGCGCGATGCCGATATTCAAGCAGTCGCCGATATTCGTAATGTGGTCGAAGGCGATCAAGCACCGGATGGCAAAGGCACGCTTACTATCAAACGCGGTATCGAAGTGGGGCATATCTTCCAACTGGGAACCAAGTATTCTGAAGCCATGAAAGCCAATGTGCTGAATGAGCAAGGTAAAGCGGTTACTTTAGCAATGGGCTGCTACGGTATTGGTGTTAGTCGAATTGTTGCGGCAGCCATTGAGCAAAACCATGATGACTACGGCATCATATGGCCGGAAGCCATCGCACCCTTCCAAATCGCGATTATTCCGATGAATATGCACCGTTCGCACCGAGTCAAAGAAGCCGCAGAAGCCTTGTATGAATCACTGGTTGCACAAGGTGTGGAGGTTATTTTTGATGATCGAAAAGAAAGCCCAGGCGTTATGTTCTCAGATACCGAGTTGATGGGTATTCCACATCGCATTGTGATTTCTGACAAAGGTATCGATAACGGCACCTTTGAATATAAGTCGCGACGAGTGAATGAGAAGATCAATATCAATATCGATGACGTTGCGAGTTTTTTAAACGAAAAACTCAAACTATAATACCAGTAGATAGTTTTACTTTGGTTTAGATTGATGATTCGTTTTGCGCTGTTAACATTATTAACTCTCGGCTGTGGCTGGTTAATCGCTAACCAGCAACGTCCGGATGCTAATTTTCGTGCAGAACTAAAGTCGCTATTGGAAGAAGAGCACTCCTTTAGCGATCGTTTTGAAGCCGAAGTTTGGATGAAAGATATGTCCAAGCGGTTGGCCAAGCGCGCTCCTAACGTGCCGGAAAAAGAACGCTTTACCATTCTTAAACTGACCCATAAATACGCGAAAGCTTATCAACTTGATCCGCAATTGGTGCTCGCAGTCATGGAAGTTGAGTCAAACTTCGAGCGCTTTGCCATCAGTCGCGTGGGTGCGCGTGGGCTGATGCAAATTATGCCGTTTTGGATCGATGAAATTGGCCATCCCGATGACAACCTCATGGATATTGAAACCAATATTCGCTACGGCTGCGCCATTTTAAGCTTATACATTAAGCGTGAACGCAAAAATGTTACCAACGCTTTGGCGCGTTACAATGGTAGCTACGGCAAAATGAAGTACCCGATGAAAGTTTATCGCGCACTTCGTAAACGTTGGCAGGCATGAGCCAGAACGCAAACAAAACCGCATTAGTATTATCGGGTGGAGGCGCTCGCGCCGCCTATCAAGTTGGCGTCTTGAAGGCGATTGCTGAAATACTCCCGTTTACTACTCATCAAAACCCTTTTCCCATTATCACGGGCACCTCAGCCGGCGCTATCAATGCAACTGTTGCTGCAGCTTATGCACAGCATTTTCGCCTTGGGATGAAACGGCTAGAGAATGTTTGGGCCGAGTTTCACTGTGAGCAAATTTTTAAAACCGACTTTTGGAGTTTGTGGAAAAATACGGCGCATTGGTTTCGCTTTTTAATTGGCGGCAAACAACGCGGGGCCATTGGATTACTGAACAATCAGCCCTTAGGCGAATTATTAAACCGTGTCATTCCTTACCCACTGATCCACAAAGCGATTGCACAAGGTGCGCTAGATGCTCTCTGTGTGACAGCGTCGAGCTACACATCTGGCGAGTCGATTTCGTTTTTCCAAGCCGCGGCCAATACCGATATTTGGCGTCGTCACCGCCGCCGCGGACATCCAACACAAATCACCACCGAACATTTACTGGCCTCTTCGGCAATCCCGATGGTTTTTCCGGCAACCAAAGTTGGCCAACATTTTTGTGGTGACGGCAGTATGCGGTTCTTATCGCCGCTGAGCCCGGCGCTGCATTTAGGGGCTGATAAGATTTTAGTGGTGGGGGTGGATCCGGTATACGCCCCGCCAGAGGCTTTATCCCATCCAGAAGGTTACCCAACCTTGGCCGAGATTGGTGGCCATGTCCTCGACAGTGTGTTTATTGACAGCCTCGACTCTGATCTCGAGCGCTTGCATCGAATCAACGCCACTTTGGACAAAATCCCACAAAAAATTCGCCAAAAAAGCTTCCACTTGAAGTCAATTGACACGCTGGTAATTCATCCATCGCAAGACTTAAGCTTAATTGCCCGCGAACACTTCAAAGCGATGCCCAAAGCGCTGCAGTTTTTCCTGCGCCGCGTCGGGATTGACGGGCACAGCGGCGACTCGGTATTAAGCTATTTATTGTTTGAAAAGCCGTTTACCCGCGAGCTTATCAAGCTCGGCTATCAAGACGCACAAAGTAAACAAGAAGAGATTTTGCAGTTTTTTGAATGAGGCTAGATATTTTCTGGTATTTTAATCATTCTCGTCTATGCTTTGATTAACCATTAGTAGTTAAAAATCAAACAGTTGGACGACATTATTCTGGAAAACGAAACGCCGCCCTCCCACTCTGACAGCTACCAGAGTCAGCTCGATAATCTGACTGAGGCGAAGCTATACGCGGAGAAAATGCAAAATGCCTTATTGCAAATCGCTTCGTTGTCGAGTCAGGTAAAAGAACTAAAGTTATTTTACGAGGATTTAAGGCAAATTATTGGCAAGCTTATGTATGCCAATAACTTCTACATTGCTCTGCTCTCCACCGACAAACAATTTGTTAGCTTCGAATTCTTTCACGATGAGCAAGAAGATGATGATTTCGACCCTACCACTTGGGACCCCGAACCGATAGAAGCTTTCAAATCGACCTTAACCGGCTATACCATTCGGACTGGAAGCGCGTTGCTCGCCGATGAAGCTAAATTAAAAGAACTGTCCGATAAAGGCGAAATTCAAGTACGCGGTTCGCCAATGAAACATTGGATGGGTATTCCGTTAAAAGTGAACAACACCACCATTGGCGTAATGGTGGTGCAAAGTTATATCGATGACATTCGCTACACGGAAAAAGACAAAGAGTTATTGATTTTCGTGTCGCAACAAATTGCGGCGGTACTCAATCAAAAGCAATACGAACGCCAGCTAAAATACTACAACGAACGATTAGAACAAAAGGTTGCGCAGCGGACTGCTATGCTGCAAAAAATCAACGAAGATCTCGAAAGCCAAATTCATGAGCGTGAACGTGCCGAACGCTTACAAGCGGCTTTATTTAAAATTTCCGAACTGACCAATACCACACGCGATCTCGATGAGTTTTATCTCTCGGTTCATAGCATTATTAATGGCATTATGCCGTCGAAAAACTTTTATATATGTATGTTCGACAGCGACACCATGGTGTTGTCATTTCCATATTTGATTGATGAATTTGATTCCAGCGTTGAAGAGCGCTTGCTTGATGAAAGCATTGATATTGATCAATGTTCACCCACCGAGTGGGTACTACGCACCGGCTCGCCACTGCTCATTAATAAAAAGAATATCGATGACTGGCACCGCCGAAATGTGTTTCATGGTACCTCGCCGGAAACCTGGTTAGGTGTCCCGCTATTTTATAAAGAAGCGGTTATCGGTGTGTTAGCAGTGCAAAGTTACATTCGCGGAAAGTCTTACACACCACTGGATGAAGAAGTACTCATGTTCGTCTCGCAACAAGTTGCAACTGCTCTTAACCGCAAGCGTAGTTCCGATTCATTGCGTCAAGCCCATGAAGAATTGCAAATTATCAATGACCAATTAGAAAAGCGTGTAGACGAACGCACGAAAGAGCTATCCGTTACCAACGCAACACTCAAGGGTATGCTCGACGAACGCAACAAAATGCAAAAAAAGCTCGCTTACGAAGCTTTTCACGATAGTTTAACCGGATTGCCTAATCGAGCACTGTTTACCAATCGCTTAGAGCAAATTTTAAAACAACGTGAACGCAATCGAGCCGTAAGCTTTTCAGTTTTATTTCTCGACCTTGATCGCTTTAAAGTTATTAATGACAGTCTTGGTCACTTGATGGGTGATGCATTGTTACAGCAAGTGTCACAACGCCTTGAGGAGTGTGTACGACCAGAAGATACGGTGGCTCGATTAGGCGGCGATGAGTTCTGCGTACTATTGCGCGATGTCGATAACGCTCGCGATGCAGCAATGACCGCCGATCGCATTATTGAAGCCATTTCGAAACCGTTTCAGTTGAATGAGCAAACCGTTTTCACCTCCACTTCAATTGGTGTCACTATTAGTAATGACAACTATCGCAAGCCCGATGACGTTTTACGCGATGCCGATGCCGCGATGTACCATGCGAAAGAAACCGGTAAAGCTCGCTACGCATTATTCGACGTGGAAATGCATAATGCAGCGATGAAACGGCTAAAAGTAGAGAACGATTTACGCCACGCGCTCGAACGCAATGAAATTAAAGTTTATTACCAACCGATCATCGATCTCCCTTCAGGTCGCTTAGTCGCTTTCGAAGCACTTGCCCGCTGGATCCATAGTGAGCTTGGATTTATCCCGCCGGATGAGTTTATCCCTATTGCGGAAGAAACCGGGATGATCCACTCGATTGGTCAATTCATTTTGCACCATTCACTCGGCACCTTAAAGTTTTGGCAAACTGAATTACCACAAGCAATTGATATTGCGGTGAGTGTAAACTTTTCGTCCAAGCAAATTGAACATCACGACTTGTTAGGCGAAATAGAAATGGCATTGAGTGAAAATCAGCTATCAGCCGAATCCTTGAAAGTCGAAATAACCGAGGGACTGTTGATTGAGAATGCAGATTTGGCACAAAAACTACTTGAATCACTCGCTAAGATGAATATTCAAGTATTGCTGGATGACTTCGGTACCGGATATTCATCGTTAAGTTATTTACATAAATTTACTTTGCATACTATTAAAATTGATCGCTCATTTATTTATCAAATGGATCAAAGTTCCGAGCATCATACCATTGTAAAGACCATTGCTTATATGTGTAAAAACTTAAGGAAAGGCGTAGTAGCCGAAGGCGTCGAATCAGAGCAACATGTTACCATGTTGAAGGAGCTGGGA
>JABXHQ010000019.1 GCA_013373545.1 Gammaproteobacteria bacterium
CAGATCCCATGATGTACGTTTTGCCGCGGAGACTCTAGGATTCAGTCACATACCGAGTCAAAAAGTTATTAAATCAATGTTTGGTAATGAATTGGCTGTGGTCCATGATCCAAGATGGAAAGCTGGCACACCAAGAGACAGTGGTACCGGTTGGGATTTTGACGATATTCGCGATCATTATTTTCAAGAGCTGTTTAAATCCAGTGCGCTAGAGCAGCGTTATGTTGATCCTGAACGTTATATGCAGCTCTCTGAGCTAGTCAGTGGTGAAGTTGTTGCACGCGTATTTAATGAGTGGCGCAGCAGTGCGAATAACTGTAGTGGCGCACTTACTTGGTTTTTTCAAGATATTAAACTTGGTGCTGGCTGGGGAATTATTGATGGCCTTGCGCAGACTAAAGCTGCGTATTATTTCCTAAAAAGAGCCTGGCAACCGCTCTTTGTTGGCTTAACCAATGAAAATTTCCAAGGCGTTAATGCCGAGGTCCATAATGAACGTGATTGTGATTTTAATGGCCACTTGGACATTCGATTGATTGATCAGCATGACCAAGTTATCGCGCATGAATCCATTGCGCTTACTATCGCGAAACGGAAAAGCGAGACGTTTAATTTAGATGCCGTACTCGGTCACTTTTTTGATCTTGCCTACGTTTACAAATTCGGACCCAAAAACATTAAAGCTATCGCTACTACCTTATTCGAGGATGAACAGGTGGTGGCTGACAATCATTATTTTCCCAATGAGCTGCCAGTGGCTTATTGTGATTGTGAGTTAACCATTGAAACGCACACGATTGACCCAGAAAACCTAACCATAACTCTATTATCTAATAAGTTGTTATACGGCGTGAAAGTGGAAGTGCCGGGATTTTTTCCTAGCGATAATTTCTTTACGCTAACTCCAGGAATGGCAAAAACTATTTTCTTGCAGCAACAAGAAGAAGTTCCTCGTCGCAAGGGCGTGATAACTGCGCCGGCGCTCAATGAAGCCAAAAGAATAAAATTTTAAAAAACGGACAAGTTTGTAATGGATGACAAATACTCTGTAGTTCGCAAGCCAATGTATTTTGGTAAAGATGCGCAGTTATTTGGCTGGTTTCACTATCCGAAATCGGCTGAGATGCGAGATACGGCTATCTTAATCTGCCAACCAATTGCCCTCGAATACATGAGTGCTTACCGAAGCATGCGCTATATGGCCGAAGCGTTCGCCAAGAATGGTTATCCAACGCTAAGATTTGATTATTTAGGTACCGGTGATTCTGGCGGTTATACCGAAGACGATCGTTTAGTTGAAGATTGTGTCTTGAGCATAGAGCAAGCTGTGCAAACCTTACGCGAGCTTTCGGGATGTCAGAAAATTTGTTTAATAGGTTTAAGATTAGGCGCAAGTTTTGCCGCTTTGTACGCAAATCAGCATCAAGTCGATGAATTGATTCTTTGGGCACCGGTGGAAAGTGGTAAGCGTTATTTGCGCGAAATAAAGGCTTTACAAATGGCGAGTGCACAGTCCAGTGCCAACTCCGATCTGCTTGAAGCCGCGGGAATGGTTTATTGGCCGAATACTCAGTCTAAACTCAAATCAATGGCATTAACGACATTGCAGCCAAAGGCCAAAGTGGTAACCATTGTTCCGCGTGACGACTTAGCCGTTACCACAACTTTACTCGATGCATGGCAAACTCTCGAGAATGCAACCGTTCAGCAGTTGACGCTTCCAGGCTCACAAGGAATGTTGTTGTTAGCCGAAGATACAATCGTGCCATTCGAGGCATTTCAATTGATTGTGGATGAACTGAATACACGCTGTTTACCAGCCGCAAACGATATAAACATTGCATCGAGTGAGTCGAAAATGTCAACCGCTGGCGTCGAGTATAATGCGAACTATGAATTCCAACGTTCCCATCTTGTCGCTGAAGAGTTTAGCTTTTATGACCAGTCGGAACAATGGTTTGGTGTTCTGAGCCAAGGTACCGCGAGCGCAAAAATTTGCTTAGTTATCGTCAATTCTGGTGCTATACATCGAGTCGGATCGAATCGCATGCATGTGATTATGAGCCGTGGCTATGCCGCTATGGGCTTGCCGGTATTCCGAATGGATATTCCTGGTCTTGGTGATAGTTTAACTTCTAATACTGAACTGGAAAATCAAGAGCACATTGAAGGATCGGAAGAATTTCTCGCGACCGCCATTGAGCATCTGCAGCAACGTTATGGATTTGAGAATTTCATTGTCGCGGGATTAAGCAGTGGTGCTTTTTATGCGTATAACGGACTTATTCGATTATTAGATAAGCCCATTAAAGATGCCCTCGTACTTAATCCGGAGCAATTCTATAATAGCAAGGGACGTGAAACGAATCTGGCGAAACAACAAAGCGGGTGGATGTATTATCGTGCGCAAATTACTAACCCCGAGAAGTGGAAGAAATTCTTTTCAGGAAAAGTCAATTATCGCTACATTCTATCCATAGTGGTTAATAAATTTGTTAATGTGTTTAATCGACATAAAAATAAGTTAAAAAAGCAATCGAATGATATTCACACCATAAAAAATGATTTGTCTCATGATCTAAATGTTATTGTAACGTTAGATAAAAGTATTCATTTTGTACTGAGTGAGAATGACCCGGCTAATTTAATTTTGAATACTCTTGCGCCGGTAACAGTGAAGCGACTTATCAGCGAGCAAAAAATTGCTAAGACCCTAGTGCCTAATGCTGATCATACCTTTTCACGTTATCGACCGATGTTAAATATGATCGAGCAAACTAAGCAATATTTAAAACGATACTTAATAACGGATTAACAATGAATAATGGACCAATAAAAGTCGTTGTATTTGCCAACACGGGCATTGAAATTGTCAAGCCTCTTTATGACGCTGGAATTAATATTGTAGGAGTGATTGAAAGTAAAGATCGCCATACGATTACAAATCCAATAAAGAAAATATTAACCAATATTAATCGGTTTATTACCGGTCGAGATCGTGCGCAAAGCTTACGTGAATTTGCCGATAGCAAAAAAATTCCTTATCTAACTTACAAAGATAAACAACCTGAAGATGTTGCCGATTGGATCAAGAGTCTATCAGCCGAGTTATTGGTTTCGCATCAAGCGCCGATTCTTCCTGAAGTGGTTTTTACTGCGGCTACTTTCGGCTCGATTAATTTGCACCCTACTTTGCTGCCTAAATACCGAGGCTCAAATCCTTTCTTCTGGATGTACTACCACAAAGATATGACGGCGGGCATTACCATCCATAAAATAGACCATGATATTGATACCGGTGGGATTTTAGTACAACGATCGTGTTCCGTTGATTATGGCACGAGCGCAGAACAACTTGAGCGAGATATAGTGAAACATCTAGCGGTACCTGCACTGATTGAATTGATAACTGATTTCAATCCAAATCTTCCCACTATCGAACAGCCGGAAGACAGCCCCACTCCCTATGCAAGACGTATGGAAGACGCTGAATACCGCGATCTAATTTTAACCAAAGGCTTTAATATTAAGCAGTTTTGGCACTTATTACACGCCAATCAGCAATGGAAAACTGCGTTAATCGGTGAGCTCTATGACAACGCATACGATTGGCAGATCGGCCAGTACGAAACCAGTGAACATGATCACCCCTTTGGCAAGCTCATATTAGACAAGAAGAAAGTAGGCATTGCCCATCCGGAAGGTGTTGTTTGGTTTGAACGACGCTTTAATTTAAATCGCTTTATTGCCAATCGAGTATTGAATTAATGATGAACCAAACCACGCAATTTATCTCGATTGATTGTGACGGTTATCCGCTAAATGCCGTATGGCGATTAGCAAACAGTGCCTCTATCACTAAAACGGTCTTTATAATCTGTCCAGGAATCGGTACCGATTATAACAATGCATATCGGAATTTTCGCTACCTTGCGCGATCACTCAATCAAGCTGGTTTTGATACTTTAACGATTGACTATTTAGCGACCGGTAGCTCTAGTGATGGACCAGAAACACTCAATGTGATTGAGAAGTTCGAGTTTAGTATTACTTCTGCGGTTTCTTTTTGTCGGGCACACTATCAAAATATTTGCCTCATCGGTTTTCGTGTTGGCGCAACTTTGGCACTTAAATATGCAGCAGACTATAACCTTGATGGTGTGGTTGCCTGGTCGCCTATTCTTAAAGGTAAAAGCTTTCTTAGAGAAGTAAAATTATTAGCTGCGAGTGCTGAGTTAAATCATGAAACTAGCGAAGACCTAGAAATATCGGGTGTGATTTTAGACCCGCCTACTCAGGCATATCTAGCACAAATTGACATTACTCAAATGACTCCTCGTGCGCGGGAAACACTTTGTGTACTCGATGCTACAAGTAAACGTTTAGAAAAAGTAATTGACCGATGGCGTGAGTGCGATAACACAAGTGTTACGGTGCTCGAAAGCACCGAAACTCAAGATCTATTAATCGATGCACACCTAACTAAAGTAGCAAGCGCTACTAATCAAGCTATTGTAGATACCGTTGCCACTTGGTTTGATAATAATGAAATGCATAATCAAGAGATACCGAAATTCGTATCCGAATTAGTTATTAATCATTCGTTTATCGAAACATGCTGTTTTGATGGCGCGCGTTTTTCTGTTCGCTGTCAACCCACTGATGTATCAAAAGATAAACCAGTAATTCTGTTTTTGAGTTCAGGCTCCAATCACAATGTCGGGCCGCATCGGCTTTACGTTGAATTAAGTCGCAAATTAGCGAGCTCTGGTTTTACTAGCTATCGAGTTGACATGCCTGGTTTAGGCGAAACGCCAGCAGAAGATTTAGAGAGTGAAAACTTTTCATATATGCCAAAGCCAACGGACTTTCTTGAGCGGTTTGTAGCTGCCCACGATTTGCAGCATAGTTCGCTTATTTTAATTGGACTTTGTTCGGGAGCTTTTCATTCATTTAAGGCTGCTGCCGAAAGCGAAACGATGCCCATTAAGGCGATCATTCCTATTAACCCGCTAACATTTTATTGGCAGCAGGGTATGACGATTGATGACGCACCGAGTGTTAATTTTAGTAAGTGGAGTTGGTACCGGCAATCCATGAAGGATATTAATCGATGGAAAAAGCTTTTTTCGGGAAAAGTAGCCATAAAGCCGATAATTGCTGTCATCGCTGAGCGGATTAAGTCGCAGCTAAAGGCGCGCTCAACGAATCAACTCAGTGAGCCTGAAAATGCTAATGGAAAATTTGAAGTCAATCAAAATATTACTCGGACGTTGCATCGTATCGACGAGCTCAATCGTCCGATAAGATTTATATTTTCGGAGAATGATCCTGGGTTAGAAATATTAAAGGCGTCGAGTAAAAAGGCATTCAATCAACAAAAGAAGAAAGGGCAGATCAGTGTTTCATTTATCGCCAATGCCGATCACACCTTTTCGCGTCAAGCCGTTAGAAAGCAGTTGATCGATCAGTTGCTAGCTGAGCTTAGCGCCGTGACCGAGGGGGCGTAAATGAAGAAATTTTTTCCACAACTAGCATGGTTGAGGGCAATAGCTGCGTTCGCAGTTGTTTTCTACCATATTCGACGCGGCGTTAATGTAAGCTATAACGGTGAAGATGCGATAGTTGACAACCTATTTTTACGTTCAATTGATCTGGGTGACTTTGGTGTATTGCTTTTCTTTGTTCTTAGCGGAACAACACTTTACTTAAATCATCAAAGCTTTACCGCGCAGCATACGATAGGGCACTTTTTCTTAAAGCGAGTTTTTCGAATTTGGCCCGCTTTTTTTGTTTCTATGCTCATTTCGATTGCATTTATTCCAATATTTACCCATTTCTACATTGCTGATTTGCAGGGTTACTGGATCGAAGTTCACGCTGATAATAATTATGCCTTGTCTGATGTTTTCAAATACTTAGGTTTGATTTTTAATATTACCGGACCCCATGGTAAATTTAATGTTGTGTATTGGTCGTTGCCGATTGAATTTCAATACTATCTTTTATTTCCATTGTTAGTATTGTCAATTCGCTGGTTTAAGTATTTTGGACCTTTATTGCTAGGCGGATTATTGTATGGTTTATTGCATACGCCGGTGCGCGATCTCATCGCCAATTCGTGGACACTTATGCTGGCCTATACTTTTTGTGGTGGAGTGTTGATTGGTCACTTATACAAAACCTTTCAACACAAGATCCAACTACCCAATAGCGTTGCATTGATCTTGGTTGTGTTACTGTTCATTACCACCAGTTTAGTCAATCAGTTTTATGAAGCTTTACCAAATTGGATTCAAAACTTGCCAATCATTGGAATTGAAATGAATATGTTTGGGGTGTTAGCCCTTGCCGTCGTGCTAATTATGATTTTTAGTGATTTTGATAACCAAGCGCAGGGACCCGTAAAGCGTTCATTGACATTCCTTGGCGAAATTTCTTACAGCGTGTATTTGTATCACTGTATATTTATTGCTATCGGTGTTTTACTTGTCATTCAGTTTAATATTAATAACTATATTGCAAAGCTGTTTACGGTATCCAGTGTGACCTTAATTGGGACAATACTCATCTCGTACCTAAGTTATCAATATGTCGAAAAGCCGGGAATTAAGATAGGACGACGCTTAATTAAAAAAGGCCAGTCATCATGAGAGTGATTAGTATTATATTAATATTCTTAGCGGCGAGTTGTAGTGATATTAGTGGTAACAATAACGAGCTTACTGACTACTATCATAAGCAATTTGCGCAGCACTTGGTCGAGCAAACTCAAATAGCCCCTAATGCTTTAGTATTGTTGGGTGACAGTTTAACGGAAGATTTGGCTGAGCAAGATTTTTTCACGCATGTGGTTAATTATGGAATACGTCAAGACACCACCTATGGTCTCTATTTGCGTGTTCAGCAATATGAACGTGTACAAGATGCTCGAGCGATTGCTTTACTCATCGGAATTAATGATTTTTGGCGTGGGCGCGATAATAAAAATATCGTGGAAAATATTGTTAAAATCATTGACCTGCTTCCTCAGGATACTCCAGTGGTTGTGTTTGGCTTGTTACCCGTAGATGAGCGCAAAGGTTGGCAAGGATGGAATCAGCGCATCAAACAGGTTAATGCAAGCATCGAAGCTCAGCTCAAAGGTCGCGGCGTGGTATTCGACAACTTGGGCGCAGAGCTTATTGATCAAAGTGGAAATTTAGCGCCTCAATACCATGTTGGCGATGGCGTCCACCTCACGTCAGCGGCGTATAAAATATGGGCACAACGGTTGCTTCAAGCGCTTAATCAACAAGGTATTAAAGATGGAAATTCGTAAACTCAACGCGTTACGGGGCATTGCTGCAATTATCGTGATGATCAGTCACTTTAGTAATGCAACCAACCTTTGGGGGGGGGCGCTTGGAAAAGGCGGCGGACAATTTGGCGTGATGTTGTTTTTTATTCTAAGCGGATTCTTAATGTCACTGCTGTATGCCAACAAGGCTTTTACTTTACCTCAGGTTTATCGCTATGCCGTCGCACGCTTTGCTCGCGTAGTACCGCTTTTTTTGGTGGTTGTGTTGGTTTCATTTTTACTGATGAAGCTTAATGTGACGGGGGTGCTTTATAACATTGACTCAACGAGTGAATTATTAGCACACTTACTAATGCTCTCTGGCGAATCAGTGCTTTGGACCATTCCGGCTGAAATTCAATTTTATGTAATCTTTGTTGGGTTATGGTTGTTGTTTAGCCGCTCGCCGAAGCAGTTGTTGTATACCTTATTGGTTACATTTATGCTGCTATTTTATATCGGGTACGCTCGTCCCATTGGTGATGTATTTGGGATGAAAGTAGATGTGTCCATTGTTCAATCATTACCTTACTTTATCGTCGGTACGCTATTAGGCCATCTGTATCACTATATTGATCATTTTAAGCCTTACCAAAGTCATGGGGTTTTACTATTACTATTGGTGGTACCGCTGTTATTCCCACAAGTTTATCAAGCGTTAAGCCAGCAAACCCATGATTTATGGCAAGATACCGGCATCTGGCTGGTGATGACGCTGATCTTTTTTGCCATCACTTTTTTATTACCAGACTCTAATCCAGTCATGAGCAACCGAGTTGGAGATTTTCTTGGTAAAATTTCTTATTCGATGTATCTATTACATATGCCAGTGCTTTGGCAGATTGAAAAACTTGGTATTAACTCTCATGCTCTGGCGTTTGTACTGTTTATGAGCGCAGCAATTTTTGTGGCTTGGTTGAGTTATTTGGTTATTGAAGCGCCGGCGCGGGAAGGTTTACGCCGGCTACTCGCTCCAAAGCCGAATAGCCAATCACTTGCCGGTTCAAAAGTCAGTTAACCTTCCGGTATTGGGTCTTTTTTGATTTGGAAGACGAAAATAAAGCGATGAGTTTTTCCCTTTACCTGGCTATCCCAAATATCCACTTTAAGTGGATCATCTGGGTTGGCCAGAATGTTACTGCTACTGACCATTTCAAATCCATTATCCACAAACTGCTGCTCAACGTATTTTGCGTCAATTCGATGTAACTTGCCGGTTAGGTAGTGCTCGCTACCTGCCGGAGCTGCATGATCAATGACGACGACTTTACCATCGGGTTTCAAATTTACTTTTAGTTGATTAAAAAAATTGCTTCTCAGCGCGCGATCGTGCAAAGAGTCGAGCTGTAAGTACAAGTCATGGAATACTTGCGATAAGAAAATGAGATCAACCGGTTCGGGCAAATTGAAGTCATTGGTGTTGCCGGTAACAAGTTGCACATTCGCAAGGCGGTGATTATCCATGCGCTGATCAAGGGCTTCGCTATGTTTATCGATATAGGATGGGAAGTTATGTAAATAAACTTTACCTTCCGGAGCAACCAGATAGTTAAATAATTCGGCATAGTAGCCATCGCCACCTTTAATGTCGGCTATTGTCATTCCTGGCTTTATGGCTAAATAACGCAGCACCGCCGCGGGTTGCCGTTTTGCGTCTTGCTTGGTGTCTTGACTGGGGCGCTGTGGATTGAATACGGCTGCTTCGTACTGATCGGCTGGCTCGGGGCTAGAGCAAGCTCCTAGCAGCAATAGACTTGAGATCATGAATGTGCGTAGCATAACGTTGGCCTCTCATATTTCGCATTTATCCTTAGCTTAATACGGGCGCGTAATCTAATGCAATTCGCAAAGGATAAACTGCTATAATCAGCTGGGTGAGAGGTGAGCGTTAAATGACTATACATTTACGGACGCTTACCTTAAAATTAAGTAATGAGATATTATCAAGGACGATATCGATGATGATCACTGTATCGCTATTTTGGATATTCCTGGTGGGAGCCCTTTATAGCTATTTTCTGTACCCCATTTTACTAAAACTGATGCCAAAGCAGCGCAAAATAGCGCCGATCAGCGATGATTTGGGTAACTTAAACGAGATCCCATTTTTGAGCTTTATTATTACTGCGTTTAATGAAGAGTCAGGGATCCGGGAAAAAATTGAAAATACCTTAACGGTAGATTACCCCGCCGATAAACTCGAAATAATCGTTGCGTCGGATGGATCAACGGATGGCACCAATGACATTGTGCGTGAATACCAAGAGCGTGGTGTGCGCCTAGCGGAAGTGACTGAACAAAAAGGTAAGGAAAACGCGCAGCGCTTTGCAATTGGTGAAGCTCGTGGTGCAGTAATAGTGTTTTCCGATGTTAGCACTCGAATTGAACCAAATGCGCTAAAGATTATTGCCAACGCTTTTGCCGATGCTGCCATCGGAGCAGTTTCTTCCGAAGATCGTTTTATTACCAAAGACGGTAAAGTGGCCGGTGAAGGTGCCTACGTAAAGTATGAAATGTGGTTACGTAAGCTCGAAAGCTCAGTGGTGTCCTTAGTCGGCTTGAGCGGCTCTTTCTTTGCTGCCCGTAGCGAAATTTGTCAAAACTGGGATATTAGCGTTCCGAGTGATTTTAACACTGCGCTGTCTTGTATTGTTCATCGTAAGGCAGCAATTACGGTACCGAACCTATTGGGCTATTACCCTAACTTAGCGGATGAGTCTAAGGAATATCAGCGTAAATTGCGCACGGTTATTCGTGGGATTGCTGCGTTGTTTAAACGCTCTGAAGTAGCTAATCCATTTCGCCATGGTTTTTTTGCCATTCAAGTTATTAGCCATAAAGTCATGCGCTGGTTAGTTCCTTGGTTTCTGTTAGGCCTGTTGATAACAACTATTTTACTTTATTCAGTACATTGGATTTATCAAGCGGCATTGTTTGCGCAGGTGTTGTTTTATGCGGTGGCTTTAATTGGCTATTTATCAAGTCAACTACGACAGAAAACACTTATTAAGCTTCCGTTCTTTTTCACTCAGGTGAATATCGCCATTGCCCATGCTTCATTGCAATACCTCGGAGGGAAACGAGTAACGCGATGGAGTCCATCTAAACGTTAAAGGAATTGACGATTGTTTAAGGAAAAACTCATCAAGCCTGTTACGGCGTTAGTCAATCTAACGCCCAACCGATTGGTCCGAAGTGTTTGTGGCCAATTGGTTCCAATCTTTTTTCTCCATCGATTATATCCAGGATACGATAGAGAAGACGATAGTATCTTAAAGCACTTGTCGTGGTGCTTAGAATATATTCGCAGCAATGGCTATACCCCCATTCGACTGATTGATTTAATCGAAGCTCGGATCAATCAAACTGCATTACCCAAAAACCCCGTTGTGTTTACTTTAGATGATGGTTTTGACGACCAATATGAACTAGCGCTCCCTTTGTTTAATCAGTTCGATACGCCTTACACGTGTTTTGTGATATCAAAATTTTTGGATGGTGAGCTGTGGCCTTGGGACGACCAAATTCGTTATGTCGTAGAGCAAACCGCGCTCACCCAATATAAAATTACTTTGCCTGACCAATCCATTGTAACTGCGACGAGTGATGATCCCGAACAGGTGATCAGCCAATTGCATCATCATTTAAAATTGGTGGATCAATCGAATTTATATGACTGGATCGATTCATTTTACCAACAGCTGCAGGTTGATAAGCCGAAGCAAGCACCGTTGCACTATCGACCTATGTCATGGCATCAAGCGCAAGCAATTATTGATAATGGTCATGATATCGCTCCACATACGATGACACACCGGATTCTTTCGCGGCTTAATGATCAACAATCGGAGCAAGAGATCATTGGTTCGTGGGATCGAACTTGTGAAATGCTAAACGGTGTAGCTCCGGTGTTTGCTTATCCAACGGGACGCATCACTGACTATGGGCGCAGAGAAATGGCGACTATCGCTCGCTCAAGCATTAAATGCGCCGTTTCCACCGTTCCGGGGCATGTTCGAGAAGCCTCTGAGAATGAAAACTTACCACGCTTTGTACTACCCGATAATCGATTTGATTTTGTTCAGTACTTGAGTTTTATTGAGGCGCTAAAACAACGATTTGCGAAATAGTTATGGGCACATTTCTTGGTAGAGCTCAACATACTCGAGAATATTTTTTTCAATATTAAAATGCTGATCTACTCGCTGGAACGCTTTTTCAGCGTTCACCTTTAGTCGTTCTTGATGCTCAATATACTCTAAGATTTGGGCCGCTGCTGCACGCTCATCGTCATCAATAAAGTTGCCAATGGCTTCGTTATCCATCTCATCTAAAAGCGCTTTAAATGTTGGTAACGCAGTGGCAATTACAGGGGTTTTTAACACCATTGCTTCTAATAAAGTGATCGGTAGTCCCTCATGCTTTGAGGTAAACATCAATGCATTAAATTGCTTGAGATACGGCTGCGGATTACTCAAAAAACCGTAAAAAGTAATTAGTTTGGCGACGTTTAGTTGCTCGGCCAGTTGTTCTAGCTCAGCTTGTAAGGGCCCCTCTCCGACGATATGTAGGTGTATGTTTAAATCACTTCTTAACTCTTTGACATAGGCGAGAATAGTAATAATTTTGTGAACCTGCTTAACCTCACTCAAGCGTCCGACAAAGCCTAGGTGAAAACAGTCGGGTGCTAACCTTAATGAAATCGGTTGCTGTGATTTTTCTAACACTTCGCTAAGATCGATGCTGTTGGAAATAGTAACGACTTTATTTGGATAACGAGGTGCAATCTGCTGAGCTAAATCGTCAGATACAGCTATTACTCGCTGTTGCCAATGGCGCCCAACCCAACTATCGATCCAAGTAACGATACGCTGTTTTAACTGACGGCTGTGCTCACTTGCCCCGTGCACGGTACGTAACGATTGAATGCCATTAATTTTTGCAATAATCCCGGCAATTAGATTTTCTTTCTGGCGATGAGAGTGAATAATATCAGGCCGTTGTTGTTTAATATATCCAGCAACCTGTTGATATAAGCCATAGGTGTTGAAGGTTTGCTCGGAAAACACGGTAACCGTTATTCCCGCTGCCTTTAGTCGGGCTGCCAATTCTCCCTCATTAAATAAAATTACCTGAACTTGAATATTTTCTTGGCGCGCAAGATGCCTGGTCAAATGATAAAGCTGGACTTCGGCGCCAGCCCATAAGTCGCCAGAAGCTATATGTAAAATTGTAATAGGGCGCTGCATAGCCATAGCCAGTCCTTAGGCGTTAATCGAGGAGTGTTCTAAATTGTACTGAATCTCTAACCTGATATAATACACCAATGTTGCCATGAGCTCATGCCGAACAACGGGAAAAATGGATTTTTATGTGTGGTATTGCTGGAATTGTTAATTATCAATCGACCACCGAAGTATTGCGTCAAATCGCGCAAGAAATGGTAGTGGCGATGGACCATCGTGGTCCGGATGCCAATGGCTTGTGGCATGACAATGACACTCACTCAGTGTTGGCTCATTGTCGCCTTGCCATTCAAGACCTCAGCCCCTCGGGTGCCCAGCCAATGACTTCACATAGCGACCGCTATGTGATTGCATTTAATGGCGAAATTTATAACTTTCAAAAACTACGCGGTGAGCTTTCGGTCAATACCCAATTTAATGGTCATTCCGATACCGAGGTGTTGTTAGCCGCCATTGAGCACTGGGGACTTGCTAGAACCTTGACGCGCATTGATGGCATGTTTGCGTTTGCCTTGTTTGATCGGAAGGAGCGACAGCTTTACTTAGTCCGCGATCGCATCGGAGAGAAGCCGCTCTACTATGCTGTGATTAATCAGCAGCTGTTGTTTGCCTCAGAACTCAAAGCCATCTTTAAAGCTTGTCCGGCACGCCAGTTTACTCACGATGCTGCCGCTCTGGCGAGCTATTTACGGTATGGTTACATAAACGCACCACACAGTATTTTTAAAGAAATCCGAAAGCTTCAACCCGGTCACTTCATTCAAATTGATTTAAGCGACTCGACTCAAGCAAACTCAAGTTTAGCGATAGAACAAATTCAGCAGCAAATGTATTGGGATGTTCCGAGTGCCATCAAACAGGGCCATAGTGATTTGATAACCGATGCTGTTACTGCAACGGATCAACTTGATACGTTGCTCAACACTATTATTCAAGAGCAATCCATTGCCGATGTACCTTTAGGCGCATTCTTATCGGGCGGGATCGATTCATCGACGGTCGCTGCAATTGTACAAGCCAACAGCCAAGCGCCTATTGATACTTTTACCATCGGCTTCCATGATCCGAGTTTCAATGAGGCCGAACATGCTAAGGCGGTCGCTGCGCACATCGGATCTCGTCATCATGAACACTATATTACGGGTAATGATACCTTGGATTTAGTGCCAAAAATGGCGCAAATTTATGATGAGCCTTTTGCTGATTCGTCGCAAATTCCAATGTTTATTGTGAGCCAGTTAGCACGCTCAAAAGTAACCGTTTGTTTGTCCGGAGATGGCGGCGATGAACTGTTTGCTGGTTATAATCGGTATACTCAAACGGAGCGTATGTTCCAACGATTGTCAGGATTGCCCAGTGGCGTTAATCGTCTATTAAGTGGTTTATTAACCGCTATGTCTCCACGTGTTTACGATAAAACCTACCAAAGCTTAATGCGTTTAACAGGCCGCAAAGGTAGCGCTAATGTTGGTTTAAAAGTTCATAAATTGGCCGGCTTGATGCGTCAGCAGAATCTACAGCAAGCCTACCAGTATCTTTCAAGCTACAGTGCAGCGCCTACGGATTTACTCCTAACCGATACTGATGAACCTACGTTTGATAATCAGATTGATTTTCAACAGGCGTTTCTAAGCGCTGCAATGGAATGGGATCAACGATATTATTTGCCTGGCGATAATTTAGTGAAAAGCGATAGAGCCAGCATGGCAAATAGTTTGGAAATGCGGCTACCACTTTTAGACCGAAAATTAATCGAGTTTTCTTGGCGCATTCCCAATGAATTTAAATTACGCGAACAAAAAAGCAAATGGCTGCTACGCCAAGTCCTTTATCGTTATGTACCTGAAGCATTAATTGAACGACCCAAAATGGGCTTTTCAATTCCTATTGGCCAGTGGCTTCGAAGTGATTTAAAACCAATGGTGTCAGAACTACTCAGTATTAACTATTTAGAGCAACAAAATATTTTTGACCCTCATCGCATTCAAAAGTTAGTCCAGCAACATGACCGCAATCAGTTTGATCACAGTAATCTACTTTGGTCGATTTTGATGTTTCAAATGTGGCAAAAAAGTTATTTGGGGTAGTCAACACATGCAGTCCATCTCTATTGTTATACCCGCATTTAATGAGCAGAAATATATTGCTCAATGCTTGCGATCTATTGAAAAACATCGCCACATTATCGCGACTTCGCTAGAGGTTACGGTTGTAAATAATGGTTCGACCGATGATACATCAAAGATCGCAAAGCAATTTGCAGTGAATGTTCTCGATATTGAGCGCCACTCAGTATCCTATGCGCGAAATTTTGGGGTCGCCAATAGCCAGGGTAGCGTAATTGCATTCGTTGATGGTGATGTTGAATTAACCGAACAATGGTTTGTCGCGCTTAATCAACTGGCTTGCAATCTTAGCGACGAGCAGCCGATTGTGACCGGATTTCAATGTCGTGTACCACCAGATGGCAGTTGGATTGAAAAGCACTGGTTTGCTAATTTAACTGACCAATACTTGGGTGGTGCGAATATCATTACAACTCGACACACTTTTAGCTTGTTACAAGGTTTTGATGAACAGCTAAAGACCGGCGAAGATTATGATTTTTGTTTACGAGCAATCAAGCAAGAACTGAACTATCAAGTCAATTCTGAGTTCAATGCGATTCATCTCGGCTTTCCTCATCGTTTGCAAGATTTTATTCGACGTGAAATGTGGCACGGCGAAGGAGATTTTCGTTCGTTCGAAAAATTTCGCCAGTCGATCGTTGCAATATTAGCATGTTATTACTTGATCGCTACATTGGCCGCTTTAATTTGCTTGGTCATCCAGTTATATGTTTTTGCAAGCTTGTTTGCACTCAGCGTTTTAGGACTCAATGGATTGATAACATTAAAACGATTTGGGCTGCGCTCTCTTAGCAACTTCGTGATTAATTATTTCTTGAATGGCGTGTACTTTTTTGCACGTGTTGGCTCGTTATGGAAAGCGTTAAAAAAACGACATCTTAAATACTAAAAAAAAAGGAGCTTCAAGCTCCTTTTTTTATTCGTTGACACCCGCTTCGGTCGGGTTTTTCGGTTTGACAAAGGGCTCATTATTAATGAGCAAGTTGTCGATAAAGAAATGGGTATCTTCAGCGTATCCAGAATTCGCCCAACCTAAAAGATACAGCTCATTAGTATAGTTTTCTCCATCTCCGCCATACATATTTAAACTGGTCTCGTTACACACCAGCACGCCATTCTTCCACATCTTCATAACGCCATCATTTGCGCTAGAGCTGGTTGGAACTTTTACTTGTGCCATAATTGTCATCCAAGTTCCGCGATCTGCGGTGGTAATAATGTTGGCACCGCCCGCTGGTGCAAAAGCACGTTGCAGTTGTCCATTATGGTAGCGATGGATCGACAAACTTGAGCCGCCATTACCATTGGGTTGCAAAGACCAATTAACTTGAAAGCCGGGGGCGCGATAATCAGTTTTGAAAATGGCAAGAAACTTATTGTTACTGGCGCCATCAACTCGATGAACATAATTATCGGGAATGTATAAGTCGTACTTGATCCATAGCTCACCGGTTTGTGGGTACTGTAAACGTTGCTCAGAAAAGGAGTCAGTACCCAATGGCGCTGCTGGGTAACTAAACTTCATTGCATAATTGCCATCTTTGGCGCGCTCTTGAGTGACAGAAATATTTTTGCTGTTGATGTAAGAAACGCCGTTTTGACTTTGATTTAAATTTCCAGATTCAAAACCATCGTTAAACAATGGATCCGCACTGGCAACACTGGCCACGGTCATTAACAAAGCGGGTACGATATATCGCATAATGAAATTCCATTTGATTGGTTAAAGTTTAGTCTAGTATAGACCTTCCATTGACAATTTGAGCTTATTCACAAATTTAAATTTTAGTGTTCCTTGCTGTTAACTAAGTCACATTTGTTTATATAGTTCAGGAATAAAAGAGACTTAACCTAATCCAAAATACTATTATAAATATCGACAACTTGCTTTGCATAAGCTTCTGCATTCAGTGTTTCCACAAATTCCAAAGCTTTATCGCGATAGTTATTGCGTGTTTGGCTGTCCTTGGCCAAGGTGATGATTGCTGTAGATAATTCTTGTGGATTGAGTGGATCAGCAATTAAACCATTACTTTTATTTTTTACCAATTCCTTGCCAGCACCGTGGCTAGACGCAATGATCGCCACTTTATTTTGCATCGCTTCTGTGATCACTAAGCCGAAAGGCTCCGGCTTAATGGAACAGTGTACAACCAAATCACATAACTGATAATGTAGGTCGGTATTGGTGGTATACCCAGAGAAAATCACGTCATTAGTTAATTGTAGTTTCTCGATCTGATTACTAAGTTGCTCGCGGTAACCACCGTATTCAGAATCATCCCCTACCAATAAGGCGACTGCATTCGGTACTTCGCGTTTAACCTGTTGAAATGCAGCTAGAAACTCTAATTGGCCCTTCCAAGCCACTAAGCGCCCGAAGACACCGACCACGAAACGCTTACCTATCTTTAACTCTTCTTTTCGTGCGTCGATTTCAGCTGAAGAATAATAGTGGATAGTGTTTTGGATAGGATTAAAAAGCATCGACATCTTCTTGCTAGCAATGAAATCACTACTGGCTGCACTATCGTATACGCATTGTGAAATAGCGATGTAATGATCACATTGTGATAACCATTTACGGGTAGTACGGCTAGAATCATTCAAATATCCATGAAAGTGCCATACAATTTTTTTGCCCAATTTTTTGGCGACTTTTATACTATCGTAGCAATTATTATTGTGAATTATCTCGATGTTATTGTCTTTAATGATTTTCTTAATAGCTTTGGTATAAGCTGTATTCTTAAATATTTCAAGAATGTTGTGACCTAAAGAAAGTAATTTTCGCAGCGGCGCAAATTTAATATTGCTCAACCTTTCAGCTAGCTCCATCTTATCTTTATAAGTTACAGGCTTTTGTAAATTTATTATTGTGACATCTTCATTAAAGTGATGGCGAATTAAAGCAGCATCGACCGGAGTCACGACAAATGATCGATATCCTAACGCGGAAATTTCATTTGCTATTCTAGCAGCGACCACTAATGAGCCGCCGAAAGATAGCCCGGTATCAATAAAAAGAACATTTTTCATAGTTTGATCCACTGATCACATCTTCCATATTTGGCTAAGATCTCGACCAATCATTTTACCCGTGCGCTCAATAATATCACAATAGTAGTCATGGTTTTGACGAGCGACCTCATCGCGATACTGATCCTGTGATTTTGGATCAACTTCCTTGATAGCGACATTACGCAGCTTTGTTTTTAAACCTTTGGGAATAATTCTTGAAAGAATATCCCATGCTTTTGAGTAAGACAACTTATGCAGGATCCCTTTGCCAGTTGCTGACATCACTTTCTCTGGGCGTGCATTTAATTGATCCTTAACCACAGAAAAGTCAAAGTCTTCACTTACACCGAGAAACTTAAACACTTTCAATAACTCTTGTTCAGGTTGGCTGATAAGCTCTTCAAAAAGTAATATATGAATATTCTCAGCACCGAACAGTTCTTGATAAGGTTTAATTTGCATCGGGTAATCTGAGAAGCTGAGATAACCCGGAAATGAGTTGACTGCATCTAGCATATTCTTGGTTTGCCCATCAGTCACCTGCGGCCGGCGTGTATGCCAATAGTGGCTAACGGTGCGTTTGAGCGGATGACGCATTACATAAATGATTTTTGCATCAGGTGAAAACGCCTTTAAGCGCTGCGCAACATTACTATATTGTGGAATTTTTGCATAATCGGTTGAGCCTTCACCGCGATATTGGTGCGCTTCAGTCGCACCATCAAATAAACTCATGTACTCATTAAACTCTTGCTCGGAATAACTATCGGTCTTGAACAAGCCGGGCTCTTTAGGTTCACTCATAAAGAGCGCAGGATGAAAGCTAAGGTAGTGATGTAAAGAAGTCGTTCCTGACTTCATTGCGCCAATAATAAATAAATTGGGCTTGTTCATGAGTTGTACGTCCTTTTTGTTTCTTAAGTCAATTTAAAAACACGCTTGAAGAGCGCATTATTAGTAATGATTGTGAGTAGATAGTTACGCTGTGTTTTTAACCAAGGCAGGCAAAGCAACATTGCTAAAATGAATAAATAAAGTATGCCTATGATGAAGATCCCAGTCCAACTTCTAAAATTAAGTTGAGCAATCACCACACAACTAATGCTCGCCATGGCCAACACTACAAGCATTGCTCGATAGGGTACTTGGACAAAAAATTCTCGGTTGCCAGCAATGGCAATGTAGCAAAACCGACTGACAAAGCAGGCGAGTGTCGCGATGGCAGCACCGAGCAAACCATACTGTGGGATGAGCAAAATAAACAACAACAAAATAACCGCTACCGATAGATAAGTCGCATAGGTAATATGAATGGTTTTACCGCTTTTAAGCAGGCCAAAGCGCATGAAGTCTGACCAAGCGTGAAAAACATAGCCGATTACTATAAATGGAACGTAGCGTCCCGCTTCTTGATAAGCCGGATCGGCAATCAAGTCGATGAGTAGCGGAGCCACATTTATTAGTGCGGCAGCGGCAAATAGTATAATAATATTAATGTTGAGAAATACTTCGCCAAATAACTGACTCGACTTCTCTTGTTTTGCATAAATATATTGTTGCGGTTCCCAATACATAGCAAAGGGTGACCAAATAAGGGAAAACAAAAGGAGTCCGAATTTGTATGCTAAGGCATAAAGTCCAACCGCCGCGGTACCTAAGTAGGTGTTAATGAAATAGCGATCGCCAAAGTTAATTAAATACATGCCAAAAGAAGACACAATAATTGGCCAGCTGAAAATATACAGCTTCTTAATAAAAACAAAATCCAACTGCCAAGTTAAAAATCGAGTGGAAGTAAACAGGAAAAATATCGATACAGCAAGGTTACTGAGGATAGACGCATAAACTACGCCCCAATAGCCCATGTTTTTATACCAAATGAAATAAAGACAAAAGATAACTTGTAGTATCAATTTACCGATATTAATCGAAACGAAAGTAATGGGTTTATCTTGAATACGTAAATGGGCAAGGAACAGCTCATTGCATCCAGTGAGTAATAACGTTAGCGAGAATATCCTCACTAACCAGCCATCTTCACTAATACCTAAATGAGCTTCTAAAGCTGATGCAGCAAGCCACAACGCACCTAAGGCAACGCTATAGAGAACCGTGATAAAGTACAGCGTTGATGAAAAAACATTTTGTTTTTCTTGTGCACTGTTAGCTTCTGAATAAAACCGAAACATGCCCGCTGTTATTTTAGCTCCAATCAAAAGTGCGGCCAGTTCGACCAATAACACTAGCAACTCTACAGTGCCGTAGTCACTGGGTGATAGATTTTTTGTGTAGATAGGCAATGTGATGAAACTTGCAAAGCCACCAACCAAGCGTCCAATACCATAAATTAAAGTCGACCTAACTGCTGACTTAGCCATCATTTTTCGCCTCTAATGGCGCAGCAAAGGGATCTTTTCGTTGTTGCTTAGCTTTACGTGCAAAAATATTCTTGATGGCAATGTTAAACGCTAACGCAATCCATAAAAATGGATAGTAGGCAACCGTAACAAACTGACCTGCAATAAAAAATCCAGCTGCACCATACAAAATCGCCCAATTAATCTGCAACACTACTTGTTCAGAGGGAGTTGGGTTTTCAATCTTAGGATTTTTACGAAAGGCAAACCAAAAGAACCCCATAAAAACAATTAAGCCTGGGTAGCCCATGTCGGTACCAACTTGAATTAAAATATTATGAGGCAATTGGGCGCGATTACGCCCAACCAAATCATGTGAATAATGATTGTTGTAATAGCTTGGGAAGTTATAAAACCCAACTCCGGTTAATGGATGATCTTGGATCATCTTCATACCGTTTTTCCAGTAGAGCAAGCGCTGAATTGAAGTTTCATCTTCGCCGGCTGATTGGAATCGTGCAACTTGCTCCTGTGGCAAAAACTTATACGCGGCAAAAACAATAATTGCTAATCCGATAATAGGTTTAATGCGTAAGACCTGTTTACGAAACATAAACAGCAAAATGATTGCAAGCGCTAGCTGAGAGCCACGACTACTGGCGCCGAGAATGGTGAGTGCTGCGCATGCGCTAAAAAGCGCGATTATGGCTTTTTCTGTCCACTTAATTTTAATGTCTACGCGAGTAAGTAAAAAGAAAACAACCGGAAATAGAGTGAGCATTAATATGGTTAGTTCGCCGGAGTTTTTAAAGTATCCCTCTGGGCCCTCTAATCCCCAAGTCGCAAATACGAAACCGCGACTTGCCCATACTAAAGTGGTGCCCACCGCGATTTTCGCTGCACTAAAAACAAAGATTAGGGTAAATATGTATAACCGCTCTTTAGTATTAACGATGGTAATGATTAAAAAGTAAATAACTAGCCAGCCATAAAAATTAATAAAATATTGCTGTGACACGCTACTGTCATATGCATGTAAACTGGATAAATAAATCAATAAGCCAAAAATAATCATTAGCTTATTGATAGGAGAGCTAACCCATTGTACTGACTTGTCGAGAAATGCGAACCCTAGTGATGCCATTAATAATAATTGCGCCCAAGGCATGAAATCTATAACTGGGAAGATAGCTTGCGGTCGAGTATATTCGAAAAAAAGATAGGCGCATATGAACCAAAAAGAAGGGTGCTCGGATTTAAAGTAGCGCCACATCGCTCCGACTTTTAAAAAGAAAAAGTCTTCGACCGTCAGCTTGCGGTTATCAGACTTCTTTTTTATAAAGGTCGTATCGTTCATTAGTTACTCGCTATCGGGAAAAGACTGCGTGGCTAATATTTCTAGTTCAGCATAAACATTAGCACATAACTCCTCAATTTCTGGATGTAAGGCGAAATCCTTTTTCTTGCTTTTAGGGTTGGTATGAATCTCACTGATGTCCAGAGAAGATTGATCGAATCCAATGAAAGTGAAAATCTTCTTAAACATAGATTGTGGATTCTGGGTTAAGCTTTCATATTTGAAACACTTAAAGCGACTGAAATCTAAGGGTTTATGAACAACTAGTTTATTGCGCAAATACCAAAATAATGCGGCGGCATCTAGATCACTAATATCTTGCTTTAGATAGTGAGCGACTAAACGACGGTCTTCTTCTGAAACTAACTCATTGCGCCAGTCAGTTGGATGATTGTCAACAATAAAGCTCAGGTCACGCTTACCATTATTATTGCCAAATTTGCGGATGTTCGACATAGCGACCGTTTTGTAGTGCCGATATGGCCATAAGATTTTTACGCGCTTATCAAGGTCTAAATAATGTTGAAATTTTTGACTGTCGAGCAATGGCTTTGCGACCACTAGTGGTGCTTTAGAGCTATCAAAAATTTTAAAAGCCTTTTGGTCGTTCAATAAACGCATATCATCGAAAGCTTCGCTGAGCTCTCGAAATACCGCGGTTTGTTTATGCCAATCAAAGGTTCTCATTAGCATACTGGTACCCGAACGCTGACATCCCATAATCAACAAAATGGTACGCGGTGTTTTCGGCAACAAGCTGAATTTTAAATGCTTTAGCTTTCGATGAGACCAAAAGCGAAGTTTGTTAAACACGTGAGTTACCCTTATGGTTAAATTCTTTTTTTGCGAGTGAATGGAATAAGTCGAAGTAGCGACCGGCTGATGTTTCAATACTGAAATTAGATTTTACATACTGCCATGCCTGTTCAATCATGGTTTGCTGCGCTTCGGTATTCAGAACTTGCGTAATGGCTTGTGCAATCGCCTTAGAGTTCTCATTTTCGATTAAAATACCGGTAACTCCAGGTTCAATGATTTCTTCAGGTCCGCCACAGCGCGTACACACAACAGGAACTTTGGCAGCCATTGCTTCGATGGTCGACAATGAAAATCCCTCGTCGCGTGAGGATAGCAAATACATATCTGCCGCTTTTAGGAAGCTGGCGACGTTGTCCACGAAACCTATGAACTTAACCTTAGTACCAACAATGTTTGGCTCGGCCGATTGCCGATAAGTTTGCAGTTGCTCTTCACTGTATTCGCCAGCAATTAAAAAGGTTATATCATCGGGTACTTGACTGGCGGCTTGTACTACAAGGTCATATCCTTTGGAATGATTAGCATTCCCAATCATTGCAACCAGTTTATGCTCAGCAGGAATATTAAACTGTTGACGCAGATTGCTGGCCAGGGCTTCATCGAAGCGTTCGATAGCAAGACCGTTATAAATGATTTCACACTTACTTTCTGGCGCATGTAAGCGACTATTCAGTTGTTGCTTTAGATAATTAGAAACAAACACGAGTTTGGTTGAAAAGCGGCGCACGAGCCAAGCTTTGATTGCTAACAGTCGTTCATCCGGCGCAATATCGATAATGCCATGAAAAGTTGAAATTAAGGGCGTTCTCGTGAGGGCCGCAGCAATCGCACAATAAATGCTACTGCCAAACAGGTGTGCATTGATGATCGCCACTTGATGTTGCTTAATCAATTGGGTGAGCTTTTTGATTAAGGGACGGTTAAACGAACCTGACATGGGTTGGAAAATAGGTTGAATGTCGAGCCGGCGCAACTGATCCGCGAGCCAACCGGGACCTGGTAGCAGAACGATTGGAGTGAACTCACTACGATCGAGCTCAGCAATCAAGTTAACGAAAACTGTCTCGGCGCCGCCGGAGCCAGCGACATCTGTTACGAATAGTACAACCTTTGGCATTCACAATCCTTGTTATAATGTTGCCAATAGTAAACGTGCTTGCTCAAGTCAAAGGTGATTGTTAGCCTTAGATTGGCCTAACCAAGCGACTTAGAGAGCTGGTTTCTTGTTTGCGATAATTGTACAATATTCGATTACCTTGATCCAGCGTCTGATGGTTCAAAGCCGCTGCGGAAATGGACTTTACAAAGGTTACCAATGTCATTAAAACAGCTGATCAAAAAACCGCTGAATCTAGCAGCTAACTATTTCGGTGCTCATCGGCGTAGGGTTGCCGAGCCACGTTTGTGGATCATGATGTATCATCGCATCTTGCCAAAAGATGATCCGCGTTATCATCGAGAAGAGCCGGGCATGGTAGTACAGCCTGATACCTTTGCCATGCACCTAGAAACATTGGGTAATGAGTTTGAGTTAGTGAGCTTAGATGACTGGTGTCAACGAGCGCAGCAAGGCGGTTCTTTACCGGCTAAAGCGTGCGCCATTACTTTTGATGATGGCTGGCTAGACAACTATGAGTATGCTTGGCCGATTTTACAGCAGAAACAAGTTCCCGCAACTTTGTATGCAGTCAGTGAGTTGATTGGCACACGGCAAAAATTTTGGCCAAATCGGCTGGTAACCATTTTGCAGCATCCCGAATTTAACTCACACCAGTTCGCTTGGGCCAAACAAATTCCCACCGGTGTTGATCGTGAGCTTGCGGCACAGGCGATCTACCAATTAAAAGCGTTTAATGATCGACAAGTACTGGATTGGATAGAACAAGCTGAGCAAGCTTTGAATATTGAGTTATCCTCTCACGCTGATTTAATGGATTGGCAGCAGTTGCAACAATTAGCTGAGCATCCATTAATGACCATTGGCTCTCACACCTGCCGTCATATGCGTTTACGCGCCGATTTAGACGAAGAAACCATGCATTATGAAGTTGCGCAAAGTCAGCAGCATTTAGCGCAAAAACTAACTCAGGATGTGGCGCATTTTTGCTACCCTAACGGTGATTTTACTGATGCGGCGACTGCGCTAGTCGCCAAGCAGTACCGCAGTGCGGTAACTACTCAAGTGGGAATAAATCACTTATCAACACTCAACTGGCATCGTTTGTTGCGGATTGGAGTTCATGAAGATGCTAGCAGTAGCGCCACCCAATTGATGGCACGAGTAGCCTGCTGGCCCTAAGGAATATTTTTAACCACATGCGGGCCAATAAAGTTGGCAATAGGCAAGGGTAATTTTTGCCACAGGTTGATCATTAATTGGAATTTACTGTTGCTGTTACTAATCGGTTGCAACACCTCTCCTTCAGGGAGTAAGTAATACCAATATAATTGCTCTTGTTCTCCGCCCCATTGCTTCTTAAATTTCAGCGTGCCGGCATCAACTGAAGAGCGACCGAAATCAAATTCGCTGATCCCTAATGTGAAAGCATGTTCGAGTATTTTCCAGTACATAAACATATTAACACCGAAACGATTGTAATCACGGTTAGTGGACGCCCAAGGGATCTCTAATCGCTGGTTATCTTGAACTAAAAAGCCTGCTCCCACCGGGATACCTTTGATATATACGAGTGCCAAAAAACTCTGACATTGTGCGCAGGTTAAGATATTGTGAAATAGTTTTTTACTATAAACTGGGGTTCCTAGATCACGCATATTGCGCGCGAAAACTTGATAAAAATCGTCCAGTAACTCTATTCCACCGACTTTGAATTCAGCACCTTCACGAATCGGTCGTTTTGCTTGAGCCCGTCGTTTAGCACCAATTGATTTCCACAAGTCATCGGCCGTTTCGGGTAGCTGTAAGATCATGGTGACTTTATCGAGACGACAGTTCTGCGCTTGAATCAAGGGCAGCGACTCATCTAACGGTTGCGTCATTCGTAGCTCAACATGTTTTGCTTTAATTTGCTGACATAACGATTGCGCCGCTTGCAATAGTTGCTCGGTAACCGCATTCGAATCGGCTACGACTCCGCCATAATTAAAAAATGGGACACTGGTGAGGAAGTTACCAAACGCTAGGCTTTTCTGCTGTACTAAAGGTAAAACACCTACAATTTGACCGTGACTATCGGTGCAGTATAAATAAAAAGTTTTATGCCCAAAGGTTTGCTCAATAATTGTCTTCCATACGCTACGCAAATAGGTTGATGCATTTAGCTTGGTAACATAGTCATCCCACTGCGGATAATCGGCGCTGGTTAACTGCTTAATTGAGTAGCTCATGATTCGAATTTTATCGGTTGTTGTGCCAATGCGTTTAAGTCGAGTGTTGCAATATAATCGGTCATCGCTCCAAACTTAAACTCTTGCAATAGCTGTTGTAAGCGTTGTTCGCATTTATCTAAATTATTGTAATGTCTGAATTTCGAAAACCAGCTAACTTCAACCTTTGGCTGTTGATGGTCGATCTCCCAAGGATGCAGATAAAAAATAAAGGGTTGCTGTTTTTTTACTCGACGCTTGTATAACCAGCGCGTAAACCAATATGGATAGAGTCGAAAGTAGCCACCACCCGCAATTGGAATAGTTTGATTAAAGACGGACTCTGTTGACAACGGCAGCTCCAATAGTTGAGCTCCATTTTGGCATTCGATGTAGTAGGGTTGCCGCGGCGAGTTTGCGATTCCATAGCGGTCGTGAACGATTGGAAAAATGCTCGAGTCATAGGTAAACCCAGCTTCGCTGAGGATATCGAGCGCCCATAGCGAACGTTTGGTTATCGAGTAACTGGCTGCACGGTAGCCCTTAACGGGTGCGCCAATAATATCTTCTAATAGGCTTTTAGAGCGCAGTGTTTCCTGACGAAAGACATCCGGGGACTGTTGGTAAATTAATTGGTGACTGTAGCCATGGGATGCGACTTCATGCCCACGAGAGTGGATTTCGCGCACAATCTCTGGATGCTTATCAGCGACCCAGCCGAGAACAAAATGAGTCACTTTGACTTGATGTTGGTCAAAAAGATCCAACAGGCGCGTCGTATTATCCACGACTCGTGTTGGTATGGTGTCCCATTGGTCGGTATTAATACTCTGAGCTAATGCGGCAACTTGGAAATAGTCTTCGACATCAACCGTCATGATGTTCTGCATATTCTGATATAATCCATTATCTTTCAGCTATGGTGCTATTGTACCCTATTATCCTATAAGCTGATAACCTCTACTGGCGAGCAAAGTGACATTTTTTAAGGGAATAGTTTCATGTTGAGCAAATTGCGTCCGGTTGGTGAACGTTTTGCACTAAAGTCTGCTGCAGCACCTGATGAGCTGTTTGCGCCGCTGCATAGTTTTTGGTGTGGCAGTGGCACTTCGGCACTTGCGCTAGCGTTGCACGCTGCCAAGTTGCGCTCACCTGATCGCAGCCAAGTATTAGTACCCGCTTACACTTGCCCTGATGTTATTAGTGCTTGTTTAGCAGCAGAAGTTGAACCGGTCCTGGTCGATTTTGCTGAAGAGTCTGCTGGTTTGTCTTTAGCGGGAGTTAGCCATGCGATTAATTCCAAGACCTTAGCGATAATTGCGATCAACTTTCTGGGTATTCCAGAACGGATCGCCAGCTTACGAGAGCTGATTGATGGCTCACCGATCTTAATTATTGAAGACAGTGCTCAGGGGATCCCACGTCAGAATGTTGCGGAGTATTGGCAGGGCGATTTGATTACGCTTTCGCTTGGGCGCGGCAAGCCCTTGAATTTATTTGCTGGTGGAGCGGTGTTAACGCGCGATGCATCCTTACAGGATATTCTGCAGTCCATCACGCCACAATGGCATAGTGAGTCTGCATTGCCCTATCAAATTAAATACCAGCTTTCACAGTTATTAATGCGACCGCTTGGATTCGGGTTGCTTAACCGAATACCTGGTATAGAGTTCGGCCAAACAGTATTTCGGCCATTACCAGAGGTGAGTGCTTTTCCAGAATATTTAAGCCAATACCTTGCATTGCGTTTGGCCGACTATCAGGCCATACAATCAATGGCGCTAGTTACAGAATACCGAGAAGGCATCGCGCAACTTTCAAACCAAATTATGCCATTAGCTGGCGTCGTGGAACATGCTGAAAATTTATTAAGAATGCCTTTAATTGTTGCTACTCCAAGTCTTCGAGATAAAATCTTTTCCTTACTGGAGGCTCAAGGTCTTGGTCCTTCTATCATGTATCGAAAAACACTGACAGAGTTTTCCGATATTCCTCTGTCGCTAGGTAAGGCTTCGAGTTTTCCTAATGCGTGTAAGCTTGCTCAGCGATTGTTAACTTTACCATTGCACCGCGATGTAAAGCCCGATGCTATCAAGCAAATGCTTGCAATTATTCAACAGGAGACTACCAGCGTCCCTCTTGCTGATAAATAAAACCGGCTGCAAAAGCTTCGCTCTTGATAATTGCAGGAGCACTGTCGCTAAACGCTTGTTCTGAGCGGCGATCGGTAAAGTTTAAGTAGAAACTTAGGTTGCGTGACGCGCGATGGCGATATGTATAAACCGTTTGCCGAATAATATTTTGCGTGACATTGGTTAAGCTTATATCGAAATCGTTCTCACTAATTGAAGAGAAAATGGACAGAGTATTTTCCGTTTCGCTACCGATAATATTGGCTAAGTTATAGCTCATAAATAAACTACGATTACGTCTAAGTTCTTCGCGTTGTTCAAACACGCCGGTTAATTTATTTTCGAAGTAACTTAAGTTTAAGTTGAAAATATTGTCACTAAAATTATATTGAGCACCACCACCTTTAGAGATCTGAGCCAGGGCAATTGAATCATTTTGCTGATTGATTACTATGCGCCCAGTTGCTTGGTTGATGCTAAAAAGACTTGCTACACCTTTATTTAGTTGTACGCTGAAAGACTGTTGATCATTAATATCACGATTAAAGGTTAAGCGGCCATTATCGTCGGTGGATGAGCGTCCAAAAATATCTTTAACGCGCGAACGACCAAGCTCGAGGTTCAATGAGTTTGTACGGTTGTTAACAATCCACCTAGCCACTACGTCATATTGTTCAAAATCTGCGTTTAAAGGGTTCGAGTCGTCTTTGAAGTCAGTGTCTTTCTTTTGATATACCAACTGAATATTGTTAGTGGGATTAATCTGGTTGGTTAATGCTAACGTTCCTTGCTGCTCATCACGCGAGCTATCTTGTAATGTATTTGTGGTCGCATCGGAGGCAATATCATATAAAGCGTGTTGATAATTAAAGTTCAGTTGCACCGAGTCACTTAACCGCAAGAAATATTGTGGCAGTAACGCATAGGTTCTACCTTCGCGTAAATTATTGACTTCTTGTGTTTGAAATCGATTAGCGGGCACCTGAGTTACGTCGGCTAAAGCTATTACCGAGAAGTTATTACTCGAAGGATCGAACTCCGATAAAAAGTTCAAACTATATTGATTTTCTGAGCGCAAATTTTCGGTAGTGTACTCTAGCCGGGAAAGCTCTGAAGTTAGTGCAAAATTGAAATCGCGATAGTCTTGGTTTTCAATATCAAATAATAGTGAAGCTTGATATAAATTACCCTCTGAACCGTCAACCAATTGCGAAATATTATTGCTGGTTGCAGCAGAAGTATCAAAAGCATATTCATACTCAGCCGCCGCCGCTAGGCCGCTAACCGTTAACGTAGCGAAATAAACAAGAGCTTTTTTCATATTAGAAATTATTGAGTACTAGGCCAGATAATTTATCTGCGCCAATGGTGCTAGACGCTTGAATTAAATCTTCTTCGCTACAGCCGGCATATGGAACAACTAAAATGACCTGATCACAGAGATCAAGCAAAATGCGAGTATCCGCTGAACTCAGTACGCTCGGTGCATTAATAATTGGAAAACGGTCCGGATAACGATTAACCAATTCTTTAATAAATGTCTCCATACGCTCGGAAGTAAAATATTCCGCTGAACATTCGCGTACTTTGCCACTTGGAACAAAACCTAATCTAGGTACGCGCGTTTTATGCATGCACGAATTAACCCCATCGCTTTCACTCTCTAGATAGTCAATAAGGCCGTTGCTGTCGTTGAGGTCGAACACAGAATTAAGTGAACGCTCGACAATGTCAGCTTCAATTAACATTGAAGTTTTAGATTCGTCAAGTGCAAATGTTGCTGCCAAATTGGCGCTAACTAAAGATGAACTAGCATCTGGAACAACCGATGTAACCATAGTGACAAAGTTTTCACTTTTACCTTTGGCCAATAGTTTTGTACGCAAATTTCGGTAGTGGTTGAGCAGCCCTTTATCTTTCATATCTAAGTGAATTAAGCGGCGTTGCTCTAGCTCTTCAATAGAAAAAGGCGCTTTCTTCTCCATATTGGCAATGCTTTTTCGCGATGCCGATGGACGTGTCATAACATTAGAGCGCGAAGATTCTGAAACCGTTGCCTCTTCAGTTTGCTGCTGTTCTTCGGTTTGATTACTTGCTGATTTACTTTCTTCACCCTCAAGGGATTTCAAAAATGCTTTTTCGACTGTACTCATAATTTTCTACCCTTGAAGTCTAAAGTAAATGGCAATGGCATAGACCGTCCACACTACTAAAATGGTCGAAGATGCAATAATTAAATTTATTGTATTCTTACGACGATCGTAGGGTGTCGCGACGTCGTGAACATGAGCCAGTACTGGTAAATTAATAGCATTAGCGATGGTGGTCTCTGCGCGTAATTTGCCATCGATTAAAGTAAAACCATAGACGACACCAATCGGAATCACAAAGCTTAGCACTAATCCAGCTAAAATAAGATGTGAAAAACGCAGACCCTTTGGTGTTACCGGTACCGCTGGCTCTTCAAGTACCTGCAGGCGTAAACCTTGATTTTCTAAGTCGATATTCATCGAAATACGAGCTGTTTCACGTTGGCTTAGCAAGCTTTGGTACATTTGCTGATTAATTTCATAATCGCGAGTGAGTTCGGCTATTTCTGCTTCAACATCGTTAATTTTATCGAGAGTTTCACGCTCGCGGTCCATCAGCATTAAAATTTGATTGCGTCGCGCTTGCAAAGAAGAAATGGTGTTCTCGGTATTAAACATTTGCGCTCGAATCTGCTGTGCGGTTTCCCCCGTTGGAGCTTTATTTTGAACGCGCCCTTTGGCTTTTTCGCGCTGTGCAATTACCTCATTAACCTGCTGCTTAAGATCTTCAATTTGTCCTTTAAGCTGCACGATATCTGGATAGGTTTCATGATAGTTGAGCTTTAAGTCCGCTAGGCGGTTTTCCAGCTCGGCAATTCGTTGATTTAACGAGTTTTCTTTATCAATACTGGCGCGGTCTTCAAAGGAAGACTCTCCGGCTAATTGTTTTTGATAATTGCCGAGTAATGATTGTTGAGTGGATATGTCTAAATCAACGCTTTCCAATTCGCGCTTTAATTCGATAAGGCGTTCGCTGGCATTTTGTTTGGCATTTTCAGAAGCATCAATATTTCTCGAGCGGAACTCTTTTAGTGCATTTTCCGACTCTTTCAACTTTTCATGATAAGCCAGCACCTGAGTATTTACGAAGCCAAAGGCGGCCTGACTTTCGCTCTGTTTTGCAGCTAAACTATCTTCGATGAAAATATCGGTCATTAATTTGACTGTTTCATAGGCTTTGATCGGATCAACGTTTCGATAGGAAACTTCAATATGATTGTTTCTAACATTGTTTATTTGTGTTGAGTTCCGAATTTCATCTGCTAATTGCTCTATCTTGCGAGGATCATTGGAACGCTCTTCTGCCCATATTTCTGAGTCAATAATCTTCTTCATCGCTTTTTGACTGAAGATAATTTTATTCGCCATTGCCGCGCGGCTTTGCACTTGTGTAGTTTCTGCGGTACCGGCCATGATCGGCTCTAGTATATTCTGGTTGACAATTTCAATGGTCGACGACGACGTGTAGACCTTCGGCCAATTCCAAGCGATTGCCAAAAAGAGGAAAGAGAACACAATATAAAGTCCGAGAACAATACGGCGCTTATTCCATGCTTCTTTCTTGATGACGCGAATGATTGAGCTAATTTCCGGGCTCATACAGGCATTCCTTAATACTTAACTAAAGTTCCAACTTAAAATACGCGTTCCGGGATAGATATAATGTCACCGGGCTGCAAGGCATAATTCGTGTCCATTTGGCCGTCATTTAAAATATCATCAAGGGCAATTTCAAACGCTTGCACCTTGCCTTGATAGCGGCGAAATAATTTGGCTCCGCTGGCGGACGCAAATTCATTGAGCCCACCGGCTTCGAGTACGGCATCGAGCACAGTCATGCCTTGTCGATAATTGATAGACAGTGGATCTCGAACCGCGCCAGTAACACGGATCCGTGACAGGAATTCATGGCTATTTAGCTCTTCGAGTATCACTGCGACTTGGGGATCTTTAATGAAACGTGACAAGCGTCGTGTAATCTCTGCTGATACCGCTTCTGGCGTTCGGCCACCAGCCATCACTTCTCCAACCAAGGGCACCGAAATTTTTCCATCAGGGCGAACCGGTACGCGGATCGATAAGTCAGGGTTTTTCCAAACATTGACTGCGACGACATCGTCGACCCCAATATAATATTGTTCAACCAGCATTTGCTTTTGGACACTTTCTGGTTGTTCAAGTTGAGGTAATTTGGCAGTTTTACCGGCACAGGCCGCAAGTACCAATACTAAAAGAGCTAAACACAACTGTTTCATGAGCTTCCCTATCAACGTTGTTGCAGCAATCACCAAGGGCGGTGCTTGATGCGGACAAAATTCTGCTAAGCGAGTCGGACGTTTGGTGGAGTTTTTAGGGACTAATCGTGTCTGATTGTGAGGTGGATACCGACCCAGTGTAACTCCATTTACGCGTGTTGATATCTACTTAAGCGATTTTTGCAATGCTACTCTATAGGCCTTTAAAGTGCAACCAAGTTGCCTGAAAATCGACCAGGTTTTGCCTCAGAGATTGACGCATTTAACATTAAGCGATCGGTGATTTGATCGTTTAAATCGGGTTATGAGTTTTGCTGCTGGATGACAAAGTCAACCAAGCTACCGATAGTTTCAAAGACTTCTGCCGTTAAATCATCATCTTGCGCCATAAACTCAAAGGTTTCCTCTAACGAGGTGATCACAGATACAATCGCCATTGAGTCGAATTCAGGAAAGTTGCCCAGCAACGGGGTCTCTTCATTCAGCTCGGCGGGCGAGAGGTTCAGTGACAGAGTGTCAACCAATAAAGTCTTTACAGATTCGGTAATGTCGGCGCGATTCATAATGGTAACTTCGGTGAAAATTGGCGCGATTCTATCAGTAAATTCCGAATTTTGCACTGATCGAAGTATTTTCTATAACGAAATAACCTTAAGTTGGGATTAAATGATGGCAAACTGCGGCTATTTTTCATAAGCTAGCCGCTTAGTTGTCGAACAATATTAAAGGGACTGGAAACTCGTGCAAGCCACCTCATTTGAGAAAGACAAAATTAAAATTGTATTGTTAGAAGGCATCCACAACAGCGCCGAAAAAGTATTTCGAGCAGCCGGGTATAGTAACATTGTGACGGCGCCGAAGTCGCTGCCGAGCCCCGAGCTGGAAGAAACGTTAGCGGACGCGCACTTTTTGGGTATTCGCTCGCGCACACAAGTGACCGCTGAGCTACTCGAGTCTTGTCCAAAGTTAGCCGCTATTGGTTGTTTTTGCATTGGCACCAATCAAGTCGACTTAGTCGCTACCGCCACCCGTGGGATTCCGGTGTTTAATGCACCGTTTGCGAACACTCGCAGTGTTGCTGAACTGGTGCTCGGAGAGATGATTTTGTTACTCCGTGGCGTTCCACAGAAAAATGCCGCTGCGCATCGTGGTGAGTGGCTAAAGTCGGCCACTCATTCCTACGAAACGCGTGGTAAAACCCTGGGCATAGTTGGTTACGGTCATATCGGTACTCAGATAGGAATTTTGGCCGAAAACCTCGGAATGTCGGTGCAGTATTATGATATTGAAAGTAAGTTGGCCCTGGGCAATGCACAAGCTGCTGAAGGCTATCACGAGCTGTTGGCATCGTCGGATGTGGTGACTTTCCACGTCCCGGAAACTGAGTTAACCAAGAACATGATGAATGAAGCCGCATTTGCGCAATTAAAGCCCGGGGCGATTCTGATTAATGCTTCAAGGGGTACGGTTGTGGATATCGACTGCCTAACAGCGGCTTTGCGCTCTGGACAAGTGGCCGGTGCGGCAATTGATGTGTTTCCGGTTGAGCCAAAATCGAATCAAGACGAGTTTCAATCGCCGTTACGTGAGTTTGATAATGTTATTTTGACCCCGCATGTGGGGGGAAGCACCATGGAAGCTCAGGCCAACATTGGCATTGAGGTCAGTGAGAAGCTGGTTAAGTACAGCGATAATGGTTCGACGTTATCTGCGGTTAATATTCCCGAGGTCGCTTTGCCTTCTCATGAAGGGAAACACCGTATCTGCCATATCCATCGTAATATTCCGGGAATTTTGGCCAAAATTAATGATATTTTTTCCACCAATAATGCCAATATCGCTGCTCAGTTTTTACAAACAAACGAGCAAATCGGCTATGTGGTGACGGATATTGACCGTTCTTCAAGTGTTGCAGCTTTTGAGCAATTGAAAACGATTGATGGGACGATCAAAACGCGAATATTGTACTAAAAGACGAGCGGCGCGGATGTTAGCTGAGCTAGCATCCGCGCGTCCGATTAGGCGGTCATGGTTTTTACGCCGTCCGCAGTTGCCAGCAGTAATACGTCTGCGCTGCGTGCTGCAAATAAACCATTGGTGACGACGCCGACAATCTGATTGATCGCTTTTTCAAGTGCAATCGGTTGCAAGATATCGAGGTTGTGGACATCAAGGATTATATTGCCATTATCGGTGGTCACGCCTTCGCGATAAACCGGATCGCCGCCGAGTTTCACTAGCTCGCGCGCTACATGGCCGCGCGCCATCGGAATAACTTCGACGGGAAGCGGAAACTTGCCGAGCTTTTTGACTAATTTACTGTCGTCCGCGATGCAGACAAATTTTTCCGCTACAGCTGCAACAATCTTCTCACGAGTAAGCGCCGCACCACCGCCTTTGATTAACTCGAGTAGGTGGTTGGACTCATCGGCACCGTCAACGTAAACCGGTAAGCGATCAATGGTATTTAAGTCATATACTGGGATGCCATGAGCCTTAAGTCGCTCGGTGGAAGCTTCGGAGCTGGATACGGCACCCGCAATCAAATGTTTCTTTTGCGCCAGCGCATCGATAAAAAAGTTTACCGTTGAGCCAGTACCAACACCGACAATCGCGTCTTCTTCAATGTATTGCAGGGCTTGTTGTGCCGCTTGTTGCTTGAGTTCGTCTTGTGACATAGGAAAAGGTCCGGTTGATCAATCAAAGGATTCTATTATACGCGATTCATTGCTTATGTTGAGCATTCGCCATTGACAATATTATTGACCATTGAGTGGCCGTCACTGGCATAATCGATAAGCGCGAGCCTTTGCGCAGCAAGGCAAAGTCACTTGCGAGTAATTCTGGGTTGGCTTTCATTGCTTTGAGCGTGACTGGTTTAGGGAATGTTTGCGTGTATTGAACATCCACCATAAACCAGCGAGGGTTTTCTGCTGATGATTTGGCATCAAAATAGGGGCTGTTGGGATCAAAAGCCGTGTGATCGGGATAACCTGCACGCGTAATGGTCACAATCCCAACGGCGGCAGGCACTGGACAACTGGAGTGATAAAATAACGCTTGATCGCCCACGTTAAAGTCATCTCGCAACATATTTCTAACTTGGTAATTGCGTACACCATCCCAATGCTCGGTTTGATTGCGACGCTGTTTTAAGTGCTCGATACTGAAAGTATCGGGTTCCGATTTCATTAACCAGTAGTTCACAAGTAGCCACCTTTTACTTTGTTATACAAGTTCGCGGTAAAAAATTGCGCTATTTCACATTTAATTTTTAAATTCGCTCTTGCATCGAGATAAACAGTCATTGTACAGTAATTGTCCGCTGGCAAAGGCATATAAAAATAAACACCCTTGCGCGCGGTTAGGGAAATAAAAACACATAAAGGGATCTCCGAAAAGACCATAACAAAAAACCCGTAGAGGGGTTGGAGAGCACCATGAGAAAGAAGCCAGACATACTGGTAGTTCTGGCGGCAGTTCTGGGGTTGGGTATTGTTGTTAGCAGTGTAGGAACAAGCGACGCGATTACCGACGACAAAAGTACGAAAGTAGCGCAGTCGAAACAACAAGAATCTCAAGTAGCCGGCGTGAACCAGTAAGCAAAATAAGATACCCCGCTAACGCGGGGTTTTTTATGCTTGATGGAAAGAGAAGTTAATTAACCCTGAGGGTGTTGCAATGGCATCCAGTGGGATATCCCAAGGTTCAACCGGTAGTGCTTCAACTTGCTGTTGATCGAAAGCAACACCAATAAAACGCGGCCGGTTTCGCTGCTTAATCACATGAGCGAATGTCCGATCGTAAAATCCACCACCCATTCCAAGGCGCCCGCCGCAGCGGTCAAAGGCGACTAATGGAAACAATACCGCGTCCAATTTGGATATCGCTAATAATTGTTTGGGCGCGCCATCGGGCTCTAATATTTGGTAGCGGTTCGGGATTAAAGTTGTGTCCGGCGAGTAGGGCGCAAACCACAGTCGGTTCGGTGGTAACGGGCGAATGACGGGTAAGTATAGCTGCTGTTGATTGGCCCATAACGCAGTAATCGTAGCGCTTAGATCAAGCTCTCCATCTTGCGCTAAGAAAACCGCAATGCGGCGACTAGCTTTTAGCCATGGATGTGTTGGAAGGTAGCGTGCCAGATCGAGGGCATAGACTTGTCGTTGTGAATCGCTAAGTGCGCGGCGGCGTTGCCGAATGGTGTTGCGCAATTGTTGCTTAGTGGTCGCAAAGCTTGTAGTCATAAACGCTCGAAGGGAACAGGTGCATCCAGAGTGCCGTTGCAGGTATTGGCCCTAGAACCCACGGCTCTAGGTGGGGATCTTGGCATCAGATCAGGCTTCCCGGTACATGCCGGACTTGCACAACACTAATAACGGTCGAACCCCGGTTACAAAATTATCGGCTCAAGGACGTTCTCCGCTTTCGAACACTCCAGGTAGCACCCAAGCTCTATGTTAACTCTAACTGGCTATCAGATGCCAATACTTCCTCAATTCGATATTTCAATTGTGACAAGCGTGATTTATCGACCGTTGATGTATTAGCCTGTTCGCTGCCGTTAAGCAGCTCAAAGGCTAAATTCAAAGCAGCCATTACGGCAATCCGTTCGGTTCCTACGACCCTTCCGCTGTCACGGATTTCGCGCATTCGTCCGTCGAGAAAGCGAGCCGCTTCGACTAGTTGATCTTGTTGGCTTTTTGGCGATGAAAATTGATACTCACGCTCGAGAATACGCAAAGTAATCGGTTTGGCGGATTCTTGGCTCATAGCTATTATCCCATTGATTTGAGGCGGGTGACGATAGACTCGATTTTCTCAGAGGCGAGTTTGTTTTTTTCTAGCAGGCGAGCTCTATCGGCGATAAGCTCATCTTGCTTTACCTTGAGTGTGCGGTTTTCTTGTTGTAGCTGGTGAAACCGCTCTAAAAGCTGCTCAACACGCCCTTCAAGTTGAGAAATTTCTGAGTTATCCATAGCAAGCTGTTGTTTTTTATAATGGTTTAAATATAGAGCTACGCGCGGTTCGGGTCAATGATATAATCGCTCTATTGAGCGGGTAAACACATTAAATTGGTTATTAGCAGGGCAGAAATGACATTGAGTACGCTGAATTTTGATGATTTGGAAGATATTCTCGCAGCTGAAGAGTGCGAGACACAGGCCAGTGAGTTTCAAGGAATCATCTGTGGTTTGTTTGCTGGCGGCATGAAAAATGACGGTAAGGCTTGGAAAGCTCCGGTTATTAATCATATTAATGACGGTGAATTATTGGCGCCGGAGGTAATGACGACCTTAGCGCAGTATATTGAACAGCAAGGCCGTCATCTAGCAGAGAGTGTTTTTCAACTTGACTTAGTATTGCCGCCAGCGAGCGCAGCAATAGACGAACGGTTGTTGAACATTTGTCAGTGGGTTCAAGGATTCTTACTCGGCTATGGCATGCAAGTCGGCAAGCAAGAATTGGCCAGCGACGATCTCAATGAAGCAATTACGGACTTATTAGAGATTGCAAATGTTGACCTTGATGTCGAGGCTAACGAACAAATGGAGCAAGCCTTGTATACGGTTGAGGAGCATGTCAAAGTGGCGGCTCAAGTGGTCTATCTAGAAACCCGCTCCGCGATTAATTCGGCGTTGGAACAGATGGCCCAAACCAAGCCTTCGATTCACTAGATTGTGTAGTTTTAGGAGACAGCATTGATTACCAAACAAGAGTTCGCGCGGCGCCGCAAGCAGCTAATGGAAACGATGGAGCCAGGAAGTATTGCGATCATTGCTTCCGCTCAAGAGTTAGTGCGTAGCCGTGACACCCACTTTATGTTCCGCCAAGACAGTGATTTTCACTATCTCACTGGTTTTCCTGAGCCGAATGCGGTGGTGGCTTTGATCCCGGGCCGCGAACATGGTGAGTTTGTCTTATTTTGTAATGATAAAGATCTTGAGCAAGAAACTTGGCATGGCCGGCGCTTTGGTCCCGATGCCGCCTGTGAAGTGTTTGGCGCTGATGATGCTTTTCCTATTGATGATATTGACGATATTCTTCCGGGCATGATGGAAGGGCGCCACCGCATTTACTACGAAATGGGGAAGCACAATGAACTCGACAATCGCATTATGGGCTGGGTGAATAAGATCCGTCAGCAAGTTAAAAAAGGCGCGCAACCGCCAGGTGAGTTTGTCGATTTGCGCCATGCGTTACACGAGTTACGTTTATTCAAATCTGCGGCAGAAATTAAGTTGATGCGCAAGTCAGCTGAAATTGCAGTGGACGCTCATTTACGCGCAATGGAAATGTGTCGTCCGGGGATGACGGAGTGGCAGATTGAAGCTGAATTACATTATGAGTTTGCCCGTCAAGGCGCGCGCTTTCCGGCTTATTCATCAATCGTTGCCAGCGGTGATAACGCCAACATTCTGCATTACACCGAAAACCAAAGTAAGTTAAAAAAAGGTGATTTGTTATTGATTGACGCTGGCGCCGAATATCAAATGTATGCTTCGGATATTACCCGTACCTTTCCAGTCAATGGTGTGTTTTCGGCGGCGCAAAAAGCCCTTTACAATTTAGTTCTTCGAGCACAAGAAGCGGCGATCGATGCGGTAAAACCCGGCAATCATTGGATGCAGCCGCATGAAACTGCGGTGCAAATTTTAACTGCAGGAATGGTTGAGCTGGGTCTACTCAGTGGCAATGTTGAGGCGCTCATTGAACAAGAAGCTTATAAACGCTTTTATATGCATAAAACGGGGCACTGGATTGGCTTAGATGTACACGACGTGGGAGACTATTCCATTGATGGGCAGCCGCGAGTTTTGGAAGCTGGAATGGTGCTGACGGTTGAGCCGGCAATTTATATTAGCGAAAGTTACACTGATGTCGAAGAGCAATATCGTGGCATTGGTATTCGGATTGAAGATGACATTTTGGTAACAGAGTCAGGCCACGAAGTTTTAACCGCGGGCGTGCCGAAAACGATCGCGGAAATCGAAGCCATTATGGCAAAGCGCCAAGCGGCCTAGCGGTTTAATTGTAGAGACCAATGCTCATGGCCCAGCCCAAGCAAGTTGATATTGCGATCGTTGGTGGCGGTATGGCGGGCGCTACTTTAGCGCTGGCCTTAGCGCCGCTGTGCAAATCCATTGCTATCATAGAGGCGCACCCCCCTGGTGTTAGCCAACCCAGTTTTGACGATCGTAGTGTGGCGTTGTCATTTGGCTCGCAAAAAATTTTACAAGCCTTTGATCTGTGGTCGGGCTTGGCAGATGAAGCGGCGTCTATTGAGCACATTCATGTCTCGGATCGCGGCCATTTAGGTTTGTGCCGATTACATGCCGCCGATGAGCAGCAATCAGCCTTAGGCTACGTCATCGAAAATCGAGTCATCGGCCAAGCCCTGTATCAACGATTAGCCTCCTTTTCGAACATTAAATTAATCGCGCCGGCAGAGTTACAATCGCTTGCATACTGTGATGAGCAGATCACCGTGACTTACCGATGTCGCGAACAGTCCGAGCAATTGTCTGCGAAATTATTGGTCGCAGCCGACGGGAGTAATTCAAAAGTAGCCACCGAGCTGGGCATTTCGCGCAGCCAAGTCGCTTACCCGCAGCAGGCTGTCATTGCCAACATCGCTACTGAACCCGGCCCAAACGGTTGGGCTTTTGAGCGATTCACCGAACAAGGACCCATTGCATTGCTACCGCTTACCAAGCAACGCTATTCATTAGTGTGGACGTTAGCGCCAGACAGTGCTGATGCGGTAATGCAATTGAGTGATGCTGAGTTTTGTAGCAGTCTGCAGCAGAATTTTGGCTTTCGTGCTGGTCGCATCGTTCGCGTTGGCGAGCGTCATTGCTTTCCTCTTTCGCGGCAAACTCTGTCGAGTAGTTATGCAAAGCGAGCCGTATTTGTTGGCAACGCGCTGCATACTGGGCACCCGGTCGCTGGGCAAGGGTTTAACCTTGGACTGCGCGATATTGCGGAACTGGTTGAGCTGCTCGCTATTGCCGCAGCGTTAAACGTTGATTTTGGGAATGACGCGCTACTTAGGTTTTATGGCGAGCGCCGCAAGGATGATATTCATCAGACACTGATGGCGACTGATGCTTTAGTTCGGCTGTTTTCAACGAAGCTAGCACCACTAGCTTTGGTACGTAACAGTGGTTTAGCCGCGTTGTCTAACTGCTCATGGTTGCGACATCAATTGGCGAGTACGGCCATGGGACTGCGCCACGATTTACCTGCCGTGGCGCGCGGAGTCCCCCTTGCCGAAGTTTCGCGGCAGCCGAAATATCATCAGCTTAAAGCCTTAACGAGCGCAGGAATGTAAAATCATGAGCGAGCAATTCGATGTTGTAATTGGCGGTGGTGGAATGGTTGGGCTAGCTCTTGCAAGCTTGTTGCCAAGTGATCTGTCGATTGCAGTCGTTGACGGCCAACCATGGCAACGAGTGACGCAGCTAGATGACGCGGTTGATCAGCGCGTCAGTGCTATTTCCCCTCGCTCACAGCAGATTTTGAGTGCAAGTGGAGCGTGGGCTAGTTTACCTTCTGCGCGTCTAACGCCGTATCAGCGTATGGTCGTGTGGGAAAGCGACGGTTGTGCAAGCTTGACCTTTGCCGCGGAAGAAATGGCGGCCGCCAACCTTGGCCATATTATTGAAAACCGAGTGTTGCGAGCTGCGCTTTATCAAACCCTTGAGTCACAGCGTCATATTCACTGGTTTAATGCCACCATCAGTGACATTGAATTGCAGGAGCCCATGTCGCAACTCGCTTTATCCGACGGAACGCTATTGTCTACAAGGTTATTAGTTGGCGCTGATGGAGCGCGGTCGCAAATTCGGCAACAGCTGCGGATCAGCACGGCGCAGCATGACTATCAGCAGCAGGCACTCGTTGCCACCATCAGTACCGAAAAGCCACACCAATATACTGCTTGGCAACGATTTTTAGCGACCGGTCCGATTGCCTATCTGCCATTATTTGACCAACACCAATGCTCCATTGTGTGGTCGATGGCCGAGTCACAGTTGGCAGAGTTTTTAACTTTAAGCCTGCCACAACAACAGCAAGCGATTGGAAGAGCGTTGGGATTTGAATTGGGGGCGATAAAGTTGCAATCACCGCTGCGTTCATTTCCGTTAGTTGCGCAACATGCAGCGCACTACACGAAACCGGGAGTCGCTTTGATTGGCGATGCAGCACATGCTATTCATCCGCTCGCAGGGCAAGGCGTTAACTTGGGTTTTAGCGATGCACAGCAATTGGCAGATGTCCTGATCGACACCAGAAGCAAGGGGCATTCGGTTGCCCATTATCCGGCTTTGCGCGCCTTTGAGCGTGCTCGTAAAGGCGAGAACTATTTAATGCAAAAAGCGATGACGGCGCTTAATTGGGCTTATTCACAACAGAGCTTACCGCTTAGCGCTTTACGCAATATCGCTGTTCGTAAACTTCAAAATACGCCGCAACTTAAACGTCAATTCATGCGTCGAGCGATGGGAGAGGTTTAGTCTTCGAGAGGAAAAGTAAGCCGCGCTTGCAGACCTCCACGGCTTAAGTTGATCAATTGAATTTGCCCGTTATGTAACTCAACGATACGTTTTACAATCGCTAAGCCTAATCCTGAACCACGGCCTGTTCGAGCTTGTTCGCCGCGCGCGAAAGGTTGAAATAGGCGCTCAACATCTATGTCGGGAATGCCGTCGCCATGGTCGGAAATGGTAATTACAATCTGCGCACGCTCGACATAGGTGGCGATTTCTATTGGCGGTTTACCATAACGAAAGCCGTTTTCCACGAGATTGATGAGCATCCGCTTCATCGCTAAAATTTTTACTGGATATTGCGGTAAGGGATTTAAATCTGCGCGCACATCGCGTTGGTGCAGTTGATTGTTTTCGACAATCTGCTCAACGATGGTGTTTAAGTCGATGTGTTGTTCGGCCTCATCGCGGCCATCACGAACAAAAGAAATAAATTGATCAATAATGGCATCCATATCTTCGGTGTCAGCGATGATGCCATTTTTGGTCTCTTCATCTTGCTCACCCAGAAACTCGGACGCTAGCCGGATGCGTGTTATTGGGGTTCTTAAGTCATGTGAGATCCCTGCAAGCAGCAAGGTACGATCTTCTTCCAGTTGATAGACGTCTTGCGCCATTTGATTAAAGGCTCGAGTAACCGCAATTAATTCGCGAGCACCTTGCTCTTTTAGGCGACCGGGAAAATCACCGCGCCCGACCTCTCGAGCCGCGAGTTCCAAACGTTTTAGTGGGCGATGAAGTTGTCGGGCGAACAGCCAGCCTCCTAGCGAGCTGAGTAAGAATATTATGCTTAAGTAGGCTGAAACGACAAAAAGCCATGAATAATCGATTCGAATCGAAGGAATACGGATCCAAATGTCTTTCTGTTGGGGATGGAGAATCCAGTAGTAAGCTTTATCCGACTCTTCGATGCGTAATTCAGTCCCTTGCCCCAGATATTCGGATAGTTTGTCGGATAAGCTTTTATAGTGTTTGGCAGAATCGAGTCCATTGCCCAGTGCTTCTTTGAACGCAAACACCTCAATGCCTGTCGCCTGTTCAAATTGCTCAATTACCTTTGGTGAAACATTGTTTTGTTCATGAATAACAATGGTGTTCATCTGGTTTGCGAGCTGCTTCATTAAAATTTCGCTGTTTGGCTGAACAACGATAAATGCAGTAACGAAAGAGTAGGCGACCCAATTGATAAACAACAGCATGCCAACTAAAAGAGCGGTGCGGCCAAAAGCGCCTTGGGGAATAATTCTCATGTGCCGTGTTGAGCCTGCTGTGGTCGATTTAAAGCGTTGGCAAGAGCGACTTTACGCCGCTCCACCATCGGGTACAAATACGTAGCCGACACCCCAAACAGTCTGTATATAACGCGGCTTGGCGGGATCCTCTTCAATCATGCGGCGCAAGCGTGACACTTGTACATCAATGCTTCGCTCGAGCGCACTGTAGTCGCGTCCGCGAGCCAAATTCATTAGCTTGTCACGGGATAGCGGCTGCCGTGCATGAGAAACCAGAGCTTTCAGTACGGCGAACTCGCCGCTGGTTAGACTCATGACTTCTTCGCCGCGGCTCATTTCGCGGGTAGCCAAATTGAGTTTGAACTCACCAAAGGTGATTTCTTTTTCTTCGGCACTTGGTGCGCCTGGGATTTCTTTCATTCGACGCCGCAGTACCGCCTTAATCCGCGCGAGTAATTCGCGTGGGTTGAATGGCTTGGCAAGGTAGTCGTCGGCGCCGAGTTCAAGTCCAATGATGCGATCGACTTCGTCACCTTTGGCGGTGAGCATAACGATCGGAATTTGATTCTCAGTTGAGCGAAGTCGGCGACAGATAGATAGGCCATCTTCCCCAGGCAGCATTAAATCGAGCACCATTAAGTGATAGTTTTCTCGCTCAAGAAAGCGATCCATTTGCTCCGCATTAGCCACCGTTCGGACAATGTAACCTTGCTCTTTTAAGTAGCGTTCTAACAAGCTGCGCAGCCTCAAGTCATCATCGACGACCAGGATCTTGGGGGTCTCTTCAGTCATGGCGACTTCCTATGTATTGTTATCGTTGTCAATTTTTGCACGACTTGGGAACTGAGGAACAGTCCCATTTTTCTTATATTATCAATGTATTAGATTAGTCTACAAGCCTTCGAATGTAACCATTTATTGGATAAAATTTTTGATTAGTGGCCTGATCCCTCCCTTTCGAAACATTGATTAGGTATAATCGCGCGCCTCGACAGTCAAATCTTTAGACACGTCAATCAATAATCAGTACTTAACTTAAGCATTGCGGAATCTTTTTTTATGCAGCAAATTTCAACTCAAATCGCCCAAGAATTAGCGGTTGGCGCTCATCAAGTCACCGCCGCCGTTCAACTACTTGATGACGGCGCAACGGTACCTTTTATTGCGCGTTATCGGAAAGAGGTCACCGGTGGCCTCGACGATACTCAGCTGCGGCGTTTAGAGGAACGTTTAGGGTATTTACGTGAGCTCGAAGAGCGCCGTGGCGTGATTATCAAAAGCATTGATGATCAAGAAAAGCTATCGCCTGAACTGCGCCAAGCTATTGAGCAGGCGACTACCAAAACCGAGCTAGAAGATTTATACCTTCCGTATAAGCCAAAGCGTCGCACCAAAGCGCAAATTGCCCGCGAAGCCGGTCTTGAGCCATTAGCCTTAACGCTGCTTGAAGACCCAACGCTTGATCCAGAAGCGCAAGCACAAGGCTTCATTAATGCAGAAGCGAACATTGTTGATACCAAGGCGGCGTTAGATGGTGCACGGCAAATTTTAATGGAAATGTTTGCTGAAGATGCGCGCTTGCTTGGCCAGCTGCGAGATTACTTATGGGAAAATGGCTATCTTAAGTCGACCTTGGTCGAGGGGAAAGCTGAAGAAGGTCGCAAGTTTTCGGACTACTTTGACTACTCGGAATTAGTCAACAAAATCCCATCGCATCGGGCGTTGGCCGTGCTGCGTGGGCGTAATGAAGGTGTACTGGGATTACAACTAGTACCCAACAAAGCACTGTTAGAAGATGAAGCCGCGGCAAACCCCTGTTTGATGATGATTGCCCAGGCATTCAATATTGAAAATCAGCAACGGGCTGCTGACAGTTGGTTGCAAACGGTCGTGCTATGGACTTGGAAAATTAAATTGCATATGCACTTTGAAACCGAGTTGATTTCGCGGTTACGAGAAATGGCGGAAGCCGCTGCTATTGAAGTATTTGCGAATAATTTGCGCGATCTCTTGATGGCTGCGCCAGCCGGACCGAAAGTGACCATGGGACTGGATCCCGGTTTGCGAACTGGGGTTAAAGTTGTGGTGGTTGATGATACCGGCAAACTGCTTACCCACACCACGATTTTCCCTCATGCGCCGCAAAACCAATGGGATCAGTCGTTGCGCAAGCTGGCGACTTTATGCGAGATGCACAAAGTTAACTTAGTGAGTATTGGTAATGGCACGGCTTCTCGAGAAACTGACAAGTTAGTCTCCGAGTTGCAAAAAAAGCATCCTGAATTAACCTTTGACCGAATTATGGTTAGTGAAGCCGGGGCATCGGTTTACTCGGCATCAGAATTGGCTGCGTTAGAGTTTCCCGACTTGGATGTTTCCTTCCGTGGTGCGGTGTCAATCGCACGTCGATTACAGGATCCGCTCGCCGAGTTAGTGAAAATCGAGCCTAAGTCGATAGGGGTTGGGCAGTATCAACACGATGTTAGTCAAAGTCAGCTGTCGAAAATGCTGACGGCGGTAGTTGAAGACTGTGTTAACGCCGTTGGGGTCGATTTGAATACGGCGTCAGCACCACTATTGTCACGGGTATCGGGCCTGAACAAAACGCTGGCTAATAATATTGTGGTGCATCGTGAGCGCAATGGCCGCTTTGCCACACGCCAAGAGTTGCTCGCGGTTGAGCGCTTGGGACCAAAAGCGTTTGAACAAGCGGCTGGATTCTTACGCATTACTGGCGGTGAAAATCCTCTTGATGCTTCCACCGTTCACCCCGAAGCTTATAGTGTTGTTGAGCAAATGCTCCAGCAACTTGACGGTAAGCCGATTGAAGCGGTGATGGGGAAAGCCGATGTTATTCGCAAGCTGACGCCAGAGTCGTTCGTTAATGAGCAATTTGGTCTGCCGACTATCAATGACATTTTGAAAGAATTAGAAAAGCCTGGACGTGATCCTCGTGGCGACTTCAAAATGGCGAAATTTAAAGAGGGTGTGGAACACCTAGAAGATTTGAAACCAAAGATGGAGCTTGAAGGCACCGTCACCAATGTCACCGATTTCGGTGCCTTTGTTGACATCGGCGTTCACCAAGATGGCCTCGTGCATATTTCCATGATGTCCGATAAATTCATCGCCAATCCACGAGAGGTGGTGAAAGCGGGTGACATTGTTCGCGTTCATGTGATCGATGTCGATTTAAAGCGGCGACGCATTGGATTATCGATGGTAGGACCGGAGCCAGCTGGAGCGACAACACCGATGGCGAAAGAGCGGCCGCAGCGGAAAACCGCTGGTCGTAAGCCGGAAAAGCGTGGTGGATCGCCACAAGGTGCTTTAGGTATGGCGTTAGCCGATGCCCTAAAAAAAGGTCGTTGAGCCACTTTTTGACAAAAATATTACAGATCAATAAGTTAGCGACCGCGGTCAACTTTTATTGTGCAGGCGCACAATAAAAGTTGTAAAAAATTGTTTGCAAGCAAGATAGCGGTTTGATATAACTTTGCTGCGCTAGCGAATACAAAGAAACTCGGAGCAACCGAGTCTTGCAGACTGGAAAACCTTTACTGGCCTCACTTGTTGAGGCTTTTTTATTGCCTAAAATTAATCACCTTGTGATTTCACTGCGCGTTTTGCGAGGAAGCGCCAGCGCATAACCATGACGCCAGACAATGCAAAAAATAGCCCCGGTATCCAACGCAAAGGGTGATCAATTAACAGTAGCAAGAGCAGTGCAATGCTGACATAAAGAACCGGCAAAACTTGATAAAGTCGCTTCGGCAACATGGGCAAATCCTTTGACAAAAAATTCAGTTTATTTTCCTTAACTATTGGCAATCTGCGAAGTGTCAGCTTGTCCGTAAGCGCTTGTATTGGCGAAAGATGCTGCAATAGTTATATGAGATGTTAAGAGATATCGCGCAAGATTAAAAGTCTTGATTGTTATATTCAAGATTTTTATTCCTTTAAGAAATTATCGCAGCTCGGTAATTCTGCTTTTTTAACAAAGTTTGATCGAGCGCAATCTTTTGCTGCGTTGCAGCTCGTTTCTTCGCCAAAAACAGCATATCCTTGAGTGAAGTGAGTGTTTAATCAATGAGAGGACGTCACATGTCACTGCGCAATACCTTTGGATTATTGTATGAGCCTGAAAAGCAATGGCGCAAGATATCGGAAAAGAATGATTCGATCGCCAAAACTTACTTTAAATTTATTGTGGTGATGGCGTTGTTACCCCCTGCAGCTGCCTACGTTGGTAGTACTTATGTCGGTTGGTCTTTGGGAATGACCGAAACTTATCGACTCACTGCCGAAAGTGCCTTGAAGTTATCCATCGCTGCCTATGTGGCCATATTGAGTGCGGTTCTGGTACTCGCTTGGTTTGTGCAGTGGATGGCAAAAACATACGGAGCGAACCCATCCTATAAACGCTGCGTAAATCTCACGGCCTACAGTTGCACACCGTTATTTTTGGTTAGCATATTGGGCGCTTATCCGATCTTATGGTTGAATATGCTGTTCTCCCTTGTCGCGATCGGTTGGGCGGTGTATTTGTTGTATAACGGGGTTCCTATCATGATGGGAATCGATCGCGATCGTGGCTTTTTGTTCGCCAGCTCCATCTTAACCGTTTGTTTGTGTGTCCTTGTTGGTATGCTCGCCATTACTGTGATCTTCTGGGGTTCAGGATTAGCGCCGGTGTTTACCAGTTAATTTGGCAAGCGACATACTTTTTAGCACTTTTAGATCTAGTATTTTAAGGCTTGTTTGTTATTCTCTGGTTTTACTGAAGTCGCCAGAGAATAACTATGAAATTGATTAATCAAGCACAACAACTTATCAATAAACGATGGTTTAGTGGTGTTGTCGTACTGGTTTGTGCCGGCCTCATGGGGGCTGCCTTATATTTTCAATACGGGCTAAACCTCGAGCCCTGTCCTTTGTGTATTTTTCAACGCATCATCGTTATTGCTTTTGGTTGCGTATTTTTGCTGAAAGCTATTTTTAATCCCGCACCAACTGCAAAGTTTCAATATGGATTTTATCTACTGGCACTCGTTGTTGCCGGCCTTGGTGTTTTTCTAGCGGGGCGACATGTCTGGTTGCAGCACCTTCCAGAAGAATTAGTCCCGGCGTGTGGTCCGGCGTTAGACTACCTAATGGAAGTGCTACCTCTTGCGGAAGTTTTAAGCACGGTGCTACAAGGATCCGGTGAGTGCGCTAAACAAGATGGCTGGAGCTTTTTATGGTTGAACATGCCAGAGTGGATGTTGATTATTTTTAGTTTGATGACGCTGTTTTCTTTGTTCGGTTTGTGGACTCGCTGGCAACAAGGTCGAGCGCCATTTTAAGCGTTTAAAAATTATCAAACGGCAATTGAATTTGTTGTTCATTCGATTGCCGTTGCGAAATCTCACTTTGTTGTTGCGGTCGCGGAATCATTATTGAGAAGCGGGTTCCCTTACCTAAGTCCGAGTCGACCGTTAAACTACCATGGAGTTGTTCAGTGACAATAAAATAAGACACTGATAATCCCAGCCCAGTCCCTTTGCCTTCTGGTTTAGTGGTAAAGAAAGGCTCAAAGACACGCTTGCGGGTGGCTGCATCCATTCCTGGACCATTATCTTCAATATCAATGGCTATGGCCTGTTGGAGGCATTTCACCGTAATTGTAATCATTGGGGTTTGATTGTGCTCTTGATCGGCTATCGCTTGTGCTGCATTGATTAAAATATTGAGCAGAACCTGGCGCAGTTTATTTTTTTGCGCGTGTATAACCGGCAGCGCGGGATCGTAGTGTTCCTGAATAATAATATGTTTGAAATCCAATTTGCGTTTTTGACTGTAATCTTTTTCGGCTAAGCGAATGGCACTTTTTATTTCTTCGACTAAGTTCAAGGATTCGCTTTCACCATGACTGGGGCGGGCGAAACTGAGCATATCGGAAACGATGGTAGCGGCGCGCTCTCCCGCTTCTTTGATGGCGTCGAGTGACTCAATGATTTGTTGCTTCTCGAGATACTGGTTAAGGGCGTGAAGATCAAGGTTAGCTTGTTTTGCTACTTTGCGGTTACGCGGAAAGTTCTCTGACAGGCGGCGGGTAATATTTTGGGTACTCTGTAAGATAGCTCCTAGCGGGTTATTAATTTCGTGTGCCATTCCGGCGGCTAATCCGCCTAGCGATAGCATTTTTTCCGTTTGCACCAAGATTTCATCAATTTGAACTTTCTCAGTTACATCATCTAATCGAATAACCACCCCTGGCAAGTTGGAATCGGTGGTTTGGCTGAGAGGATACAATACCACATTAAATTTTATTGGTTTATCGCCTAAATCGACCTCAACGAATTCTTTAATCGATTTACGACCTTTGTCACTTTGTTGAATTAAGGCATAGATGTTTGACTTAAACCGCGGTAGTAATTGGGTGATACTCTGTCCTACAGCCACAGTCTCAGGAATTTGAAAAACTTTTTCAGCTTCTAAATTCCACTGGGTGACTCGTAGCTTATCGTTCAAAGCTATGATCACCGATGGCATCGAGTTAACCAGATTTTCGAGCAGCAGCCGAATTTCAAAGATGCGTTGTTCAGTCAGCTCGCGTCGTTGTACTTCTTCGACCAGTTTTTGGGTGCGCTCTTGCATCCGACTCTCCAGTCGATTTCGGACGCGTTCTAGTGCTTCTTTTGAAGCGTGTAATTCTTGCTCAACGATCCGTCTACGAGTGATATCCCGAGTAATTTCCATGTAGTAAGTGCCTTCCATCCAACCCGCAATCGAGACATGGTTTTCAACCGGAATTTTATCTTGGTTGCGGTTGATATAAAGCGTTTCGAAAGTAACGGTCTGACCACTGAACAGTTGCTGATGCATGCGCGGGTTTCGATATAAAATACAATCGATATCTAGGTCGATGTTGCGCATTGATTTTAATTCTTCAACAGAATAACCGAGTAATTCACATGCGCGACGATTCGCATTGACAATCTGACCATTGGGACGCGTAATGAGAATCATATCGGCGGCGTGATCGATGAGCTCCACAACATTTTTTTTCATCTCATCAGTGCGTGATTGTTGCTCGCGCCATAACACACTTAAGCGCACCGCAGGATAGACGAGCAGTACAAAGGTGCCGAGCATTGCCGCAACAGAGATAAATCCACGGTGGTCGAGAAAGTCGCCCAGGGGCGTTAATTCGAGTGCGTATTGAAGAACTATAGGAAGTAACAGTAGACCGCAAAAAAGTAACAGCAACCAATATTGCACAGCGGCATATTTGACGTTTCGTAACATCTGTCGAGTCCGTCGGTTATTTTTTTAATTTAACTCATAATAGATGAAATCAAATAAAAACGCATGATGAAAAAATTTTGACTGTTGCGGCGGATGTGATAAAAAAGGGGAGGCTTGGCAATTGATAAACACAAACTGCGCTAGGATCAAGGAGGTCAGTTTGTCGCCAAGAATAAAAGCAATAGGTCGATAAGTACAAGATGGGGAGAGGACTATGCTGAATTCTGTCGTACAGGATTCAAAAACCGCGACGGTTATTGCGCGTTGGTTGGCGGAAAGGAACGAGCTGTTGGTGTTGTATTGCCGCTTAACCGGAAAGCGAAAAGATCAGGTTTTACCGGACAAGTCTCAAATCAATCAATTTTGCGACATTTTAATCGATTATGTCTCGGCCGGACATTTTGAGGTTTACGAACAATTGGTCAGCTATTGTGATCAAAAGGGACCTCAGTCACTACAGTTGCTTGAAGACGTATTCCCGCAAATCAGCGAAACCACCGACATTGTGGTCGACTTTAACGATAAGTATTCAGACGACCAAGCGCACGAAGAATTGATGTCGCAACTTGATCATGATTTGTCTAAGCTTGGAGAGGCCATCGCGTTTCGCGTCGAGCTTGAAGATAAGTTGATCGATACGCTTGCTGAACATCACTAACCATTGGAGTAAAACTTATGATTCGGGTGATTATTGAGCGCCAGCTGAAGCCTGGGTGCTACGACGAGTATGCTTCAATTATTCGTCATGCGAAGAAAGAAGCGTCGAAGATGTCCGGTTTTATGGGTGGTGAATTGTATTTTGACCAACAGGATAATCGCCGTATCTTTATTATCGCGGCATGGAACACTCTGGAGCATTGGCAACAGTGGGACAACAGTGAACAACGTAAGTCGTTAACGGAATCTCTTGCGCCGTTAATGGCAGGCCCTGAGAAAGTGACGGTTCTTACCAGCCGCCGTTGATTGAATATTTTTGATATTCGTCACGTAAACGACCCGTGATCGCAAAGGCAAACATTTTATAGTCAGCTAACAGTGACCATAAGGGATATTGAAAAGTGGCCGGGCGGTTACGTTCAAAAAAGAAATGACCAATCCAAGCAGGACCATAGCCAGCGACTAAAACGAGCCATAGCCATGGCCAAGCTTGCATCGAGATGACCACCCCCAACATAATGAGCGAGGCACTGGTACCCAAATAATGCAGGGAGCGAGCAGTGGGTGAGCGATGCTCACCCAAGTAAAAAGGCCAAAACGCCGCAAATGTGGTGATTGGCGCTTTTGACATTACTTCGCTTCAGCTTCGCTAGCTTTTTCGGCAGCTTTCTCAACGTTTTGAATATCAAGCAATTCAACGTCGAAAATTAGCGTTGCGCCGCCAGGAATGTTCGGTGGATACCCCTGATCGCCGTAACCCAAATCTGATGGGATATAAAAGCGATACTTGTCGCCGACACTCATTAATTGCAAGCCTTCAGTCCAACCGGCAATTACTCGGTTTAATGGGAAGGTAGTTGGTTCGCCACGATCGACACTACTGTCGAATTTGGTGCCATCGATTAAGGTACCGGTGTAGTGTACTTTAACCGTATCAGTGGCGGCAGGCTTATCACCGCCTTCACCTTCACTGATCACTTTGTAGTGCAGGCCACTTTCAGTGGTTTTGATGCTTTCGTCAGCTTGTTTAAGTTGTGCGACGTGGGCGCTTCCTTCGTCCTTAACTGGCTGAACTTTTGCTGATTGCTCTTCTTGCATCTTCGCCTGAATCGCGCCTTGGAAAGCCATTAATTGTTCTTGAATTTGTTGCTCGTCGAATTCCGACTGGCCGTTCAAGCCATCGCTAAAGCCTTTTGCAAGTAACGCTTTATCGATATTCATTTTCTTCAGCATTTCGTCGTTGGCTAGACGCATGCTTGACATTGCACCAATGGCATAACTTTGTTTTTCAATGTCACTATTGAAAACCAACTTCTCAGCCGCCTTGGCTTGTTCTTTTGGTTGCTCTTGGTCGGCATTTTGCTGGCAACCAGCGAGTAATGCGCCTACGACCGCAAGTGGTATTAGTTTTTTCACGGTTTTTCCCCTACAGTATTGTTTAATGTACAAAATGAATTGCAGTCTAACGACTTATGTTGCAAATGCCAAACCCGCTGATTGTGAATTTTCAAACTCGCCTGGGATCTGTGATGCAGGCGTCATTTTATGCCTTGCTTGTGCTGATCCTAAGCAGCTGTGACAAAGGTCCAGAAGCGGTCGCTAAGTGGCCTCATGCAGCGGTTGGTATGTACGAGGCCTCGTTGTCCGATGATGGCCGCTTAGCCTTGGTGGCGACGGTTAATCATCAAGCTAGCTTATGGGACCTGGAGCGCAATGAGCGGCTATTTGATTGGCGTCACAATGATAATCCTGACGCAGGGATCACGGCAACTGACCTTTCTCCGGATGGCTCACGGGCGATTACGGCGGATAATCGAACGTTTGTGATTTGGAATACTCGCAGCGGCAAGCCTTATGGATATTGGCAAGCGCCGGCGACCATTACCGCGGTGGCTTTAGCGGATAAAGGTAAGTATGTGCTGCTTGGGCTAGTGGACGGGCGCGCCATTCACATTGATATGGAAACCGGTCGTCGTTTGGAATTTACCGGTCACCGCGATAATCGCATTGCCAGTGTCGATATGTCTGCGAATGGTTTGTGGGCCTTTACCGGCGCATATGATCGGCGCGCTGTCTTGTGGAATACCCAAACGGGTTTGCCGCGCTACGTTTTCGAACATGAGTCCCGCGTCTCGCAAGTTCGTTTAGAAGCGCAAGGCCGCTTGGCGTTTTCGTCCGGGACTCGTGGAAATGCGGTCATTTGGGACTTGGAGTCTGGCTCTGAGAGAGTACGTTTAGCTTTGAAGCCGCGCGAATATGTTATCAGTTCGGCGGCGTTTTCTACCGATGGACAACTGCTGGCTACCGGCGCTCCGGGGCGTGACATTCGCTTATGGTCAACGCAAAGTGGCGCATTGCTGCAAAGTTGGCAAGCCGCTGTGCGAAATCAATGGAAGCCCTCGGGAGCCATTGTTTGGGCGGTTGCTTTTACCGCTGATGGCCACTTAGTGAGTGAAGCCTCGTCGGGCTTCGGTGAAAAGTGGCTGTTGCCGGCAATGCGTTAACGACCAAAGGTATCGCCAAAAAAGTCGCCTTCTAACCATTGCGGGCGGCGCTCACTATTGGCAATCTCAACCCCGATCAAGTAGTTCACTTCGGTAAACCGAGTTCCTGCTTCATAATCAATGTTTAAGTCTGCTTGGTCGCTCGGTTGATGGTAGTGGTCGACAAAAAATTGTTGGAAAATTTTGCCTCCGTCAATGGACTCATCGAGTGACTTAAAGCCCGGTACAAGAAATACCGCAGGAACCCCTTGCTTGACAAAGGAGTAATGGTCGGAGCGAACAAAGATATTCTGTTGTGGCATGGGATCGGGCGAGAGCTGTAACCCGACTTTTTCCGCAGCATTCTGCACTGAGCGGCCAAGCGTCGAATGTTCGGCGCCAAACGCGATTACGTCGCCAATGGGATATAAAATTAATGGCATGTCCAAATTAATATTGGCAACCAGTTGTTCTACCGGAACAGTCGGGTTTTGCGCAAAATAATCGGAGCCTTGTAACCCTTTTTCTTCGCCGGTAACCGCAATGAATAATACTGAACGCTTTGGCGGGTTTTCGGCAAATAAGCGTGCTGTTTCGAGCATAATTGCTGTGCCACTTGCATTGTCCATTGCGCCATTATTAATGGCATCAGCGCCGTCGTGATCGGAATGAATACCAATGTGATCTAAGTGCGCGGAATAGACAATGTATTCATTCTTTAATACGGGATCACTGCCTTCAACATAACCCACTACATTCGGGCTGCTAATGGTGCGATGGTCGGACCCGACCTGAATGGTTGCAGAGGTGCCCAGGTCAAAGTGCGGTAGTGGGTCTTGATTTTCCGATTTAGCGACTAAATCGGAAAATTGGTGAGGAGCTGACTGGAGTAAGCGGGCGGCGGCATCTTGGCTTAATAATGCGCCAGCTTTCATTCCTTTAATCCAGTTACCGGGCTCGTTTTGTTGGTTAAGCCAGGTATACGCAGGACGCGCGACTTGCGCTTTCATGCGCGCAAAAGCATAGCGCTTTTCGCTTTGGGGAGTTTGCAGGTAAATCATGCCAATAGCACCGTGCTTCGCTGCCGCCAATGCGCGTTGATGTCGCGAAGCGAAGTGAGCGGCTTCTTCCGAGGGAAGATTAGCCGGCTTCTCATTCAGTAACACAACAATTTTATTGGTAACATCAATGTTGGCGTAATCGTCATAGTCTAAATGTGGTGCACTAATACCATAGCCGACGAATACTAAAGGCGCGGTAATCGACTCAAACTGGCTTGCCGAACTGCCACTGGTAACAAATTGATCGGGTAGTGAAAAGCTATAGTCGGTATCTTCGTGCAAAGTTAGCGAGGTCTTGCTCATATTTAGCAAGCGTTGTCGGAAGGTGACGTTTTGTAAGTAACTGCCATTGTCTCCGGCGGGGGTAAGGCCGTATTGACGAAAATGCGACACTACATATTGTGCAGCGATATCATAACCGCGCGACCCAGTGTCGCGTCCTTCAAGTAAGTCATGAGCCAAAAATTCAATGTGGGCCTTTAGAGCGCCAGCATTAGCCGTCGGAAGCGCAGCACTCGGGCTGGCCGTCTTATCGTTGCTGCAACTGCTAACGACAAGTATTAAAATCATTAACCCTATTGCATTGCTTAATTTTCGCTCAAACATACCTAAACCGATCTCTATCTATGAGTGGCGATAGCTTAACGGTTACGCGAAAAAATTCCAGTGTCGGTTGGTAACAAGGTTTAACCAAGGTTTATAATAGTGGCTTTGCGCAAACCTTTGAGAACCGATTTTATGCCTTACACAGTGCCGCCCAACCGCGACTGGTCAGAACGTGACTTATCAGTCATCTGGCACCCATGCACGCAAATGAAAGAGCATGAACAATACCCATTGCTACCGATTGTGAAAGGTGAAGGTGTGTATTTGGTGGATGATAAAGGGCGCCGCTACATTGACGCGGTCAGCAGTTGGTGGGTGAATATTTTTGGCCATGGTCGCAGTGAAATTCGTGCGGCAATCAAGCAACAGGTCGACCAGCTTGAACATGTCATTTTTGCTGGATGTTCGAATATCCCTGCCATTGAACTGGCGGAGAAATTAGTGCAAGTGACACCGGCGCCACTTAACCGAGTGTTCTATGCTGATTGTGGCTCGGCGGCAGTCGAGGTCGCATTGAAAATGAGTTTTCAATATTGGCAGAACCAAGGGCAACCGCAACGGCGGCGGTTTATTGCGTTGCAGAATGGTTATCACGGAGAAACCGTCGGTGCTTTATCAGTGGGTGATGTAGCGCTCTATAAAGAAACCTTCGGTCCTTTGCTGTTTGACACCATTATGGCGCCGTCGCCGGACAGTTTTAATCGCGAAGCCGGTGAGTCCTGGTACGATTATTCGCTGCGTCAGGCTCAAGCTCTGGAGCAATTATTGGCGCAACATGCCCATGAAGTTTGTGGTTTTATTTTGGAGCCGTTAGTGCAATGTGCTGGTAATATGCGCATGTATCATCCGATTTATCTGCAAAAAGCGCGCGAGTACTGTGATCGCTACAATGTGCATTTGATCTTTGATGAAATAGCGGTGGGGTTTGGTCGAACCGGCACCTTGTTTGCGTGTGAACAGGCACAGGTGGTGCCCGACTTTATGTGTGTTTCAAAAGGGATCACTGGCGGATTTTTGCCGTTAGCTGCCGTATTAACTTCGGAGTCTATATATCAAGCGTTTTATGATGAGTACGCCAGTTTAAAAGGTTTTCTTCACTCCCATAGTTACACCGGCAATCCAATCGCTTGCGCCGCCGGTGTTGCCACATTAAAGTTATTTGAAGAACAGCCCGTGTTACAAAACAACCAAGCGTTAATTGCTAAGATGCGTCAAGTGTCCGAACGTTTTCTTGACCATCCGAATGTTGCCGATGTCCGCCAAACCGGCATGATTTTAGCGATAGAAATGATCAAGGATAAAGCTAACAAAACTCCGTTTGATTGGCGCGAACGTCGTGGTATTCGGGTTTATCAACATGCGTTAACTCAAGGCGCATTACTGCGACCTTTAGGTAACGTTATTTACTTTATGCCGCCATACGTTATAACCGAAGATGAGATTGAGCGATTGGCGCAAATTGCTTGGGATGGACTCAATATCGCCGTAAAAGACTAATCTAACTGGATGGCTAGGGAGTAATATAATTGGCTACTCGACTTAATCGTATTTTTCATGATGAAGTGCTCACAGTAAACCAACGCTACACCTTATCTGACGGAGCGACTCGTCATTTAGTAACGGTATTACGGGTTAAACAAAACGAACCTTTAATACTGTTTAATGGTGATGGACAAAATTATTTAGCTCGAGTTACGCAAGTGGCGAAGCGAAGCTTAGAAGTTGAGGTCGTTGAACAACAAGCTAATCATTCTGAATCGCCATTAGCGACTCATTTGATCCAAGCGGTTGCCCGTGGCGACAAAATGGATTGGGTAATTCAAAAAGCGGTTGAACTTGGCGTTACTGAAATTACGCCATTGTTTACCGAACGTACCGGCGTTAAATTAACTTCCGATAGGCTCGCCAAAAAACGCCAGCATTGGCAACAGGTTGCGATCAGCGCCTGTGAACAAAGCGGTCGCTCACAGCAGGTAGCGGTTCATCAGCCGATTGTATTTGACCAGTTACTTGGGATGAATATCAAATGGCGTGACTCGATTATTTTGCACCCCCATCGTGGCGAGTCGGTGGCGCAATTGCACTCATCCAGCGCTTACAACCTGATCATTGGCCCGGAGGGAGGGTTAACCGAAGATGAAGTTGATCAGCTCGCGAAACTAGGCTGTAAGCCTTTGACATTAGGACCGCGAATTTTGCGGACCGAAACCGCCGCTTTAGTCATGCTCTCGATATTACAAAGCCGCTTTGGCGATCTTTTATAGATGCTAAAGCATTAGTTTAAATTTATTGGCTACCTTACCTAAAGATAATTGCAAACCATTATTCGTCATCGTCATCGTTATTGACTCGTTTTGCATCCGGACAAAACTTAAACACGATGTCGGATATTTTTCGAATTGAAAATGGTTTTACAATAAATCCGTCAGCGCCATTTAAGATCGCTTTGCGAACATTTTCTGCGGTGTGGTGTGCGCTGATTATGATGACTTTCAAACCTGGAAAATTCGCCTTGATATAAGCGAGCCCATGAAGCCCGTTATCTTCCGGATTTTTTGCGGAAAGCTCAATATCAAGAAAAACCACTCGATAATTAAAGTGCTCTAACTTATTGTAGAGTTCATCTTTACTGGAAGCTTCATCGATCTGATTAATGTTTAACGACTTTAAAATTTCTTTTAGCATTACTCGAACGTCAAATGAGTCATCAACGATTAGTACTTCTCGAAAAGGTTTTAATAAATTTTCACTTGTCATGATTTTCCGCCAGAGTCTGGTAATAGTGTTCTACTGATTGAGTTAGGAAGTCCATGCTCATCTTCCAGTTATTATTTTCATCTTCGAGCAAACAGATACTTTGATAGATTTCATCCATTTGATAATTACCGGATGCTCCTTTTATTCTATGAAGTAATTGTTTTAATTGGGTAAAGTCGTTACTCTCAATACGATTAACTAAAGATTTTAATTGTTTAATGTCTTCATTTAAAGTTTTCATATAATCGCTTCTTAACTGCTGTAAGCGCGATCCGGTAAGTTTTCGAGTGGCCTTTTCAATAATTTCTTTTTGATCGGACTGTGCAGCTAAATGCTCATTAAAGACTTTGATGAGTTCGATATGATCAATGGGCTTGGCAATAGCGCCCTTAAAACCATGATTGGTATAAAGCTCTAAATCTTGCTTCATAACATTAGCCGTTAGCGCATAAATAGGCGTTGCAATCGCGCAGGCTTTAATCTGTTTGGCCGCGGTTAAACCATCCATTACAGGCATTTGTATATCGAGCAATATCAGATCAAAATCAACCGTCAAAGCTTTCTCTAATGCCTGCTCACCATTTTCTACGCACACAACCTCGATCCCGTAATCAGCTAGAATGTCAGCAATCAAGGCACGATTATCGGGCTGATCTTCGGCGACTAATAAACGACCTTCGAAGCGCTGATTAGCGACGTTTTCCTGCTGCTTGGAGTAGGGAGTTACGTTTGGAATGTCGGCTAACCAAATACTATCAGATGGAATTTTTAGTGGTAGCAATAGGGTAAACTCGCTGCCAACATTTTGCTCGCTGACAACTTTTATATCGCCTTCCATGCGTCGTGCTAATTGATATGAAATATGCAATCCTAGACCTGTTCCTCCATAACGTCGAGTGGTTGATGCGTCTCCCTGAACAAAAGGCTTGAACAAGCTGCGTAAGGTTGCTTGGTCCATACCAATACCATTGTCTTTGACCTTAAATAGCAGTACTTTCATATTTTCATTAGCGGATATGGATAACTCCACCGTACCTGCCTTGGAAAATTTAATCGCATTGGCGCATAAATTGTTGATGATTTGCTTGAGTCTTATGGGATCACATAAAACTTCCTCAGGAAAAGGAAATTCATAATTAATAATAAAGTTAACTTGGTTTTTATCGGCGAGCTTGTCGAGAGCAACTTCTAAGTCAGCAATAATTTGAAAAATAGAATGGTTGCTAAGTTCAATCTCAAGTTTACCAGCTTCTACTTTTGACAAATCTAATATGTCATTAATTAGAGTCAAGAGATAGCGACTACTGTCGAGCATAACTGAGCTGGCTTCACGCAGTTGAGATAAACTTAAAATTTGCTTCTTTATTTTTTCTGCGTAGCCAATAATGGCGGTTAATGGTGTTCTGATTTCGTGGCTCATGTTCGCTAAAAAGCGAGACTTCATTTGATTGGCTTTCATTTCATCTTCTTGAGCCTTAACGGCCATTTTATTAATTTCATAAAGTTGTCGCTCAAATCGAAACAAACGCCAGTCGTGCTGGTGCAAGTGACGATAACTAATATAGGTAAGCGCCATCACTATGGATAACGTAATGCCGTAACTCATGATGGTAAGAGGGCCAGCTGATTGCTGCCCTTTGATGATTAATATCAGGACACAATTGGAAAATAATAAGCGCATAAAAATCTTTTGTTCGAGATGCAAGATTGAAAATGCGAACAGAGCAATGACGGTAATGGAAATCTGAATGATTTGTAAATTGGTCGTAATCATCCCGGTTAAGTGAAGTGCGCTGAAAATCAGCCAGCTGGTGGGAGGCAGTACCGACTCAAATGACTTGATTCGTCGTTGGTGAGCGAGGAAAGTTAAATAAAATAAAATACCCGCAAGCGCAATAAGTATGAAGGCCGCTAGGCCTAACGACTGGTTATCATTGATTATTAATGCGGTCAGCGTAAATATAACGGTAGCCGCTCCAAGGAGCAGAAAATACGTTTGACATAAAGGGATCGCTCTTTGCCTTTGTAAGGCATTAAAATATGGCTCTAAATGACTATTGGATATATCAGGGATAAATCCGGACATAATTTTAGTATATCCTATTGCGATGTTTAGTTTATTGATTTGATTTTAGTCGAATTAAAACTATTGAATATCGATATTGTGAGATATCACTTGGTTTCATTTGGAAAGATGACATAGTTCATTATTTTGGGCGTGGGGAAACAATGATTACGAGCACTAACCGCATCACTTTGAGACAATTACAGTTAGCCGATGCTGACTTTATCCTTGAATTAGTTAATCAACCGGATTGGTTGCAATATATTGGTGACAAAGGCGTTAAGGATTATCAAGCGGCGCAGCGTTATCTAAATGAAGGTCCGCTGCGAAGCTATCGTGAGCATGGGTTTGGTTTATATCGTTTGGCACTGCATGATGATACGCCAATCGGGCTATGTGGACTGCTTAAACGCGAAACGCTTGATTGTCCCGATCTTGGCTACGCATTGCTGCCGCAATATTATGGTCAAGGTTATGTGACTGAGGCGGCAACTGCGTTGTTGCAATATGAAGCAATGCACCATCGATTGACAAAAGTTGCTGCGCTCACCTTACCGAATTACCAAAAGTCACAAAATGTGTTGCTGCGTCTGGACTTCCAATACATCGATACCCGTTCGATAGCCGGCGTGGAGAGTGATTACTTTGAGCTATCTATTAATTCGAATAATTAAATCGACCGAAAGACGTTTTCTTTTTGCTTGACCGGCGTAAACTAAGCTCACAACAGGAGCGCTTATGGTTAAAAACTCACATGACAGTTATGGCTACGTTAGCAAGTCATTGCATTGGTTGATGGCGCTAATGGTTGTGGCTTTGTTTAGTGTCGGTGCTTACATGGTGACACTCGATTACTATAGTCCTTGGTATAAGACTTTACCGTTTTATCATAAGAGTACTGGGGTCGTTGTCGCCGCCTTGTTACTGCTGCGGGTTTTGTGGCGTTTGGCTAACCTTCAACCGCAGCCACTGCCAACACACACTCGGTGGGAGAAAGCTTTAGCACGGGTGGCGCATGCCCTGATCTACGTTTTGTTATGTGGGATTGTTGTTTCAGGTTATTTAATCTCAACCGCAGACGGCCGCGCGATTAGTGTTTTCGATTGGTTCTCTATTCCGGCTGCCGGAGAATTATTTTTAGATCAAGCAAGAATAGCAGGCGCGATTCACGAATACTTGGCGTATGGATTAATGACATTGGTGGGCGTGCATGCTTTAGGCGCTTTAAAGCACCATTTTATTGATAAAGATAAAACCCTCAAAAGAATGCTTTAGATTGTTAATTTTACTTGTGTAGGAAAGGAGAGTTTATATGAAATATTTTGGATTAGCATTAGTGTTAAGTATTTCGATGGCATCGAGCTTTGCAGCTGATTATGTTATCGATACTAAAGGTGCGCATGCTTCGATCAATTTCCGCGTTAGCCATCTTGGCTATTCTTGGTTACTCGGTCGATTTAATACATTCGATGGAAAGTTTAGCTATGATGCTGCAAAGCCCGAAGAGTCAGTCATTATGGTGAACATCGATACTACCAGTTTAGATTCAAATCATGCTGAGCGTGATAAGCATTTAATGAGTGATGATTTTTTGCATGCGGATAAATTTCCAAAGGCTACCTTTAAAAGTACTCAAGTAACCGATAAAGGTGACGGAAAATTAATGGTGACTGGCGATTTTACTCTGCATGGTGTTACTAAGTCGATTGTTATCGAAGCGCAAAAAGTGGGTGAGGGTGAAGATCCTTGGGGTGGATATCGTGCTGGCTTTTCTGGTACCACCAAAATCAACATGGGTGATTTCGGTTTTAAGAAGAACTATGGCGACGTTTGGCTAGATTTACATGTCGAAGGTGTGCGTCAATAAACGGTTAACAAGACGGAGGCGTAAGCTTCCGTCATTGTCGCATTCAGGTACCTAATCCATGACTGTTATGAGCAACAACCGCCTGAAGTTTTTTGATCGCTTGTGCTTCTAGTTGGCGGGTCCGCTCTGTACTTTTTCCAATAACGGCACCAATTTCGCGAAAGCTATGATGATCGACATTGTTTAAACCGAAACGCAATATTACGATGGTTTGTTCTAAAGGTGTCAGTGACTCTAGCAATTTATTGACGCTGTGCCCTGCCAATTGATCGGCAGGATCATCATGAACCATCTCGCTAAACACCTCATACCCACTCGACTCTTGATCGCGCGGACTATGGTCAAACGATTGATCAGGAAAAGCCATCACTAGCAGAGACTCGAGCTCGCTGCGTGAACAATCGAGTTGATGGGCGATTTTTTTAATATTCCCCTGAGTAAAGCTAAGACCTTTTTTATTCAATTGATGAATTAGTGAAAGCATTTTATCGAACAACTGCTCGGGGCGGCGTACAACACTGGAATTGCGTTTAAGATAGAGCGATATATGTTGACGGATCCACCACCAGGCATAAGTTGAAAAGCGAGTGCCGTGGCTTAATTGATATTTTTCAATCGCCTTTAGTAAGCCGATATTACCCTCTTGAATTACGTCGTTCCATGGCAGGCTTAGATAGTTGTATTCGCGTGCAACTTTTATCACTAGCCTTAAATTGTGCAAGGCAATCTCTGCTCTGAGACTGAATAATTGCTGCAATGCTTGTTCTGCCGCTTTGTGCTGTGGCTTCGATATATATCCGCTTGCCTGCTTTAGTAGCCTTTGCAATTGCGTCAATGAGCAGTGTTGTTTGACTTCCGAAAGTAGTTCGAGCCAATCGTCATCCTGTGGCAAGTCACAGGACTTAGCATGCGCCGATCGATTCAGAAACCTTGTTACCGCTGCGCAGTCTAGGTGCTGGTAGCGACTTAAATTGTGCGTGCGTTGGTTGAGGGTTTGCAATAAAAATTTCCCCAGTTGTGTTTGATAGCGCTGGAAAAGCAGCTGTTCGGCGTCGGCCGCTAATGGCTCGTAGTCGCGGACTGTTTGATAAAAGTCATGCGATAGCTGTTCGTTCATATGAGAGGATACACCTTGTTTTATCACTTAGTGTTAACAATGATGCTCCAGAGTAAAAATATCAACGTATCTACTTTAGACAACAACTCAACGGTTAAGCATATGTCTAATAGTCAAAGAACATTTAGCATTGGAACAGTAGCGCGCCTCGTCGGCGTTTCGACTCATGTGTTAAGAGTTTGGGAAAGACGCTACGATTTGCAGTTATCGTCGCGTAACGACAAAGGGCGACGCGTCTATTCAGCAACGGAGATTGAAAAGCTTAAGCTGATAAAGCGTGCGTTGGACGCCGGCTATAAAATTTCGGACATCGCTGAAATGAGTTTGAGTGAGCTCTCTCACCTCGGTACGTCCAGCGGAGAGGCGCAAAACGTAAAGTCGAATAAAGGACGCTATCTAGTTTACGGAGAACGTCTATCGCATTGGTTATTTCGCTCACGGTCGGACATTGACTATCGCACTATCGACGACTTGATGCTATTGACTCAAACGATTCATCAGTCGGGCGTGTTTCCTAAAGGCGTTATTTTGGAGTTAGATGCAATAACCCCAGAAGTGGAAGAAATGATTTACATCACACGGTTGGAGTTGCCAGAGAATGTCGATATTTGGATCCTCTCTCCTAACGTTGAAAAGTCGGTAATTATTCGACTCACTCAAGCGCAAATCAGAGTAGTGGATAAGCCTCTGGAGCAACGCAGCGTTGATGACTTGGTGGCACAACTGAAAGGGCAAGCGCCGGGTCATTTAGAGGCGGCAGCGCAAGAGTTGCAGCCACAACAGCTCAACGCATTGACCGAGCATGACAATCCAATTCTTTGCGATTGCCCAAAACATTTGGCTGACATTTATATCAAAGTCGATGAGTTCATTCGCTATACGAATGATTGTGAAAAAATGTCGCCCAAAGATAGCGCTGTACATCAATACATTGCAGAGAAAATGATCGAGTTAAGAGCGCGCGTCACTCAGCTCACGCTAGACGTAGCGAAGATGGACGGATTGGATATTTAGCGGCACTCAGAAAGTACCGCTAGATATTAGAATAGTTTAACGCTTAAAGTGTAAGTCGAAAAAGTTGCGAATCATATTGAGTCGATGCATCTGCGTTTTCTTGCCGCGAATACTATGTTTCTTGCCTGGATAATCCATTACAAAGAACGGCAAGTTATTGTCCTGGAGCAGGGTATATAACATCGTACTGTTCTTAAATAAAACATTGTCGTCTGCCATCCCATGATAAATCAATAAAGGCCCTTTTAGCCCAGTGGCATAAGTTAATACCGATGATTGTTCATAAGCTTCTTTGTCTTGCTCAGGTGTTCCCATATAGCGTTCTGTGTAATGGGTATCATACAAACGCCAATCGGTAACCGGTGCGCCAGAAACTCCTGCAGAGAAGTACTCAGGCGCTTTGAACATTGCCATTAAGGTCATATAGCCTCCATAGCTATGGCCGTGTACACCAATTCTTTTTTTGTCGACCCATGGCAGAGTGTGAAGAAACTTAACCCCGGTAATTTGATCGTCTACTTCGATACTACCCATAGCGCGATAAATTGGGTCTTCAAAGGCTTTTCCGCGGTGATAAGAGCCGCGGTTATCAATCGTGAATACGGCATAGCCTTGCTGGGCAAAGTATTGCGGATCAAGTCGAGTCCAACGGTTGGTTACTAGCTGTGCGCGGGGGCCGCCGTAGAGATAAACAATCACCGGATATTGTTTGTTAGCTTTAAAGCCTGCGGGTTTGTATAACCGGTAATAAAGTTTAGTGCCATCATCGGTCTTTATATTGCCAAACTTGGGTTTGATCCAATTTTTTAAGTAGGGCTGCAAAGGATGGTCAGCATCGACTTTGTTTTGTGCTAACCAAGCAATGCGCTTACCTTCATTGCTGTGCAATGACCACTGTGGCGGCGAGTTAATCGTTGAGAAGTTATCAATATATGCATTGCCTTTTTGCGCGAATTCAATTTCATGATAACCGCTGCGGCGGGAAATTTTTTCAATGCTGCCATCAGCCATACTCACTCGATAAAGATGTTTTTCAACCGGAGTTGTCATGCGGCCAGTAAAATAGACCCAACCATTCGTTTCGTCGACATGCTCGATAGTATCGATAACCCAGTCGCCACTGGTTAACTGTTTCAACAATTCGCCCGAATTATTGAACAAATAGATGTGCTTAAAACCGTCGCGTTCGGAAGCCCATAAAAATTGCGGTTGTGCAGATAAATAATGCAGGTCTTCATGTAAATTGAGCCATGTTTGACTGGTCTCGGTTAAAATCGTCTTTTGCTCTAAGGATGGCCAAGTAACCGTTTTAAGGGACAACTCTTTTTGGTCTCGACTTTGTATCTGATAACTCAATACATCGCTGTTTTGAGTCCATTTGGCTCGAGCTAAATAAATATCTTTATTGTCGCCTAAATTTACCCACTGAAACTTGCGGTTTTTAAGTTCAATAATACCCAGCTCAATCAACACATTATTTTTACCTGCGAAAGGGTAGCGTTGTTGTATGGTTTTAATTTCTTTGGCGTAAATTTCGCTGCGGCTGACTTCTTCTACTGGGGACTCGTCGACTTTGGTAAACGCTATTTTGGTTTCATCTGGCGACCACCAATAGCCCGTCATTCTTTTCATTTCTTCTTGGGCAACAAATTCCGCCATTCCGAATTTGACGGCACCGCCGCCCGCTTGGGTTATGGCGATTTCTTGCTTTTCGGCAATGTTGTATACATATAGGTTTTGCTCGCGAACATAGGAAATGTAATTACCTTTCGGTGAAAACTTAACATCAGTTTCAAATGCTTCGGTGGCAATAATTTTCTCGGCAGACTTCTTCCCGAGAGGCCAATAATAAATGTCGCCAGCCAATGGGAACAGAATCGCATTGCCACTGGGAGACCACTGATAGCTGATGATTCCAGAGCCTTTAAGTCGCAACCGTTCGCGGCGCGCTTTTTCCTCATCGGATAGGTTCTCATCGCCGCCATGTAGCTCGGCTGAGTCGAATAACATTCGTGACTTGCCAGAAGCGATATCATAGGCCCATAGATCTAAGCGCTCGTAATCGTCTTGTTTGCCTTTTAAAAAGGTAATTAATTGTCCATCAGGCGAAATCGCTGGGCTGCGTAGCGTCTCGCCCGCTAGCGATGGCGATGAGTAAATTCTTTCCGGGGTTAAGGTTTCGCTATATGCGGCCTGATTAAACAATACCAGCAATAAGGCTGAAGCCGTGGTTAGAAGATGTCTCATGAGCGCTCCAATGACGAATATGTAGCGAAGAGTTTAAGAGGAAAGGTCGACAAGCTCAAGTCGACCTGTATATTGTGTTGATGTCGGGCAGGGATCACGCCGATTTAAACCACTTAGACCAAGCACTCGCTTTACGAGTTGGCTCGGATCCAAGCGGTGAAAAATCATTTAAAGTTAAAAAGCTTTGGGTTTGACGCCGTGGCTCAAACTCACCCGAACAAGTTTTAAAACTGTAATCTTTTGACCAAGTTTCAGCATTTGCAATAACTTGGTTAATTGCATCGACAACATAGCGAACATCTTGTTCTGTTGATGTAGGATGGAATGATACCCGTACCCAGCCAGGTTTGTCGGTAAGATCACCTGAATCAATCTTGCTGGTGATGGCTGACGATGTGATTTGGTCGACATCTAATAAAATATGACCGTAAGTGCCGGCGCAACTACAGCCGCCACGTGTTTGCACACCAAACTTGTCATTGAGTAAACGAACAATCAAGTTATGATGAATACCGAGCACATAAAAAGACACGATGCACAGGCGATCAGTAACCGCTTCTTCGAGCATCTTTACCTGGGGATTTTGCTTTAACTCAGACATTAGAATTTGGCACAGGTGATGCTCTTGTGCGGCAATATTCGCAACTCCCATGGCATCCTTTACTTTAACCGCAAGAGCGGCACGAATTAACTGTAAAAATCCTGGTGTACCACCGTCTTCGCGGATTTCAATATCTTCAAAAAAGCATTGCTCTCCCCAAGGGTTGGTCCAGCTAACGGTACCGCCACCGGGTTGATCGGGAATTTTGTTTTGATAAAGTTTTTTGTCGAAGATAAGGATTCCGCTGCTGCCGGGGCCACCCAGGAATTTATGCGGTGAGAAATATATCGCATCCAATTTCTGTTTCGGGTTGGCAGGATGCATGTTGATATCAACGTATGGTGCGCTGGCCGCAAAGTCAATAAAGCAAAGACCGCCATGGTCATGCATTATTTCCGCCATTTCATGATAGGGCGTTTGGATACCCGTAACGTTACTGCAAGCCGTGAAGGCGCCAATTTTTAGTGGTCGATCGGCAAATTGC
>JABXHQ010000134.1 GCA_013373545.1 Gammaproteobacteria bacterium
GGTGCGCCGTTCGGCCCTAATGGATGGCGGGCGAATGCTCAGGCGATCGCCGTGAGTGGCGGTAAGGTCCTTGCTGTGGGAGCGAATGACGACGTGCGCCATTACATAACTGAGTTAACCGAGGTCGTCGATCTTAAAAACGCTACCGTGTTGCCAGGTCTAATCGATTCTCACGTCCATATTGAGCAGTTGGCCGAAAAGCTCGCGATTGCGGATTTGGCAGGGGTGGATACACCGCAGCAAGCGGTAGCGCGACTCACCGAATTTGTGCGCCTTAATCCGTTAGCTCCGAATGAATGGTTATTGGGCGACGGATGGGATGAAGGGCGCTGGGCGGCCGCTTTGCCCACTCGGCATTTGTTAGATGCCGCTTTTCCAGAGCGTCCGGTGGTACTAAAAAGTCGTCATGGTTTTGCGGTTTGGGCAAACTCCGCAGCGTTACTTGCGGCCGGTATTTCCGCTCAAGTTCCCGATCCGGTGGGGGGCGAGATTGTGCGCGATGCAGACGGGAACCCGAGTGGAATTTTATTAAATCGGGCAACGCCTCTTATGTTGCAAAAAATTCCAGTGATAACCGCCAAGCAATATCAGCAGCGGTTACTGAAAGCAATGCAAGTCATGGCGAACAGTGGATTTGTAGCGATTCATCAAGCTGGCGCTGATCAAGTTTTACTACAGCACTTGCAAATTTTGGCTGAGCAGGGGCAATTACCGTTGCGGGTTTATGTCTATTTATCGTCGCGTGATCAACCATTAATGAGCCAATGGTTAGCACGCGGGCCTGAGGTTGATCCGAATGGTTGGTTAGATGTGCGCGGCGTAAAGGCGTATTACGATGGTTCGCTTGGTGCACGCGGCGCTTTGTTGCTCGAGCCTTATAGCGACAAACCGGGTCATTTAGGAACCGGTGGGCCGCAGTATCAGTACCCCGCTGAGCAAGTGGAACAAGCCTTTGAAAGTGGCTTTCAATTAGCCATTCATGCAATTGGAGATGGCGGCAATCGTGCTGTGTTGGACATTTTTGCACGTCAGCAAGGATTGCCGGCGGCGGCACACAATCGTCGGCATCGGATTGAGCACGCACAAGTATTGGCCCCTAGCGACATTCCCCGTTTAGGGCAACTCGGAGTGCTTGCTTCAATGGAGCCTCTGCATGCGTTAAGCGATCGTCATTGGGCTCTGCAGCGGCTGGGTACACAGCGCATTGATGGAGCTTATGCTTGGCGCAGCTTGCGCGAATCCGGTGCAACCCTGCTTCTTAATTCCGACCTACCCGGAACCGACTATCAATTTAAAAGTGTGGTGTATGCGGCGATCACTCGCCAAGATGAACAACAGCTACCATCCGGTGGCTGGTACCCACAGCAGCGTCTGAGTGTTGAAGAAGCCATCTGGGGATATTCACGAGCGCCCGCTTTCGCGATGTTTCGCGAGCAACAATTGGGACAAATTTCACCAGGATTTTGGGCTGACTTTACTGTTGTGGACCAAGACATTATGCGTTTAGCCGCCAATAATGCAGAGCAAATTCTAAGCACCCAAATATTAATGACGGTTATTCATGGCCGGCAAGTCTTTTTGGCGCCGACTCAATAGTCTTTGACCCGGCGAGCCATCCAGTAACGCTCTTGCCAGTAGGGGTTATCGAGGCGCGTAATGGTAACCCCTATACGGGTTGATGCATGCATAAAGTGACCATCGCCAAGGTAAATGCCAACATGACGGGTTTTACGATCGGTTTTAAAGAAAATTAGATCTCCAAATGTTAAGTCTTGGCGTGCAATCGTTCGTCCGGCCTTCGATTGTAAATAAGTAGTGCGCGGTAGCTCAGTGCGCAAAGCTTGCTGCCCCGCCAAGTATACGAACCCAGAGCAGTCAATCCCATTCCGGGTGAGTCCCCCCAATCGATAAGGTGTTCCTTTCCATTGTTGGTATAATCGCATTAGGCGGTCTTTTGCGGTGGTGGTGTAGTCGGTGACGGCTCCGCGCGGTACCGACGACTGAGGCGTCGAGTCGGCACTCGGTGGCCGGCTGGGACTGGACGTTTGACAGCTCCACAAGAGCGCCAGGAAAAAAACGATAACTAGGATACGCATGCAACTAGTTTAGCAGAGTTCTTGCTAGCTGAAACCTGTGCTTGCAGCAATCGCAGAGCGTCTGGGGTAACGCCAAATGGCCTGCAGTCGTCGCGGATTAAAAAAATTCAATTTCGTTGTATCCTTTTTCCCAATCGCGCCACTATAAGTGAGTAACGATAAGCAAAGGAGCTAAAGCATCATGAAAACAAACGCTATTTTATCTACCATTCGTTACTCGCTAGTGGGGTTGATCACACTAAGCGCAACTTGGCTTGGGGCCGAAACGGCAGCGCCGAGTGCGGCTCAACCGGACTGGTATTTTAATTTTGATGTTAAAAGTATGCGCAGCAGTGAAATCATTAAGCGCAAAGCCGTGGATGAGCGTGAAGCGGAAAAAGTATTGGCATTATTACTAGGTGAGAAAACCGCGCAAGCTGTGCATCGAGCCTATGCATTTGGCTACGCGGATGAAAGAAAAATGCTGATTCTCGAAGGGGATTTAGCGGTTCATCGTAGTGAAATTTTGAGCCAGTGGGAAAAAATCGGATTTACGCCTAAAACCACTATCAAACAAACCGAAATTTTAACCGCAGAAGTCAATCAATCGATTGATCGTATTCGAGCGATGGCACAAAAAGATGGCTTACTTACTGCTGAGGAAAATGCAAAAATCAGCATTTCCGCCTCGGAAAACAAAACACCCAAAGATGTCTTTATTGCTCTGACCAAGCAAGGACAAATTATATTCAGTGACCAGCTTACCATGCTCGAACAGCAGCTGACTCAACCGATCGCTATGTCGGCGCAAAGCGGCGCAATTTTTGAGGTTGTGGTCGATGTTAAAAAGGCGATGGTGCATGGCGGTGTGAATATCGATAAGTTAAATGCAAGCAACTATCAGTTCGAATCGCTATCGGCAAAACAACTTTCACAAGTTTCTGTGGCTTATCATGAAGAAGGACAGTATTCAATTTTGCAACTTGGATTACAAGCCGATAGCGAAGCGGTTGCCACCAATATTCGGGCAATCGTTGGCGGTATCCTTGCGATGAAACGCTTAGGCACTAAAGATCCGGTAGTCGTCGATTTATTAAATAACATTCGCTTTGAGCAAAGTGGTGGCGAACTATTGGTAACCTTAGCGGGTTCAACTGAGTCATTCTGGCGCTTAACCGACGATGCTCCGCGAGCCTTAACGGAATAATGCAGCGTTTATGACCGAGCAAGCAAAGTGGATTGAACAAAGCTTAGCAGGTGATCACCAGGCCTTTAACCGCCTGGTGATGGCGTATGAAGAATCGGTAATGCGTTTTCTGCGTGCTCGTTGTGTGAATGAAGCAATGGCCGAAGATGTATTTCAAGAAACGTTAATTAATGCTTATCGTTATTTGCAAAACTATCAAGCTCAATATGCGTTTAGCACTTGGTTGTTTTCAATTGCTAATAATGCAATGAAGCGTCATTACCGGCAATTTACTACGCTGGATCAAACTCAGCTTGATGAAACGGTTGCGGCGAGCGAGTGCCAGCAGTTGCAACGTGATAATATCTGGCGCTTAGTGCGCCAAGTATTATCAACCGAGCAAGGTAACTTACTGTGGCTGTATTATTTCGAAGGTTACAACGGACGTGAAATTGCGAAAATAATGGAACGCAGTATACCTTGGGTGAAAATTAACTTGTTACGCGCTAAACAAAAAATGAAGCAAGCATTAGGAGCGGTTGACGTTGTTGCTTAATTCGAGAGTGAGTATGTATTATGATTAAAC
>JABXHQ010000020.1 GCA_013373545.1 Gammaproteobacteria bacterium
CGATCATCTTTCGCTAACATAACATTGATTTTCTAACTTAGAACTCAGCCATTCGGGTCATTACTTAAGTATCCGAAAACATTTTAGTATCTCAAAAATGAGCTTACGCACCTCCATACTCCAAAGACACAACAAGGTTCAGCTGCTAAGCAAACTTAACAGCCGACCGAAGTGAATACTTTAATTGTTTTAATGTTACAGAAAACCGTTAACCGCAACCGCCTCATTGTTAGGATCCAATTTGGCAAAATCTTTCAGAATCGCCATATGCCCCTGCCCGCCTACAACAAATATTCGCTCGCCGGGTGTCGCTAGGGCTTGAACGTTAGCATACATTCTAAAGTTGCGATGCCACCAACTGGCCGCGGCATCAGCGCCAACATAACTATCAAAAGCACCGGCATGATTAGTAAAGATATAAAGACTCTTGTTTAAATTATCTTGTTCTTGGTTATTGTTTGACTGTAATACCTGTTGCAAAGTCATGGCTTTTCTTGAGGCATCAACTTCGCTGGTCACTTTTTGCAAATAGGTCATAAACGCAGTTTGTAGTTTAGCGTCTTGCTCGCTCATATGCTGCATTAACGCTTCACCTTGCCACTCCACTTCACGCTCATCATAACAAGTAATTACTTTAACCTTGGCGAGCTTAGCCAGCCGAAAACCAATTTGATAATTTTCATTACGACCTAGCTCATAGCTACCGTTTAAGTACTCTTGATAACGCTCGTTCATCTTCGGCGTTTCTTTCTTAGCGCACTCGATTAATACTTGAGTTGGCGCAAATTTAGCGGCGACTCGCTGAGTAAACTGCTTTAGATACGCTTGGTTCTCTGCTGTCATTACGTCAACATTTTTTAGCTTAACGACATCAAGACCGGGATCATCAAAATGAAAAGTGCCGAATAACATAACTTTAGCTTTATCAGCAGGTTGTTTAACTTGGGCTTGTTTAGCGTGGGTTTGACTGAAGGCAAAACTTAATATGAATAAAGAAGCGACAGCTATCCATCCAGTGCATTTTTTGCAACCGTTCATGACTTTTCCTTTTAGTTTATTTTATTCTTCCTCGATTGTAGCACCCTAAAAAAATAATTCAGCGCTTGGTAAAGATTGCTAACAATTTGGTTAACCATAAAAAAAGCCCAAAGGAAAAATACCTTTGGGCTGTTGCCGTCGAGCAGATGTTTAAGTTGGCGACTAACCGACTCGAGCAATATCCTCGTAAGCCAGTGCGAGCGCTTGCTTTAGATCCGCTAATATATCGTCGACGTGCTCTAAACCAACTGAAAGTCGGATCAAAGTATCACTAATTCCGGCGGCTCGGCGCTGCTCTGGCTCATAAGGCGAGTGTGTCATTGAAGCAGGATGCTGAATCAAGGTCTCTGCGTCTCCGAGGCTAACGGCGCGTTTGCACATTTGCAGTTGATCCATAAACTTCACTGCATTGTCGAAATTACCATGCATTTCAAAAGCAATGACGCCACCAGCCGCTTTCATCTGCTTGCCGATTAACGCATGGCCTTCGTGACTTTCAAGGCCGGGATAGAATACTTGTTTAACACTGCCATGTTGCTCAAGGAATTGACTCACTACTTCCGCATTTTGGCAATGACGTTCCACACGAATGTGCAAGGTTTTAAGCCCGCGGATAATTAACCACGCGTCGTGCGGGCTGATCACAGCCCCCATATCTTTCAGTGTTGTTAACTTAATATGTTCGATCATATCGGCCGCGCCGCATACAATTCCCGCAATCACATCACCATGGCCGTTAAGATACTTGGTTGCGCTGTGAATAATTAAATCAATTCCATGCTTAGCCGGTTGCTGCAAGACCGGTGACATAAACGTATTATCTACCACGGTTTTAATGCCAGCGTTGCGGCCGACTCGCGCAATCATATCTAAATCGATGCACACCATGTTCGGATTGATCGGTGTTTCAACATAAAGCACTTTGGTGTTTGGCTTTATTGCGCTGCGAATCGCCATTTCATTGCGGCCATCCACGAAACTCACTTCAATTCCGAGCGCTTTACACTTATGTTCGAGCAAAGCATAGGTACAACCATAGAGCGCATCCGAAGCAATAATATGATCACCGGCATTGAGCAGTGCAAATAAGGTAGCTGAAACCGCGCCCATTCCTGACCCCAGCGCAGCAGCATCTTCAGTACCTTCTAACGCCGCCATGCGCATTTCCAATTCACGCACAGTAGGGTTACCCAAGCGGCCATAAATATAGCCTTGCTCGTCGCCATTAAAGCGCGCACTGCCCTGCTCGGTGTTAGTAAAGGTGTAAGTCGAAGTTTGATAAATCGGTGTACTTAAAGCCCCGAAGGTTTCATCAATTAATTTGCCGGCATGGATAGTATTGGTTTCAATGTTTTTGTACTTCATAGCTTTAACCTCGAGCGCAGTGGTAACCGTTACTCCAAATCTAAGGCCATGCTCGCTTTATATTCTTTTAGCACCAAACTGGTGTGTAATCGCGCAATGCCCGGAATTGGAATTAATTTTTGTGAAATAAATAACTCGAGCGCCTGGGTATTGCGCAGTGCGACTTTTAACAAATAGTCGTACTCTCCGGTAACGTTATGACATTCGAGCACTTCTGGCATCGCCACGATTCGCTCTAAAATGTCATGGATCTGTTGATGTTGATGCAACGACAAGGTTAATTGAATAAAGCTTAAGGTATCGTGCCCGGTTTTGTGGCGATCCAGTACCGCGACAAAACGGTCAATAAAGCCGTCTTTTTCCAATCGCTTCAACCGCGTTAATGTAGCTGGCGGCGATAGCTTCACTCGTTTGGCTAACTCAACATTACTGATCCGACCGTCCGCTTGCAGTACCCTAAGTATCGCGATATCCGCAGCATCGAGTTGTGTCTGCCACTTTAGCATTGCCCCACCTCACAGATTAATTATAAAAAGCCAAATTTGATTTAATAAACATTATATTAAGACAAATAACATTTTAAATTAATTATATTAACA
>JABXHQ010000002.1 GCA_013373545.1 Gammaproteobacteria bacterium
CAGTTCGAAATCGACCATACCTTATTTTTTGCCGCTCTCAGTGCGCCGGAAGTCACTTTGCAAAATCTTTACCCCGCGCTTTACGACAGTAACGCAAAAGCGGCACTTGCGGCTTGGTTTGCAGACTATCAGCAACTCTCCCAAGGCGCAGTGGATCATCGACGCATGCAGCAAACGAACCCCGCTTTTATCTTGCGCAACTACCTTACCCAGCAGGCAATCGAGCAAGCCGAGCAAGGTAATTTCGCTGGGGTTTTTGAATTAATGAGCGCGCTGCAAGAGCCCTATGCTAGCCCCGAAAAGTTTGCGCACCTGCGTCAAAAGCGGCCAGAATGGGCGCGTCATAAGGTTGGTTGTTCGATGTTGAGTTGCAGCTCTTAGCCGCAGCAGCGGTGAGGTTTGTCACACGCTCATATCGGTACTGGTTTAACCGTAATCGTTAACCCACGGTAACGCGGTTGCGACCTTGCTCTTTCGATTGGTATAAAGCTTCATCAGCGCGCTTAAACAAGGTGTCAAAATCGTCACCTTGTCGCATGGCACTTAAGCCGATGCTCACCGTTACTGCCAGCTCCGGATAATCATGATTTCGATAGGCAACCACTGAATCCATCAATCGTTCAGCAGTCCCTTTTGCTTCAGTGATATCGGTGTCGGGGAGGATCACACCAAACTCCTCTCCGCCGATACGGCCAAACTCATCATAGGGACGAATAATCTTTTTCACTGAGTGGCTGACTTCTCGTAACACGACATCCCCGACATCGTGTCCGAACTCGTCATTGATCAATTTAAAGTGATCAATATCAATTATCATCAAACAAAAGTCGTTTCCGCGGCGCATAAACAGCTCTATTTGCGAGCGCATAAATTCTTCAAATTTACGGCGGTTATCAATTCCTGTTAACGGATCCGTACGTGCTTCTTTGCGGGCTTTTTGACGCTCACTTTCCGCTTTAACATTTAGGTTAGCTAACTGTTGTTCAAATATTTCGCGCTTATTAATTTCGGCTTTCAAGCGCCGATTGATCATGATCACATAGCCACTTAATAAAAAGAAAACCGCAGAGATAGCCGAGGTGACGACCGCCATACTCCAATCAGTTTCACGCTCATGCACTAAGCCCCACTTAAGCCTTAACGCCTCAACGCGACTGTTATCGATGTGGTCGAGCACCGATTCAAACATTACATTCAGCTGCGGCTGGTCCGAGCGTGTAGCAATCGCAAGGTTATATTGATAATCAATCGCTTCAGAAAGCTTTAAATTATTTATCCCTTCGGCTTTCATGTAATGCGAAGCAATGGCGATATTCAGCACCGCCGTATCGACCTTAGCGCTGGCCACCGCTTGTAGAACAGCTTGGGGCGAAGGATACTCTATTAACGTAATTTGGCTGCCGAATTTGTCGCGTAAGTATTCAGCATTGGCACTGCTTTTAATGACCGCAACCGAGTGTCCCACCACGGTGTCTTCATTCATTGGACCAACGCTATCGCGCCGAACAAAGAAATAATTGCGTAGCTGCAAGATGGGTCGGGTGAAATCATATAAGGATAAGCGCTGCATATTTTTTTGTGCCAGAAAGACCGCGTCGATTTCACGGGCCTCACCCGCTTGTAATAACTCGTTCCAATTGGCAAAAGATACCCATTCGATGGGTTGCTTCAAATGCGGCTTCATCAACTCAAAATAGTCGTAAACGAAGCCCCGCATAGTACCGTCCGGACTTTCTATTACTAAGGGCGGAATTTCAAAAACACCAACACGTACCGGCGCATTAACGCTTGTAGCAGGCGAGTCAGCAAAAAGGGAAAGCGAGCATAACAACCACAGGCTCGTTACAATAATGCGCACCAAACTCTCAATAAAGATACCAAAATGACGTTAGTTTTCAAAAGTATAGGTGATCTTTATTGAATATCGAATTTTCTAAGCATAAAAAAGGCCAGCATTAGCTGGCCGAGTTAAAAACCACAGAAAATTGCCTAGATATACTGGACTTCCGCGATCTCATAATCAATTTCACCGCCCGGGGCACGAACTGTCACTTCGTCACCCTCATTTTTGCCGATCAAGGCACGCGCAATGGGTGAAGACACCGATATTTTATTTTTCTTAATATCGGCTTCATCTTCACCAACAATTTGGTAGGTAACTTCTTCTTCAGTATCCACATTAATTAAATTAACCGTGGAACCAAAAATAACCTTTCCATTGTTCGTCATGGTGGTGACATCAATGATTTGTGCATTGGAAATCTTACCTTCAATTTCCTGAATGCGACCTTCAATAAAGCCTTGTTGCTCTCGTGCCGCGTGATACTCAGCGTTCTCTTTCAAGTCGCCGTGCTCGCGCGCTTCAGAAATTGCAGCAATGACTTTTGGTCGTGCTTCTGTTTTCAAGTGCTTAAGTTCTTCACGTAAACTATCCGCACCCGACTTAGTCATCGGAACTCTATTGTGCATTATGATTTAACCTTTTCATGTAACTCTTGAACCGAAACCACTAGGTCGCGAGTTTGCTTTTTGATCGCGAGTGTCGTTGCTAATGCGCCAGCCAAGGTTGTGGTATACGCAATCTTATGTTGTAACGCTGAACGGCGAATTAAGAAAGAATCGGCAATGGCTTTCTGCCCCTCAGTGGTGTTAACAATGTAATCCACTTCATCATTCTTAATTAAGTCGACAATATGCGGACGACCTTCATTAACTTTATGTACTTTTTGACACGGGATCCCTGCTGCGACTAACGCTTTCGCAGTACCGGAAGTGGCGACTAATTCAAAACCACAAGCGATTAATGCTTTGCCTACTTCGGGTAGTTTAGCTTTGTCGGCATCACGCACACTGATAATCGCGCGGCCACCTTGAGGGGCTTGCGAGCCACCGCCAAGTTGCGCTTTGTAAAACGCTTCACCAAA
>JABXHQ010000170.1 GCA_013373545.1 Gammaproteobacteria bacterium
CGAATTGCCAATTAAAGCCACGCCATTAAATATTGTGGTCGATGACATTACACGCAGCGCGGCGTTATCTTTCTTTAACGAACGGCAATTTAATCTAAACTCTATCTTATCTTGGCAAGCTGTAAAGGAGCAGGAAGCGCTCAGCTTTGCCAGTGGCTTAGAAACTACGCACTTTTGGCAACCGTCAGACTTTATTAAGGCAATTGTCGCCGGACGCTGGTTTGAGTTTAGCCAACCGGATGTTTTGGACATTGCTTGTGGCAGTGGTCGTGATGCTATGTATATGGCCAAGCATGGCGCGCAAGTATTTGCCATTGATAATTCAGCAACAGCACTCGCTCGATTGCAGCGCAGCGTGCGCCATTATCAGTTGCGCGTGACATCTGCTATTGTTGATGTCGAACGATCTTTAGATGAACAGCAAACGGTACGCTTACCGGTAAGTATGCCAAAAACCTATGATATCGTTATTATGTGTCGTTATTTACATCGTCCCTTATACCCACAATTACGCCGCTGGCTGAAGCCGCAAGGTTTTCTTTGCATTCAAACATTTTTGCAAGGCTGCGAAAAAATATCATCACCACGTAATCCGAATTTTCTGTTAGCTCATAACGAGCTAGCCGAGACATTTCAAGACCTAACCATTATTTCGAATACGGTTGAACATTTACCTGACGGTCGACCACTATCGCGCTTTATTGCACTTAATAAGGTTATTGATTAAGGTACGAAAGCAATAACAATCAATGGGACTCAATATGAAACTCTCTCGCTTTGCTCAAGTTATTCTGCTTCTTCCGCTAGTGTTATTTGCTTGTTCTACGGTTGCTGAAGACGATTCCGATGCCTTTGCTAAGCCAGCGCGTGATTTAGCCGAGTTGAAAGGGCGTATTGAAACTATTTTGCAGCAGCATAATGTACCAGGCGCAGGCATTAGCATTGTCGATAAATCGGGGGAGCAATTGGTTGCTGGCTTTGGCTTTGCTAATGCCGAAGAGCAACGCAAAGCATCGGCGGAAACGTTATTTCGAATGGGCTCGATTTCGAAAATGTTTGTATCGCTAGCCGCACTAAAGTTGCAAGAGGAAGATAAGCTTAATTTGAATGACGAAGTTAAGCCATGGCAGTCGATTATTGATTATCAGAATCCCTACCAAGCCAGTGCCCCGATTCGCATTGTCCATTTGTTGGAGCACACCGCAGGTTGGGACGACATTCACTTAACTGAGTTTGCCCATCAAGATCCAACCCCTGCAACGCTGGAACAGGGCTTACAGTTTCATCCTCATTCACGTATTTCTCGTTGGCCAGCCGGACAGCGAATGTCCTATTCTAATGCTGGGCCGCCCGCAGTCGCACGAATTATTGAGCAGGTGGCTGGTGTCGAGTTCGAAAGCTACGTACAAAAGAATTTTTTCCAGCCGTTGGATATGATGACTGCGACCTACCGCGAGCCCAGTGATCCTTGGTTAGCGGCAACCTTGTACAGCAATGGCGCACCAGTAAACTATTGGCATATCATTATGCGTCCTTCTGGAGCGATTAATGCATCGGCGCGCGATATGGCGAATTTATTAAGCTTTTTTATTCATCGTGGCCAGTTTAATGGCGAGCGTATTTTGAGTGAAGCGAGTATGCGTCGAATGGAACGTCCGGTGTCATCAATGGCGGCACGAAAAGGAATGACAACAGGTTACGGTCTGAGTAATTACACAACGCTGTTTAACAATTTTGTATTTCACGGTCACAATGGTGGAGTAGAGGGAGGTATTGCTGAGCTCGCCTATGAGCATACCATCGGAGTCGGGTATAGCATTATGCTTAATTCTGACAATGGCAGTGCACTTAAGAAAATTGCCACCGAGATCAAGCGTTACATTACCTTTGGTCATTCTGGACCGAAGCGAATCGTGGCACAAACCATGGCGGAAAACATTTACATGCCTTATCAAGGTACTTATTTAAAGGTTAATCCTCGACAAGAATTTTCTTTTTTTATTGATGCACTTGATGGCTATCAAACTGTGAAATTTAATAACGAGGGCGCGGTATTTAACGATGATCCAGAACAGTCGTATATTTGGGCAAGTCCGAATATGTTGGCTCGACCAGAACATAGCCGTGCTTCGGTGATCTTACTAGATGAACAAGAAGATACGGTAATTCAGCGCGGAACAGATTATTTAGTTAAGGTTCCCAACTGGTTACCGATGGTGGCGAAAGTGGGCCTTGGTTTATTTGTAGTGGCGGTAATTTTACATCTGTTATGGTTTTGGATCTGGCTGGTACGGCGTTTAAATCATTCGATTCCGGCCGGTCCGGCTACTCGAATTCGCCTCGCCCCATTCTTCGCTTCGCTTAGTGTAGCCACTTTCATTGGTTTGTTCATCGCAGCTCAACTTGGTAACTTTCTTGCCAATCTAGGTCAGCCCTCGTTTTACTCTTGGGGAATTTGGCTAAGTACTTGGTGCTTTGCCGGTTTTACTTTGGTTGCACTGGTGAATTGTTGGCGCTATTGGAGCTTACGCATTAACCGAGCGACGCGTTATTTTTGTTTACTGTCGAGTTTAGTTTATCTAATAGCGACTGTTTATTTTATGTATTTTGGCGTGATTGGATTAAAAACCTTTGCGTAAGAAGTAATGTTATATGGTGGCAGAAAACGTAATGCTTAGCTCGCTTAATCAGCGCATTATTGCCCAGACGGAGCATTGGTTGGCCTATCATAAGCCCGCCAATGTTTCGCTGCACAGTGAGTCCGGGACTGGATTAGTAGCTGAACTAAAACAGCAGTTACGCTTGGAATTTCTAGCGCCAGTACACCGACTGGACAAAGTTACCAGTGGTGTTTTGTTGCTGGCTAAAAATTCCGCGGCAGCGGCTGAGCTGTCAGAGCAATTTGCGGCTCGTAATGTCAGCAAAGTTTATTGCGCGGTAACCGTCGGTAAACCAAAGAAAAAGCAAGGCGCTATTGTGGGTGATATGGTGCCCGCGCGTAGAGGTGATTATCGACTGACGAAATCCTTAATCAATCCGGCGCATACTGACTTTTACAGTGTTGGTTTTCAAGATGGTTTGCGCATTGCTTTGTTAAAACCGCTGACTGGGAAAACGCATCAGTTACGTGTGGCCTTAAAAAGTATTGGCAGTCCAATTCTCGGTGATCCTCGTTACGCGCCTAAGATGATCGCTGATCGCTGTTACTTACATCATTATTGCCTACAATTTTCGTTTGCTTCTGAGCGCTTTGACATTCGTGCATTACCAGAGCAAGGCGACCATTTTCTACAGCCATTATTCAGGGAAATATTTTTAGAAAAGTTAGCTGCGCTCGATTGGCTGGCCATTTGATTAATGAAATAACAGGGTTAGCTTAAAAGTCTATTCGCTGATTAAGAAGTTTTTGGGAAACATATTCCTTGGTTGATAAGCGTGGAAACACATAAGTCTTGAACGATTAATAAAATTTATTCCTAATTAAAGATATAACCGAGGGATTAACTCATGAGTAAGGAACGTAAAGTGAATCAAGAGCAAAGTCAAAACACAGCAAATAACCTATATCAGGCTCCAGGAACTGAACTCGAGACTAAATCTAACAGCGAGAATAAAGCTTTGGTGATCGTTTTGTTGATTATTGCTATTGCTCTTTCTGTTACGGTCTTTTTCGTTAAATTTTCGGCCAGCTTAGCTGCTACGGGGAATCTTTCATACTCCATTGGATTTGGCTTAGGCTCAATATTTTTTGCGCTTATAGTAATGGGATTATTTCAGATCGGCGAAACGTTTCGCAGTAACAAAGCTCGTTTACTGATATTTAATATAACGCTTTTTGTTGGCACTATGAGTACTTTGATTAATTATCTGCGATAAAGATCAACAAGAATCGAAGCGACGAACGGAG
>JABXHQ010000151.1 GCA_013373545.1 Gammaproteobacteria bacterium
AATTAGTATGAGTTCTGAGCCATTGGAAGAAAGTGCTCACCGAGAAATAAATAGCAACAAGAATAGCAACCGTTGTAAAGTGGCCTCCTTGCAAGTATTCCCATAGTCGAGCTGAGTGCAATGGCGCGATAATAAAAGTTATTGTGGTGACGAAACCTGCAATCCGGACATTAAAATAATGATTTAATGAAGTAAATAATAGGCCTCTATACAGCAGCTCTTGACCGACACCAATGGCGAATCCACTGCCTAACCAAAGCAGCCATAGCGTGAATTCAGTATTAAAACTATTGGTTAACTGATCGAGCTCTAAAAGCGCAAAAATCACTGCACTGAGTACTGAGCTGATAATTAGCAACGAAACATGGTTTTTCGGGATCTTCAGTAGCGTTCTTGCCGCTTTTGCCAAAACCAGAATTAATATAAAGACCAATATTAACTCCAGTATGATCCTGAGCGGTTGCTCAAAGTACCAATGTTCGGCAGTAAGCAGCCAAGGATCAGGTTGAATAAATATGCGAATGGGTAATTCCATGAGTATAAATACAGCGATAAATAATAGGGCTGAATGTCGAGACAGTTCTCTATTTTTATTCATTATAATTTTCGCTTCAGTCGACGAATTTCACGCTGTAATGCTTTGTCATTCGTGTTAGCTATGATGCTCAGTTGCTCAGAGCTTTGTTGTGATTGTCCCGAAAGGAGGTACAGTTGCGCTAATCGAAGATGCGCCCAATCAATAGGAGGAATGCTCGAGTCTTTGGGAGTATTGTTGATAAAGTAGCTTATCGCGCTTATACCTCGCTCTAAATTTTTACTGCTGAATATAGCTGTGCGTCCTATCTGATACCAAGCGTTAAGGATGTAGTTATGCTCGTCGTCATTTTTTGCTTCAGTCGCTTTTACGAACGCCTCGTTGGCCTTTTCGAACAACTCCAATTCTTGCAGGTATAGGCCATGTCTATAATGGAATTCGGCGTACTCGGGAAAAGAGACACGGCTTTGTTCAAGCAGTTTCGATAAGCTTGCGATGTCTTCGACTTTTTGAAAATATCGAATTCTCGCTGAAGTACCCTTCAAAGGATCGATTTGGTTTATTAAGTTAACTTGCTCCCATGCCAAGTCGTTGTCACCTCCTGCTATTGCAGGTGCTCCTAGATAGAATGACATGAGGCCTTTTCTGAATTCGATGTTTTGAGGATTCAAAGCAACAGCCTGTTTAAGGCATTGTTTCGATTTTTTGGCATAACTTAGCGCGGAAAACACAGCATCTTCTGCTTGTCGCCCCATAATGCGGCCACACATGAATTGGATCTCCGAATTATTAGGTGCTAATTCTAGAGCCAATTCAATCAGCTCCTCAGCAGAATCAAGGTTCGTGTTAATAGCCTGTTTTGCTTCATTCATGAGTTGAACGGCCTTGATCTCAGGGCTTTCGGCGATAACGTTTACGCTAATGGAAAGAAAAATCGCCATTAAAGTTAGATAGGAAAATTTCATATGATCTGCGCTCCACTATATCTGTGGAGCATAGTATAGGAATTAAACGAATGCTCAGAGAGTGCCAAAAGTCATGATTTTTAAGAGAAGTGTTCAAGCTTAAATAATATGATCTCTCATCGGAGTTCAATGGTATTGATGGCCAGCTTTTTGCGAACCCATTTAATTTTACAGAGTTATCTTCAATTAGAGCGTAAAGAGGGGCGGGAAAGGCCATATTTACGACTGCATCCAACTCCAAAGCCAATAAAAAAATACCCGTAGTCAAAGGGACTATGCTTAGGTAGTTAAAAATAATCGATCAACTCTAACTGCTTTTATTTCCGTTTTACTAAAGAAATAAAAATAACATGACTACCCCGTATTTGGAGTTCGTCTGAGTTTGTTTGCTCAATAATCGCTAAATGATTCGGTGGTAGCGTAACCGTTGGTTGGTTGCTTGTATTCAGCAAAACATTGGCTTTTGCACTGTAAACAAATGCAAGCTCTAGCTGGTCGCTCTGGTAAACTTGTTCTGTATTCCAAGTGTTAACCTGCACACTAAACTCGTCTTGCCGTGTTATTAAGTTAAAGTCGGTAATGGGACCATCTATCAGCGTCCCAACCGTTTGCGCAGCTCCGCTAAACCTTGCCATGCTCAGCGGCTCTACTAGACGGTCAATGGTTGCTTCATTATGTGTTAGTTGTATGCCATTTCCATCAAGCAAAATAAGGTGCCGTAAATAGCCACTAAAGTCTGAGAATGGACCATTTTCGCTAACGCTGGCGATGCTGAGTCGCCAGGTAAAACGCTGTAAGGTACCGCCTGAGTTGATCGCAAGCTCGGTGGTCGTTCCTTTGCCATTTTTCCAAGGAATTTGTTTAAAGTCTGTTGGCGCGATTATCGATATCATTAGTTGTTTGTTTTTCGAATGGGAAGCGGGTGCTCGATGGTTAATGGAAATTTCGAGTCCAGCTAACTAAAAAAGCTAACCGCTTCAATCGGATACCCCGATTTAACATTAAGTCATACCCAAGCGTTAAATTGATTTGGGGCCGAATTTTGTCGAACATAATACTGTATTAGCGAGTCTTGTAACAACGACTGTTGTAGATGCGACTCGACTGATTGAACGGTGCGATGAACCACGCAGTATTCAGCGCTTTACCGAGCAGAAGCGCCTTTGGCTAGAATTTTCGTCGAAATGCAGCGATTACTGCGATACAAAGCTTTCTTCCTTAATCCTATTCCGTTACACTGCGCGCCTCTTTTTTGACCAATTTCGGATTGCTCTTTTGATCGCTACAGCCAATATCGCCATGCAGTTTGGCGCTAAACCTCTGTTTGAAAATGTCTCGGTAAAATTTCATAACGGTAATCGTTATGGCCTGATCGGTGCCAATGGTTGCGGTAAGTCAACCTTTATGAAAATTCTCGGCGGGGATTTAGAACCCTCGGCGGGTAATGTCATGTTGGGTGAATATGTTCGCCTTGGTAAGCTGCGCCAGGATCAATTCGCATTTGAAGAGCACACGGTTATGGATACCGTTTTAATGGGCAATACCGAACTTTGGGCGGTTAAAGAACGTCGCGATGCTATCTACAGCCAAGCGGAAATGAGCGAAGAAGAAGGCATGGAAGTGGCCGATCTTGAAGTTAAGTTTGCTGAAATGGATGGATATACCGCTGAAAGTCGCGCTGGTGAGTTATTGCTCGGGCTGGATATTCCTACTGAACAGCACTTTGGCCCGATGAGTGAAGTTGCGCCGGGTTGGAAACTACGCGTGTTATTGGCACAAGCTTTGTTTTCTGATCCCGATGTGTTGCTGCTCGATGAGCCGACCAACAACCTCGATATCAATACTATCCGCTGGCTGGAACAAATTCTGGTGGAGCGCAATAGCACCATGGTGATCATTTCTCATGATCGGCACTTTTTGAATACGGTTTGTACCCATATGGCCGATCTAGATTATGGGGAAATCAAACTTTTCCCTGGCAACTATGACGAGTATATGACCGCAGCGACCCAAGCGCGCGAAAAAATGATTAACGAAAACGCCAAGAAAAAGGCGCAAATTGCTGAATTGCAAAGCTTTGTTAGCCGCTTTTCGGCCAATGCATCGAAAGCCAAGCAAGCAACTTCACGGGCTAAACAAATTGATAAAATTGAGCTGGCGGATATTAAGCCATCCAGCCGTGTGAGCCCCTACATTAAGTTCGAGCAAGACAAAAAACTCCACCGCCTAGCGCTTACGGTTGAGGAATTAGCTAAATCATTCGATAAACAACTGTTTAAGGGTCTTAACCTACAAGTTGAAGCTGGCGAGCGCGTTGGCATTATTGGTCCTAATGGTGCTGGAAAAACGACTTTATTACGCTGTCTGCTCAACGAAGTGGCCCCCGATGAAGGAACCATTAAGTGGGCGGAAGCGGCTGATATTGGCTATGTGGCTCAAGATCATGCCGACGATTTCGAGCAAGACATGAATGTGTTTGACTGGATGAAACAGTGGACCAAAGGCGATGATCAATTAGTCCGTGGTGCACTCGGCCGCATGCTGTTTTCCAATGACGATGTGAAAAAGTCAGTGAAAGTATTGTCAGGTGGGGAAAAAGGTCGTTTGTTATTTGGTAAAATGACGTTAATTAATCCAAATGTATTGGTGATGGATGAGCCAACCAATCACTTGGATATGGAGTCAATTGAAGCGCTTAACCTCGCACTGGAAAACTATAACGGTACTTTATTCTTTGTCAGCCATGACCGTGAGTTTGTCTCGTCACTCGCCACTCAAATTATCGACATTGCGCCTGAAGGTGTGGTCTATTTTAAAGGTACCTACGAAGAATACCTAAAAACTCAGCTCGCTAATGAGCGGTAAAATAGCTGAGCTCTTTAATAACCTAAAGCGCGTGCAAACGCTCTGAAAAGATTTCATTGATGTAATTATGCTGGGTGAGAGCTGTAAGCTCTCACTGCAACTTAACCTGCCAATTGACGCGTCGGCCGAGATTATCAATTGAAATACGGCACTCTGTTTCGCACTGTTGATGTGCTCATGTCATGCAATATTAAACAACCACCAATACCGCATTTATTCATTTCACATTTATTTCACATCACGCGTCGTATGCTCAACTCATCAATCTAACGATGAGGTAAGCATCATGAGAATTTTTATTACGTTTTTGGTGGCACTGAGTGCATTAGTCGGAACCGCTTTTGCAGGGCAAAAAGCGCCCGGAAAAGTGTTAATGGTGGTATCTAGCTATGGCGTCGATCAAGGTGAAACGCAGCCCGGTTTTGAGTTTGATGAGCTCGCAAAAGCCTATTTAGTATTTGCTGCCAACGGTTTATCAATAGATATTGCTAGCCCTAAAGGCGGAGCAGTTGAAGCGGATAAATATAATCCTGAAAAAGCCTACAATGCGCAGTTTCTTGCCGATCCGGATGCGGTTAACAAACTTAACAACACCTTGAATCTGAGCGCGGTTAAAAGTCAGCACTACAACGCCATCTTCGTGGTTGGCGGCAAAGGCGCTATGTTTGATTTTCACAACAACCAGGCTTTGCAAATGCTGGTGGCTGATATCTATCAACGCAACGGGATCGTCAGTGCGGTTTGTCACGGTCCTGCGGCTTTGGTTAACGTAAAGCTAGCCAATGGTGACTATTTAGTCAGTGGCAAGCGCGTCAATGGCTTTACCAATGAAGAAGAAAAAGCGTTTGGTAAAAAATGGGCGCCAAAGTTTGAGTTTATGCTAGAAAGTAAGCTTATCGAGCGTGGCGCAAGCTTTGAAAAAGCTCCGATGATGCTGAAGCACGTGGCCGTAGACGGCAACCTTGTGACTGGGCAAAATCCATTTTCAACTGCCGCAACCGCGATTGAAGTAGTAAAAGCAATGGGAATTAAGCCAGTTGCCATGAAGCCATTTAAAGATGATGCTACTATTGAGTTAGCGGCCCAAATGTTAACTGATGTGAAACCAGCTGCCGCTGAGTTAGCTGCGCACACTGAGCGTTATCAGCCAGAATTAATAGCTATGTATGGCTATTATCGAATGATGTTTGCAGCGTCAAAGAGCGACTTGCAGCAAGCGGTTAATTTAATGGAAGTAGGGCGCCTATATATGGATAATCCTCAGCTGATTATTGCGTTAGCACAGGGTTACCAAAAGCTCGATGATGTTGCCAGCGCAAAACAACGTTTAACTGAGTTGCTGCAACGTAATCCGAAGTTTGAACCGGCGCAAACGTTGCTCGCTAAACTTGAGCAGTCCAAACAATAACCAACAAGGTAACGCGTCTTGGATCATTGTATTATTGAGAACAATTCATTATTTAAGTTTGTTGGCAATGGCTACAGCTAAAATACGAGTGTTGCTCATAGAAGATAATGTTGAAATAGCTGGCAATATTGTCAGCTATTTTGAACAGCAAGACTTTATTGTCGATTATGCCGCCGAAGGCGCGTTAGGACTTAAGCTCGCGCTTGAACATTATTTTGATGTAATAGTACTTGATCTAATGTTACCCAAAATCGACGGCCTTACTCTTTGCGCAACATTGCGGCAGCAGGCGGATCGTCATATACCTATCATTATGCTAACGGCACGCGATAGTCTATCCGATAAACTTCAAGGGTTTTCTCAAGGTGCCGATGACTACCTAACCAAACCATTTGCGTTAGAAGAATTAGCGGCTCGCTGTATGGCCCTAGCGGGACGTCAGTCATTGCAGCAAAACACGGTTATACAAATCGGATCGCTCACCATCGACAAAATGCAACAGCTTGTGACTCGCGAAAATACCGAAATTCACCTGCAGGCTATTTTGTATAAAATACTGCTAATTTTAGCGGAAAATCCGGGCAAAGTAATTTCGCGCAGCGAGCTTTGTCAACGGATCTGGGG
>JABXHQ010000078.1 GCA_013373545.1 Gammaproteobacteria bacterium
GCTCCTCCGCTGGGGCTTTTTCAGCCACAGGCTCTGCTTCCGCCGCAGGGGCTTTTTCGGCCACCGGCGCTGCTTCCGCCGCAGGGGCTTTTTCAGTCACAGGTGCTGCTGCCGTCGCAGGGGCTTGCTCTTCAGTTGACGGAGTCGTATTGGCCTTATCCGCTAAATCGTGCTTCACATTACGAGAGGAAACCGGAGTGTCATACGACGCGATAGAGGATGCTGATTTTTCATTCGTCGTTGACGCTGCCACATCTTTTGGCGCTTGCTGACTGGGTGCAGACTTGTTGGTCGCAGGGTCTTTTTGCGCGGCTGGCTGTGCAGCGTTAGTCGATTCGCGTTCAGCTAATTTACGATTCTTTTCGCGTGCAATTTTTTGCTCTTCAGCACGCTCACTTCTGGGCACTCTGGGCTCACGCTTTTGCTTCGGCTCATTGTTTCGGCTGTCGCTCGCTTTTTTGTCATTCGAATGATTTGCATCACTCGAGCGATTATTGTCGCGTTGATTTCGTGGCTTACGAGAGTCATTACGGCGGTTGTCTTGCTTCGCTCCGCGCTCTGATCGCTCGTTACGATTTTCATTAGCTTTTCTATCATCAGCATTGCGGTTGTCGTTGCGATCCTGACTGTTGCGATCCTGATTATTACGGCGATTTTGTCCGCGACGCTTATTATTGCGTTGACCTTGACGTTGGCTATTGCGACGATTTTTATTGCCGGACTTATCATCTTTTTTCTTTTTCTTCTTATCGTCTTCGCCAAAGAAGAATGCGAAAATTCTTGATAGTAATCCTGGTTTAGCTGGCTTAGCTTTTTTCTTAGCTACGGGCGCGGGTGCACTTGGAGCTTGAATGGCTTGAACAGCTGGCTGCTCACCACTGCTTTTCGCTGCAGGAGGTGTATAAGCTCGAGTCTTCTGTGACTCTTCATCTTGGCTCTCAATTTTTAATTCAAAACTGCGGTGTTCGGTTACGTCGTCTTCACGTAATCGTAAAATTTCAAAGTGGGGGGTTTCAAACTCTGGGTTTGGAACCAATACCACTTTAACTTTGCGTCGTTTTTCTATCGCGGCAATAATTTTGCGTTTTTCATTAAGTAAGAAAGTTGCAACTTCAACTGGTAAAAACGCTTGAACTTGAGAGGTAGATTCTTTTGTTGCTTCTTCTTCGATTAAGCGGAAAATCGACAGCGCTAAAGATTCAATGCCACGAATACGACCAACGCCATTACAACGCGGGCAGGTTTCTTGGCTGGACTCACCCAATGAAGGTTTAAGTCGTTGGCGAGACATTTCTAGTAAACCGAAACGAGAAATCCGGCCGACTTGAACTCGAGCTCGATCCGAGTTTAATGCTTCGGTTAGAACACGTTCGACTTCACGTTGGTTTTTAACCGGCGACATATCAATAAAGTCGATAACAATTAATCCACCGATGTCGCGCAGTCTTAATTGTCGCGCAATTTCTTGTGCGGCTTCGATATTGGTATTAAGAGCCGTTTCTTCAATATCGGAACCTTTCGTTGCTCGTGCAGAGTTAATGTCAATTGAAATCAACGCTTCTGTTGGGTCAATAACGACAGAGCCGCCGGAAGGCAGTTGCACTTCGCGTTGAAACGCTGACTCAATTTGCGACTCAATTTGATAACGATTAAATAATGGGAATTCGCGATCGGTGTACAGTTTTACGCGATTAACGAAGTCGGGTCGGATAAGTTGCAAGTAGTTACGAACTTTATCAAATGCTTCTTGTTTGTCGATAATGATCTCACCAACATCGGGTCGTAAGTAGTCGCGCACAGCACGAATTAATACGTCACTTTCTTGATGAATCAAAAACGGAGCAGAGCGCGACTCAGCGTGTTTTTGAATTGAGCTCCAAATGTTCAGTAGAACGCCTAAGTCCCACTGTAATTCTTCAGCACCTCGACCAACGCCTGCAGTACGAACAATGCATCCCATACCTTTAGGCACATCGATTGAGCGCATAGCATCTTTTAACTCTTCACGCTCATCTCCTTCAATGCGACGTGAGATTCCACCCGCACGAGGATTATTCGGCATGAGGACTACATAACAGCCCGCTAAACTGATAAACGTGGTTAGGGCCGCGCCTTTCTGTCCACGTTCTTCTTTATCTATTTGAACGATTAACTCTTGGCCTTCACTAACAGCATCTTTAATGTTTAGACGGCCGCGTGCGGAAGAGTCTTTAAAGTAGCTGCGAGCAATTTCTTTGAGCGGTAAAAAACCATGACGCTCGGCACCGTAATCAACAAAAGCGGCTTCTAAGCTTGGTTCAATTCGGGTGATACGGCCTTTATAGATGTTGGCTTTTTTCTGTTCACGCCCTGGAAGTTCAATATCTAGATCGTATAGTCGTTGTCCATCGACAAGTGCAACTCGCATTTCTTCTTGCTGAGTTGCATTAATTAACATGCGTTTCATTATTAGTATTACTCTCGTTGTATATAGGCTGGCAGCCGACAGCGAAAGTTATCGGGGGCGAATGGCAGGATCCATTAAATACACGAAATTACCGTACCTTTAATGCCAGTACGTATAACTCGTGTAATTCTTTGAAATTAAAACCAATGTTGGCTTCCTTGATAGACTTTTCTATCAATCATTCGAGCGCTTAAGGCGGTTTAACCGAGGGCTCGAACTTTTTTATTCCTGCGACAGCTCTTTGAGGTTTCCGAGCAGAGTCTTACGTTCGCTTTTACAATATCTTTGGCTATCTACTGACGCCATTTTAGTGTCAGTCTTAGGGCTTGCAGCTCATTACTTACTCTAAAACCTGATTGCTCTAGAGGCTGCAAGCAAAAATCTCTATAGTGAAGGCACAATAAGCCTTACTGTATTAACTCGGCAAATATAGCAGGGAAGCGAGAATGCATCAATTTATTTATTAATTAATGCTACAATAGGCACAGGTTAACTTACTGATTTGAATAAAGATTAATCATTTTGAACAAAGTCCAACTAATCACCATTGATGAGAACCATCAGCACCAGCGGATTGATAACTTTCTGTTATCGGTATTAAAGGGCGTTCCGAAGAGCCATATCTACCGAATATTGCGTAAAGGCGAAGTGCGCGTAAATAAAAAACGTGTCAAAGCGCCCTATAAATTGCAAATTGATGATGTGGTACGTGTGCCCCCGGTGCGGATAGCGGATACTGAAACCCCTGCGGTCAGCGTTAATCTTGATAAAGTTCAAGAGTTAGAGCGCAGTATTATTTATGAGTCGGACGCTGTTCTGGTGGTAAATAAGCCATCGGGAATTGCGGTACATGGCGGCAGTGGTTTATCTTTTGGTGTTATCGAAGCGTTGCGTCAGTTGCGCCCAGAGGCCAAGTTTCTGGAGCTAGTGCACCGGCTCGACCGCGATACCAGTGGATGCTTATTAATTGCTAAGAAGCGCAGTGCGCTGCGTTATCTACACGAACAGCTGCGCGACAAGAAAATGCGTAAAGATTATGTCGCCTTGGTAGCAGGGCGCTGGCCGAAAAGAACCAAGCGGGTAGACGCTCCTTTATTAAAGAATACACTGAAATCTGGCGAGCGCGTGGTAAAAGTGGATGAGCAAGGCAAACCGAGTATTACTGACTTTGCCATCGAACAAGTTTTTGAGCAGTGTACTTTGATTAAATGCAGCCCAGTAACCGGCAGAACGCACCAAATTCGCGTGCACACCCAGTTTGTCGGCTGCCCAATTATTGGCGATAACAAATATGGGAACCCTCAACTGGACGAGGCGTTTGCCACTAACTATCAATTCAATCGGCTATTTTTACATGCGCGGCAACTCACCTTTAAAGAGAAGCGTGAGCAAAAGCCGGTCACGGTTGTTGCCGAGTTCGATGCCGCATTAAGCAATCTGTTAGAGGCATTAGCCTAATGGCAACTCGGCATATTATTTTCGACTGGGACGGCACCTTAATGGACTCGACGCCGAGAATTGTCGCAGCAATGCAAGCGACTGCGCGCAGTTTAGAGTTGACGGTACCGGAAGATGATGCAGTCAAGCATATTATTGGCTTAAGCTTACCGCGCGCTTACCAAGATTTGTTTCCCGGTGCGCCGAGTGAACATTATGAGTCCTTTTTTAACGAATATCGTTTTCAATACCTTGAGGGCTGTGCGGTTCCTTCACCAATGTTTGAAGGCGCCGAGCAGGTTTTACATTCTTGCATTAATCAAGGTTATAACCTCGCCATTGCTACGGGAAAAGCTCGCATTGGGTTAGATCGAGTATTACAAGAGAGTGCTTTAGCGCATTATTTCGTTGATTCTATCTGTGCCGATGAA
>JABXHQ010000102.1 GCA_013373545.1 Gammaproteobacteria bacterium
AACGTGCTTGCGAGCAAATACAGCAACTGCAAGCTGATTTAGCAGCCGCGCATTACAAACGTAGCAAAGCTCATGAGGCGCTAGTGGAGCAAACTCAGTTGTTACGGCAACAGTGCCATTAAATTATTCCATTTTTGACATATGGTGAAACTATTCACTGCTGCTACCAGTGTCGCTTTGCTTGTCATTGTCTGAAGCTCTTTGTAGTATCGCAAGTTGATAAAAAAATTTTCGATAGGACAAACTATGCGCTTACTGTGCTGCCTCGTTATGACGCTTCCCTGGTTGGCTAACGCCACTTCCCCAGGATACTTCCGTAGCCCCGATCTGCACCAAGATACTTTAGTCTTCACCGCTGAAGGTGACCTTTGGACCGCTTCGTTAACTGATCCAAAAGCACGGCGCTTAACCGCTTCGCCGCAACAAGAATTAGCCGCAACGATTTCCCCGGATGGGAAAACGGTGGCATTCGAAGCCAATTATGAAGGCGCAACCGAAGCTTATGTTATGCCAATAAAAGGCGGTTTAGCTAAGCGCGTCAGCTTTGAAACCAGTGGTGTGCGCGTGCTGGGCTTTGCCGCCGATGGGCGCTTACTGATCGCAAGTCAAAATCAGATCGGACCGGTGGTCAACTGGGTGTTAAAGTTAATTGATTGCGAGAGTCTAGCAACCGAGACTTTGCCACTGGCGGACGCATCCGGAGGCGCTCTAGACCCAACGCATAACACTTTATACTTCACGCGATTTGGCTTAAACACCTACAGCGACAATGCGCGCGTTTATCGAGGTGGATTAAAAGCCGAGGTGTGGCGATGGGAACTCGGTTCGAAAGCTGAAGCGACGCGCCTACTACTTGATCATCCTGGCGACATTCGTGACCTATCTGTGCACGGCGAACATTTGTATTTTACCAGTGATGCCAACGGCAATCGCAACCTTTGGCAAATGAACATTGCAAGTGGTGCAACTAAAGCTATTACCACGTTTCAAGATTTTCAATTGCGTGATCCTGCGGTAAATAATAACCGCGTGGTGTTCCAGCATGGTGCTGACTTAAAGGTGCTTGACTTAGCATCGTTAAAAACTGCAACAGTTAAAATTGAACTAACTTCGGACTTTCCTTATTTACGCGAGAACTGGGTCAATCAACCGCTCGAATATTTAACCGCAATCAGTGTCGCCAGTGAGAGCAAAAAAGCGTTGCTTACTGCTCGTGGTCGAATGGCAGTAGCCGGAGTTGAACAAACTCGTTTACAACAAATTCCGGCGCCAACCAATGCGCGAATTCGCAATGCGGTGATCAGTGCAGACGCACAGTGGATTTATGCACTTAGCGATGAGAGTGGCGAGTTGGAAGTTTGGCGCTACGCCGCCGACGGTCGTCCACAGCGAAAAGCATTGACCAGTGATGGCACCGGGCTTCGTTATAACCTCTATCTATCACCCAATGATCGCTATTTGGCGCACGATGATGCGGCCGGTAATTTGTGGCTTTATGATTTGAAAAAAGGAACCAATAAGCGAATTTTATCGGGCTATTCTGGCTCGCAACCGTTTCAGGTCGCTTGGTCGAGTAACAGTGAGTGGTTGGCTTTTAGTCAACAAAAGTTAGGCGATATGCGCAGCCGCGTGGGTTTATATTCTCTGACGGAAGAGCGCGCTAAACTGTTGACTTCCGACAAATATGAATCACTAAGCCCGACGTTTGCCCAAGATGGAAGCTGGCTATACTTCGTTTCAAGACGCGAGTTTAATGCAACTCCAAGTTCACCTTGGGGTGATCGCAATATGGGGCCCATGTTTGATAAGCGCGGGCAAATTTTCGCTTATGCCTTAACTGCAGAGGCCAAGTTTCCATTTGCCGAACCCAACGAACTTAATCCGACAAACGCGGCCTCTGATACCGCTGAGCCAGTTGCCAAACCGCTTAAGTTAACGGCAATCGGCGACGAGCTGTGGCAAATTCCGGTGGCGGCGGACAACTTCAATGGGATTTTTGCAACTGAGGGCTTCTTATTTGCGGTGACTTCTGATGGCAATAATAATAATGGACAAACTTTATCGGCGCTTAAATACGAGTACGATGCAAAGTTTAAATCCGTGACGTCAGGTATTACCGGATTGGCGATGGCTGCAGACAGAAAATCTTTGTTGCTGCAAAAAGGACGCGCGGCTAAAACGCAGTTACTACTGGTTCCCGCGAGCGATAGTTTAGCCAGCGACTTATCCAAGCAAACGCTGAAAACCGCAGCTTGGAAATTTGCGCTACAACCGCAACAAGAGTGGCAGCAGATCTTTAATGATGCTTGGCTAATGCATCGTGAACTGCTGTTTGATAGCAACTTACGAGGTGTTGATTGGCAAGCGGTTAAAGCCCAATACCAACCCTTAGTCGCGCGTCTTACCGATCGCCATGAACTGAATGATATTTTTAAGCAAATGATGGGCGAACTGAATGCTTTGCACTCTCAAGTCCGAGGTGGTGACTTGCCATCCGATAGCAAGCAGCCGTCATCGGCCCATCTTGGCGCACAGTTAGCGCAAACTAAGAATGGTGTGACTATTCAACATATCTATCAACATGAAGCTGAGCGTCCAAGCACCGCGTCACCGCTAGCAAAGCCAGGAGTCGATGCTCGCAATGGTGATCGAATTTTGGCAGTCAACCGACAACCGGTGGCGACTATTGAAGATGTTACGCGTCAATTGCGTAATCAAACTGGACAACCTGTATTGTTATCCCTACAGCGCGGAAAAAAGCAGCATGAAACCCTTGTTAAGCCGGTCAACCGTTGGTTTGATTATAATCTACGTTATCAAGACTGGACTCAACGTAATCTGCAAAAAGTAAATCAGACCAATGAAAATATTGGTTACTTCCACTTGGCAGCGATGGGGTCGAACGATATCGCGAATTTTGCTCGTGAGTTTTACGCAAATACCAATAAGCAGGGGCTAATTATTGACGTGCGGAATAATCGTGGCGGTAATATTGATAGCTGGTTAATTGAAAAATTATTGCGTCGTACTTGGGCATTTTGGGATGGGGATAACTTTGCTCCATTTACGAATATGCAGCAAACTTTTCGTGGTCATGTGGTGATCTTGATTAATCAAAGCACTTATTCAGATGGCGAAACATTTTCGGCGGCGATAAAAGCCTTAAACATTGGGCCGTTAGTTGGCACGCAAACAGCGGGTGCTGGGGTGTGGTTAAGCGATGTTAATCGACAAAGTGATAATGGTATTGCTCGGGTAGCACAGTATCCGCAGTACGCGATTAACGGCGACTGGATTTTAGAAGGAAGAGGGGTGTCTCCGACGATTGAAGTTCACAATCCGCCGTATGCAAGCTTTCAAGGTGAAGATGCTCAGCTGCGGGCTGCATTGGCTTATCTTGAGCAAAAGATCAAACAAGAACCGATTCCTGCGTTAAAAGCAAAACCCTTTACTAACAATGGCGTGCCTGCGCAAGATGTTCAAGCATTGCCAGCGCGTTAAATTCACTCCTATTTAATAATCACACTCAGGTAAACTGGCAACCAAACGGTAGCCGGTTTAACTGAGTGATTAAATTCTGCTAACAGTGATTTTCGAGAATGTAGGCGAGCACTTTTAATCGATTTGTTCAGCGCTTAAGGTCACAGATATGGTGAGTGACTTGCCGCCGCGCTGCACGAGCATCGAATAGGTTTTATTGGGTAATGCATTAGCGATCGTTCCTTGAAGTTGAGCCCAGCTGGTGATTGATTCCTCTGCAAACTTAATGACGTAATCGCCACTGGCTAGGTTAGCCGCTGCCGCCGGAGAGTCTCGAGTAACTTCGGTGATCATCGCGGTAGGGCGTAATTGACCGCTATTAAGTTCGATGAAGTGATCGACGCCTGACACGCCAAGCACTGCGCGCTGCAGAGACTGCTTTGCGCTAAGCATTGGCACAAATCGCTTGAGGGTTGCTGCCGGAACGGCAAATGACTGACCGGCAAAGCCTCGGTTCTCAATTAAAGCAGCATTGATCATACCAAGCACTTCGCCTTGTTGGTTGAACATAGGGGCGCCAGCACTGCCAAGATCAACAATGGCATCCGATTGTAGCAGAGGAAACGGTCGACTTAATGCAGAAACGCGCGGAAGACTGCTCACGACGCCTGTGGTCAGTATATTGGCCAATTGTCGATGGGTACTTAAGATCGCGACAGGTTCACCTAATTGAGCTGAGGGTGCAAAAGTCACCGCTGGATATTGCTTAGATTGGATTTTAATAATGGCGATATCTAAGCTACGGCTCGTTGCAACCAACTCCCCTGGATGACGTATGCCATCATAGGTTTCAACCCACAGCGTTTGCTGTGCGTCAATATTGCTGCTAGTCGTTACAATATGTCCTGCCGTATCAATAATAAAGCCACTTCCCTTGGTTTCAGTTGCAGCCGAGCGCCGTCCATCCAATAATCGTTCCATTAATTCATCGGGACGGGTTGAACCATTTGGCCTAAGCGCGGCTTTGTTACCGCGCTTCAAATAAAGGGTGACATACGAAGGTGAAATGGTCTGCAGTGCTTGGCGAAAGTCTGTCGCGGCCATCACAGTGGGCATCATGCCAGCAAGCAACACGATAATTAGGATTTTAAACAAGGGCATATAGCGATCCGTAACGGTGTTAAGTTTCATTGAAGTTAGTCGATTAAAGCACCGCTGTAAAGTCAGGTGAAATCCGCATTAATACTATTAATGCTCGCTAGCATTAGCAAGATTCGATAGCGTTTTGTCTGAGTAATTGACCGTTCGACGCTTTTGCCGTAAAACTTGAATGAACCTGCGTCTGAATAAGTGAGAGTTTAAATGCAACATGAAAGTATAAATTACCTTGAATGGCCATCAAGCGATCTCGCGTTAACCAAACAATTTTTTAATCAGGTGTTTGATTGGACCTTCACCGATTATGGTCCAGATTATGTTGCGGTTAATAATGCCAATATTGACGGTGGGTTTTTCTTTAGCCCACGTCAAGCGACGACTGCTAACGGGAGTGTTTTGGTGGTGTTTTACAGTAACAATTTGACAGCAACAGAGCAGAAAATTATTGCTGCAGGTGGTGAGATAGTCCGAGAGATTTTTGAATTTCCTGGTGGACGTCGTTTTCACTTTCTCGATTTAACCGGAAATGAATTTGCGGTGTGGTCTGACAACTAAGACTAATTCGCAATTTTTATGAGATATATAGCGCAATCATAATACCTTTCATTTCAATTCAAAATATATTATCGATTAACTGTGGTAATCGTCATATCCCTCGCTATATTGAATGGCGAGGTAGCTAATCGATAAGGAAGTCGACGCAGTTAAGCCATGGGTGGTTTTTTTGCGCTTGTGCACTCTCCTTGTTGTCCTCAATTTTATCTGGAATGCAGTTTTTTTGAATCTGTACTATCAAGGAGATCTTTTATGAAATTTGTTAAATTGATTGTGGTTGCGGCGATTATATTGGGTAGTCAATTATCTTTCGCTGGATGGCAAAACAACACCACGGTGACCATTACGAGTTCAAGTTTTTATGGCAGCTTACGCGCCAGTCGCGACTCAGCGAATAATACCGAATACTTAGCTTGTTATGTAAATGGTCAAACCGATGCTATTACGTGCTTTGCGCGCGATGCGTCAAGTAATTACAAGTCATGTACCATTGCGGCGCCGGATGATGGCGACTATGCCACGGTATCTGCGGTAAGCTCTTCGACATACTTATATGTTGCCTTTAGCGGTGGCACCTGCACTCGCGTGCAAGCAACCAATGGCTCTTACAATTTACCTTAATTAAAGTTAAGCAGTGCCAGCATTCTGGCACTGCATTTTGTAAATGTAAGCGAGGAGGCTAAAGTATGTTGAAGACCATTTTTGCATTTTTTATTGTTTTCGTTTTTGGTATTTTTGTCGGACTATATGCCGCTTGGCCTAATCATGATGATGCTAAACAGAGTAAGGATTTGAGTCGCGAGTTAGAATGGGCGGAAACCAGTCGTGAGTGGGCCAATGCTATGGAGCAAGTTAGCCTCGATGAGTCAAACGCCAGCGCAACCATGGCGCCTTTGCTACAGCAGCAGCACGCACTGATGAAAGTGTTGTTGGCACAATCTAAAACCATTGAGCAACGTTTGCTCGCCTTAGAAGAAAAGTTAGCACAGCCAGGAAGTCTTGTTGCATCCGGCGATGGTAACACACTGCAGCCACAAGTATTACGATCGGCTGCTGGCCAAGAGTTAAATAGCGCACAAAATCATGATCAACACCAAGCAACGCTTGCCTATGTGCAGCAGCGAATCAATGCTGGCGTTTGGACACAAAGTAATGCAGAGTATGTGCGCGAGCAGTCGCAGCAGTTAACCAAGCAACAGCTAATTGAAATTCAAATTGCACTGAATGAAGCCATTAATGACAATCGTCTAACGCTCGATTTTAATCCCATAGAAACGCCTATGTTTTAGCTGTGAGAACAGGATTTGCCGGTAATTTTAATAGCACCGGCATGGCTGTACGGACTTATATTGCGCCTATTAAATTGATTGCGATATACTGCTCGGCTGAGATTAATAAGGAATAAATATGAAGATTCCAAACAGCGAGCGGTTAGCATTTCGTCTGATGGATGCTAGCGATGCAGATGAGCTATATGAGCTGGATCAAGATCCCGAAGTTATGCGCTACGTAACCAAAGGCGAAATAACTACGCGGGAAAAATTAAACGAGATAATGTTGCCTCGCATGGCCAGTTATCGCGATGAGCAAAAAGGTCTTGGTATTTGGCGAGTTGCCACAATCGACGATAATGAGTTCTTGGGATGGGTTCTGGCGCGACCGATGAACTTCTTTAATGAAAATAGAAACGATCGCGATATTGAGTTAGGTTGGCGCTTTAAACGCATATGCTGGGGTAAGGGGTACGCCACCGAAGCCGCGATGCAAGTGATGACTGCTTTGCAACATACACTCGACTTGGATGCCTTTTCGGCGATTGCGGAACCGGAAAATCTAGCATCGATAAACATCATGAAAAAACTAGGGATGAGTTACGTTAAAACTGACTGGATTAAAGATCCCCTGGGTGATTTTCATGTGGCCATTTATCGGCGTGAGCTGTCCGCGGATTAATCCGCGGGTGCAGCTTTAAAATTTAAGTTATACAGATCGAGCCGTCGATCTTTGAGATTGTTAACCGAGCCCTCGGTATTTAGTAATTTTAGCTTATCTAAATCGACATCGGCGTAAATCATCATCTCTGCATTAGCGGTTGCTTCTGCTAATGTCGCATCATGTGGAAAATAGACATCCGATGGAGAGAAGACCGCTGATTGCGCATATTGAATGTTAACATTGTCAACTCGAGGTAAATTGCCGACGCTGCCTGCTATCGCAACGTAGCATTCATTTTCTATGGCGCGCGCTTGCGAACATAAGCGAACGCGAAGATAGCCATTTTTGGTATCGACCCAAAAAGGAACAAA
>JABXHQ010000140.1 GCA_013373545.1 Gammaproteobacteria bacterium
AGCTTAATCAACAGTGGCAGCAAGAGCTTGATGCAATGGCAACGCGAGTTAAGTCGTTACGAGAAGGTTTATTAAGTGAAATCCAGAAGCAAGGGATCGATCAAGACTTTAGTTTTATTACGCGGCAAAAAGGTATGTTCACTTATCTTGGTATCAGTAAAGAGCAAGTGGCGCAAATGCGCAAGGATTTCAGTATTTACATGGCCGACTCTAGCCGCATCAACGTCGCGGGCCTGAATACTCATTGCTTAGAATATGTTGCAAAAGCATTGAAAGCGGTTTGCTGATAACGACAGTTTAACCAATGCAGTTAAAGCCACGTGTAGACGTGGCTTTTTTTTAGGTCGTGCTTGATTTAGAGTTGGCGTAAGGCTTGATAGAATGCATCTGGTGTACCATAAGCCAAATCGGATGGCCAAAGACGACTGTCTTCATTGTCTGGAATATATCCCCACAAAGCCGCCACCGCCACCATATTGGCACCGCGCGCTGCTTCCATATCGCGGCGATCATCGCCTACATACCAACATTTTTCAGGTGCGATTTGTAGGGCTTTTGCGGCGTTTAATAAAGGCTCTGGGTGTGGCTTTTTAACCGCAAAGGTATCGCCACTGTAAACTACTTTCGGTGGGTAATCTAAATTCAATTTCGGTAACAGCTGCGTCGTTAAGTAGCCGGGTTTGTTGGTAATTATTCCCCACGGAATATGTTGTTCTTGAAACCAAGAGAGACATTCTGTCAGCGGTTCAAATAAGCTGGTTTGGCGACAGATGTTGCGCTCATACACGGTTAATAATCGTTGTCGCAGTGGCTCATAATCGGACGCGTCAGGACTTATTTTAAAGCCCAGCTTTATAAGCCCAGGTGCACCTTTGGAAACCCATGGTCGAATAGCGTCAAATGGCAACGGCGCATGTCCTTGAGATTGCAACACTTCATTAAGTGCAAACGCTAAATCACGAGCGGTATCCGCTAAGGTTCCATCGAGATCAAATAATACGGCTTCGGGTCGGTTCATACGGCAGCGTTATGATAGTGGCATAAATAATTTACATCGACATTTCGCGGCGACAACCAATAGTGTTTGCTCAATGGATTGTAATGCATACCCGTCATATCTTTGAGTTCTAATCCGGTGGCTCGCGCCCAACGATCAAGCTCAGAGGGACGAATAAACTTAGCATATTCATGAGTGCCTTTGGGTAACATATTAAGCACGTATTCGGCACCAACAATGGCAAACAAAAAACTTTTCGGGTTCCGATTTATGGTAGAGAAAAATACTTCACCACCGGGCTTAACTAAACGTTGGCAAGCGGCAATGACTGAACTTGGATCGGGCACATGCTCCAGCATTTCAAGGCAGCAGACCACGTCAAACTGTCCGGCATGAGTGGTCGCTAGTTCTTCTGCGGTTATTTTTTGATAGGTAACCGATTGACCAGATTCTAGTTGATGTAATTTTGCTACACTTAATGGCGCTTCACCCATATCAATTCCGGTGACCGTTGCGCCTTTGGCACTTAACGCATCACTTAAAATGCCGCCACCACAACCAACGTCGAGTATTGTTTTTCCGTTTAGTGGACCTACTTTTTCTTCGATATAATTGACCCGCAAAGGGTTTATGTCGTGCAGCGGTTTGAACTCACTGGATGTGTCCCACCAGCGTTCAGCAAGTGCTTCAAATTTTTGGATTTCGTTTTGATCAACATTTGGCTGTGTCATGTTTAATTCCCAGCAAAAATAGCAGTCTAAAGTTATGATTGATTGTGTTTTAGTTGGAGCAAACGCGTTTGCCAGTGTTCACAAATTGCTCGGCATTCGCTAAGCGATATGTTGGTTAACTGGCCATCTTTAAGTTGCAGTTTTCCTTGCGTCCACACGTGGCTAACTTGATCCCGTGAAGCTGAGTAAATTAATTGAGCAACTGGATCGAATACCGGCATAGTAGCGATATGATTTAAATCGATTGCGCACAAGTCGGCGCTTTTACCAACTTCAATACTGCCGCATAAGTTGTCGATGCCTAAGGCTTTCGCACCGCCCATGGTTGCGCAATATAAAGCGTCATGCGCAGAGAAACAATCAGCCTGACCACTGGCAACTTTTGCGAGTAAGGCGGCACTGCGCATTTCCCCAAGCATATCCAAATCGTTGTTACTGGCGCTTCCATCAGTCCCAATGGCTAAATTTACTCCGGCGTCTTTAAGTTTGCCAACGGGACAAAAACCACTGGCAAGCTTCATGTTCGATTCCGGACAGTGCATCACGTGAACACCATTGTCGGCGACCAGTTGAATATCTTCGGATGTTAAGTCGGTCATGTGAACCGCTTGGAATAGCGGCGACAATAACCCTAATTCATGTAACCTTTGCAGTGGACGTTTGCCGGTACTTTTTATTGCTTCATTCACTTCGTGTGCGGTTTCGTGAACGTGCATATGAATCGGTAAGTCCAATTCTTGCGATAAGGTAGCAATTTTTAATAGCGGCTCGTCTGATACTGTGTAAGGCGCATGAGGCGCAAAACTAAAGCGCAGAGACGATTCACCTTTGTATTGATCAAAAACCGCTAATCCTTTACTGATGTACTCCGCTGGGTTTTGTGCCCAAGCGGTTGGAAAGTCAATAACGGTGAGACCAATATTTGCGCGAATGCCGACTTCCAGTGCCGCTTTGGCGACTTGTTGCGGCATAAAATACATTTCGTTAAAACAGGTCGTCCCAGAACGAATCATTTCGGCGATGGCTAACTGGGTGCCTTGATAAACAAATTCATCACTCATTAACTGACCTTCTGCAGGCCAAATATGGTCGTTTAACCAGGTCATTAAAGGCAAGTCGTCAGCGTAGCCTTTCAACAGATTCATGGCAGCATGGGTATGAGCGTTGACGAGTCCGGGAATGAGTAAATGATCACCCAATTGAAAATGCTCGCGAGCTTGGTAGCGACTGGCCACTTCATCTTGCGGTAACAAATCAACAATTTTGTTGTGGTTAACTACCAGCGTGTAGTCTTCCAATAGCGGATTCTGTTCAGTAACGGTCGCTATCCAGCGACAAGAAATTAACTGATCAACGATTTGCGTCACGTGAATTCCTTAGACAAAAAAATTTGTCAGGGAGTATAGCATTGGGATTGGCTTGATGGCAGCGTTAGGCCGTTATAAAGCGCATTCCGTTTAGGTTCTGATAAAGTTTGTTGGTTGGTTAAATTGGGTGAAAAACAATCAGTTCGCGATAATGCATAAAGGTGGACATTTTCGGTTGCGAAAAGGGACACTTTAGCGTTTAAACCTTTAGCGTTTGGGGCCGCTATTGTGGTATACTCTGAGGCTTGCACAAGGATTAATCGATTCATATTAGATTTATAATAACTACTTGAATAACAAGGTTTTTTCGCATTTATGGGTGAGTTTGCTAAAGAAGTCCTTCCGATCAATATCGAAGATGAACTAAAGAATTCCTATCTTGATTACGCGATGAGCGTAATAGTTGGGCGTGCGTTACCAGACGTTCGAGACGGCTTGAAGCCGGTGCATCGGCGAGTGTTGTACGCGATGAACGAATTAGGGAATGATTTTAACAAACCCTATAAAAAGTCGGCTCGTGTTGTCGGTGATGTCATCGGTAAATACCACCCTCATGGCGATTCGGCGGTTTATGACACCATCGTTCGAATGGCACAACCATTCTCACTGCGTTATATGCTAGTCGATGGCCAAGGAAACTTTGGTTCGGTTGATGGCGATTCGCCGGCTGCTATGCGTTATACCGAAGTTCGTATGGCAAAAATGGCGCATCAGTTATTAGCCGATTTAGAAAAAGAGACGGTCGATTTCGAAGAAAACTACGATGGCAGCGAGAAAGAGCCGACCGTATTACCGACTAAAGTCCCGAATCTGCTGGTTAATGGTTCCTCAGGGATTGCCGTTGGGATGGCAACCAATATACCTCCTCACAATTTAAATGAAGTGATCAGTGGCTGTTTAGCGCTGATTGATAATCCAGAGATTGAGCTGGCCGAATTAATGGAACATATTCCAGGGCCTGATTTCCCTACCAGCGGTATTATTAATGGTAAGGCGGGGATTCTAGAAGCTTATCGCACTGGACGTGGTCGAATTTATATTCGCTGTCGTAGCCATATTGAAACCGATGAAAAGTCACATAAAGACAGCATCATCGTGACCGAATTACCTTACCAAGTTAATAAAGCTCGTTTAATCGAAAAAATTGCTGAGTTGGTTAAGGATAAGAAAATTGAAGGCATCACTGGACTGCGCGATGAGTCAGACAAAGACGGCATGCGCATGGTGATTGAGTTGCGAAAAGGTGAAGTTCCAGATGTGGTACTGAACAATCTATACGCACAAACCCAAATGCAAACCGTGTTTGGGATCAATATGGTGGCCCTAGAAAATAATGCACCACGATTGTTTAACCTCAAAGAGATGCTGGATGCCTTCATTAAGCATCGACGCGAAGTGGTAACGCGTAGAACTATTTTTGAACTGCGCAAAGCGCGTGAGAAAGCCCATATTTTAGAAGGTTTGGCGATTGCGCTAGCGAATATCGATGAAGTCATTGAATTAATTAAGCGCTCACCAAGTCCCGCTGAAGCAAAGCAAGAGTTGATGGCACGTGGCTGGGCTCCGGGTCAAGTGGTTGAAATGCTTGAGCGTGCTGGAACGGATGCTTGCCGTCCCGACGGATTGCCCGAAGCCTTTGGTATGCATGGTGATCAATATCACCTCTCGCCAGAGCAAGCGCAAGCGATACTCGACTTACGTTTGCACAAATTAACCGGCTTAGAGCATGAAAAGCTGATCGCCGAATACAAAGAGTTGTTGGCTGTAATTGCTGAGTTGTTAGCGATTTTATCCAGTAATGAACGTCTGCTCGAAGTAATCCGCGAAGAATTAGAAGCTGTGTTAAATGAATTTGGCGATGAACGGCGTACAGAAATTACCAATAGCAGTGCTGACTTATTGCTCGAAGACTTAATTACCGAAGAAGATGTGGTGGTAACCCTGTCCCATGAAGGATATGTGAAGTACCAGCCGCTTGCCGATTATGAAGCACAGCGGCGCGGTGGCCGCGGTAAGTCGGCGACCAAAATGAAAGATGAAGACTTCATTGAAAAGCTTTTGGTGTGCTCAACTCACGATACCATTTTATGTTTTTCAAGTTTCGGAAAAGTTTATTGGTTAAGAACCTTTGAGCTACCACAAGCGGGCCGTGGCTCGCGTGGTAAGCCGATTGTAAATGTGTTGCCGCTTGAGCCTGAAGAGCGCATTTCTAGTATTCTGCCCGTTAACGAATACGACGAAAATCAATTCGTGTTTATGGCAACCGCCTCTGGAACGGTTAAGAAAACATCATTAGAACAGTTCTCGCGTCCACGTAAAGGCGGCATCATTGCGCTAAGTTTGGATGACGATGACCGATTGATCGGTACTGTGATTACCAACGGTGATGATCAATTAATGTTGTTCAGTGACGGCGGTAAGGTTATTCGCTTTAGTGAGCAAGATGTTCGCGCCATGGGACGAACGGCCCGCGGTGTTCGCGGTATGCGCCTTCAAGAGAATCAAGAAGTGGTGTCGTTGGTACTAGCCTCAAGTGAAGGTGAAGTGCTAACCGCGACTGAAAATGGTTACGGTAAACGAACAGCAATGGATGACCATCCAGTTCGTGGACGCGGCGGTCAAGGGGTAATCTCAATCGTTTGTAGCGAGCGTAACGGAAAAGTTATTAGTGCTGTACCGTGTCAAGATGGTGATGAAATTATGTTGATCACCAGCAATGCTACGCTTGTCCGAACGCGTGTTGATGAAATGCGCGTTATGGGGCGTAATACCCAAGGCGTTCGCTTAATTCGTCTGGATGATGGCGATACTTTGGTTGGACTTGAACGTGTTGAAGAGCTTGCCTCTAGCGACGATGAGAGCGAGTTAGACGAGTCCACGGTTGATGAAAATCAAAGCGATTCGAGTCAAGTTGAGGAGTAGCTCGATTGGCCAAATGGCCAACTCAGCGAAGCAAAACTAGGAGCCGTCACGACGGCTCCTTTTGATCAGGTAGAATAAAAATGACGCAAACACGCTCAGTTTATAATTTTAGTGCGGGTCCCGCGATGTTACCGCGTGAAGTTATGTTGCAAGCTCAACAGGAGTTTTGTGACTGGCACGGTACGGGATTGTCGGTACTGGATTTTAGTCACCGTGGTAAAGATTTTACGGCGATTGCAGAACGAGCGGAGCAAGACTTACGCGATTTGCTCAAGATCCCGAGTGATTATTCGGTTTTATTTTGTCCGGGCGGTGCTAGCCTGCAATTTTCTGCCATTCCTATGAATTTTTTGCGCTCCAAGGCGTTGTATATTAATACTGGCGTGTGGGGCGATAAAGCTACCCAAGAAGCGCAAAAGTTTGGGGATATTGTGGCGGTGGATGCATTGACTGAAGATCAAGGTAATACTGCCATCTTAGACGAAGCACAATGGTCGCAGTATGAAGATGACTTTGATTATGTTCACTTCACGCCTAACGAAACAATTGGCGGTGTTGAATATTCCGCGCTCCCGACGATTGGCAAGGGAAAGTGGGTAGCTGACATGTCGTCTTGCATATTATCGCAGCCCATTAATGTATCAGACTTCGCCCTAATTTACGCAGGCGCGCAAAAGAATATCGGCCCCGCTGGTTTGTCGATTGTCATTGTTCGTAATGACTGGCTTGATCGTCCTCGGCCAGCAACCGTTCCGAGTTTACTCGATTACTCGGTAATGGCTAAAAATCAAAGTATGTATAATACTCCGCCCACCTATGCTTGGTATTTAGCTGGATTAGTCTTTCAGTGGATCAAAGCACAAGGTGGTGTTGAGGAAATGGCAGAGCGTGCCAATATTCGATCACGTGCTTTGTATCAATTTATCGACAGTAATGACTTCTATCGCAATCCAATTGCGCCTCTGAGCCGCTCACGTATGAATATTCCGTTTATTTTAAATGATGAATCATTAAACGATGTGTTTTTACAACAAGCGGAACAGCATGGCCTTATGTATTTAAAAGGGCATCGTAGCGTCGGTGGCATGCGCGCAAGTCTTTACAATGCCATGCCGCAAGCCGGCGTTGAAGCGCTAATCGCGTTTATGGACAAGTTCGCCGAACAAAATCGTTAAACACAGCTTTAACTTCTAGATACGAGATATCAAACGGTAATTTGTTAACCAGCCGATTTTTCATTGTGTTGAATTGGGTGCAAATTACCGTTGATCTTTATTCCTTCATCTTATTTATATAATAATACGGGCAACGTGTGTTCATCGTAATCGCAAAGGAGACTTTATGAAACGAACATGGTTGCTTCAATTAATAGCGTTAAGCGTTGTTGGACTGATTCACGCAGAGGAAAAGTACAGCGGAGATAATCCTCATGCCTTGGGCACACCGGAGTGGCAGCGGTATTATAACTGCGTTACGGTGGCGGAGTTTGCGCGTGAGTTTGCTAATGATGAAGTTATGCATGAGGCCAAGAGTAAAGAAAAAAAAATGAAGCTTGGCGAAATGGTTATGGGGCAGTATGACGAGTCCGCAGGGGAAAGTGTTGAAACTTTACTTGCGAAAAAAGGTGTCGAGCTTGGTGTTAGTTTCGAAAAGCAACCGGAAAAAGCTTTTCAAGCGGCTTGGCAATATTGCATGAATTTTTCTTTGAAAGAGCATTACTATTACGATACGCCACTGAAAGATGTGGCAGCTTTAGAACTTCCCTAACTTCCTTCATCTCTTATTGCAATCGGCTTTATTGTCGATTGCGATTATTTTTAATTTATTTTGAGATAAGTCTGATTCTCAAAAACCAATACGAATTTTTCAAATTAGAACTAATTCGCAAAGCTATTAAAAATCGCGCTTTAATGTGAAAAATAACATAAAAATTTCATCTCACCGCGTTAACATCCGACCACATGGAAGAGCCTTTTTTTGTGAAGAATAAAAAGGTGAACTTAGAGTGTTATCTCAAATAACCTTATATTTAAAGGTTATTTGCATCTATTAACAGTATTGTTATTAGATTTATGGATTGAGATTTCATTCGCCGGACTTAAAGAAGTATAAGGATGTAAGTCGATGAAAATCTGTTTGATGGTGTGTTCGATATTTTTGATTTTCTCATGGCCAGCCAAGGTGGCGGCAAAAACTCACCCATTGATAAAGCCATTTGCTGGTGCAAAATTAACTGATGAAAAATACTTTGATTATTTTGAAGGGTATTTTCCATTGTCTGAGTTGAGCCGTTCCGATTTCGCTGCGAATCAGCAACGTGCAGTTAAAGGTCGCTTTTATTTTAATCGCTATAAAGTCGCGAATACGTCGGCCGTTGATATTTACCGCAATTACTTGAGTGCTTTTGAAAAACAAGGTTTCAAGATTGAATACACCTGTGCTCCGGCGCAATGCGGTCGCTATGTAGAGCGTTATTTGGAAGAGTATTCTGCGCTAAAAGATTTAACACCGATCTTAAATGATAAGAGTGCTTACTTGGTCGCAAGCCTAGAGAATGATGGGCACAAGTTGTCAATATTGCTGGCGGTCTCGGACTCGCTTGATCCAGTTAATTTTTATCAAGTGGTCGTGGAGGAGTATCAACCGGCATTTGATAAAGTGACTTTAGATCCGGTTGCCTATCAGCAACACCTGCGTAAAATCGCAGGGAAAGACGCGGTCAAAGTGAGTGCAAAAAAGGATATTGAAGGTGCACAAGACCATCCATTGATCTCGCGTTACCAAGGCGCAGCGCTCGTTGATTACGCTCAATTTGGCTACGAAGAAGTCGCGATGCCGCTGGTTCCTGCGAAAGCAAAAAAGCCAAATGACGTTGTGTCTGCAAAAGGTGAAGCACAGTTCTTTCGCTACTCAACCGCCGAAGGTGTCTCGTTAACGGAAGTTGTTAAAAGTTATCAATCAGCATTTAGCAATCAGCAATTTGAAATACTCTTTCAGTGCGCTGTATCCGAATGCGGTCGACATATGGAAAGTTTTATCGAGTCGGACAAAGTCTTTAAAGGTATCAATGTAAATACTTTTGGCGATATGCCAGTGTATGTTGTGCGACATGCCAGCGAGTTTGGCAATACCTTCGTGTTGGTGACCTTTACCGATTGGAAAAATTATGTCGATGTGTATCAAATTGTGGTTCGCGAGCAAGCGGTTAATGCCGATAAAGTCGCCATCAATACCGACTATCTAGCTAAACAAATCAACGCGAATGGAAAAGTAGCGCTCTATGGAATTCATTTTAATCATGATAGTGATACGCTGACCGATGACTCAATTGCGCCGCTTGCAGTCATTGCCGATTTTCTAAAACAAAACACTGACTTATCAGTTTATGTGGTCGGTCATACCGACGCTTCAGGTACTGAAGAATATAACTCCACGTTGTCATTGCAACGTGCGCGAGCGATAACTGAAAAGTTGGTAAAGGAATTTGGTGTTGCACGTTCGCGTTTGACACCAAAGGGCGTCGGAAACTTAGTTCCAGTGGCATCAAATAAGATTGACGAAGGAAAGCAACTCAATCGGCGGGTCGAGCTGGTCGAAAAACTTTAGTTTTTGAATTATCTAACCAAAGGAGAAACTCATGAAAAAAGTAATGGCAAAAAAACGTTCGCTTGGACAGGGTATGACCGAATACATCATCATTGTAGCGTTAATCGCAATTGCAGCGATCGGTGTTTTCACATTGTTCGGTGATGTTGTTAAAAACCAAGTAGGTGCAATGGCTGCTGAGCTTGGTGGTAACGAAAGTGCTAACGCTAATGGCCGTGCGCAACAAGCTGGTCAGAAAGCACTTAACGTTTCAAACGAGCAAGTTAACCTAAGTAACTATAGCAATACTGCTACAGCTGCTGGTGAGCGTAACTAAGCTTGTTGGTGCGGCTTCGGCCGCACCACCTATTTTTACCAATATTGCAGTAAAGAAAATTAAATAAGAATAATTATTTAATAATTAAAAAGGATATTTGAAGGAGAAAGTATCGTGACTAATCAAAAAGGGTACACATCACTTTTTATTATTGCACTATTTGCCGCAATCGCGTTGGCAATGTTCTCCTTGTATGACGTTGGGCAAATCGCATCGAATAAGCAGAAAACTCAAAATACTGCTGATGCAGTGGCTTACTCGACGGTTAATATTGTTACCCGTGATATGAATTTTATTGCCTACACCAATCGTGCTATGGCAACCAATCAAGTGGCAATTGGCCAAATGGTAGCGCTAAGTTCGTGGATCCATATGGCTGATATTACCGCTGATAATTATGATCGAGTCGCCAGTATTATTCAGCGCGTTCCCTACGTAGGTACGGTTATTGGCAGCATTTTACGAGCCTTTACTTATATTTTAAAACAAGCCACTGATGCATTTTTACCGATTATTGACGGCGCGGCCCGATACGGTATTCCTTTACAGGACTTTGTTAATTTTACCTTATCAAGCTTACAGCGTGGTTATCATGGAATTGCCATGTTTAATGCAATTAATGTTTATGAGGATGTTGCGCTTAAAAACGACCCAAATATAGAGCGCGGCATGGCGTATAACGGCGCTCGTGTTGCAACTGTGTTAGAGGCATTTCGCGACGAATATCAAAGTTACAATGTAAGTAACACACGCCGCGATCGCAAAACTCAGCGTCGCTTTGATGAGTTCGCTAATGTTGTAAAAGACTCACGTGATCGTTTTAATCCACAAC
>JABXHQ010000165.1 GCA_013373545.1 Gammaproteobacteria bacterium
AAAGCTTTCGACCACAAGTTGATTGACCAGTCTACTGCAGAAATCGTGAACACTGCGAAGCGTACTGGTGCTCAGGTATGTGGACCTATTCCATTACCGACACGTAAAGAACGTTATACCGTTTTGGTTTCTCCGCACGTTAATAAAGACGCGCGAGACCAATACGAAATTCGTACTCACAAGCGATTGGTAGACATTGTTGAACCAACTGATAAGACGGTTGACGCGCTAATGAAGCTAGATCTAGCGGCTGGCGTTGACGTGCAAATCAGCTTGTCATAATAGAAAGCAGTTAAGTAACTGAAAGATTCATGACTAGAGATGTTGGAAGTCCAACATCGTTTAGAGGGCCGTAACATGACAATCGGAATCGTAGGCCGCAAATGCGGAATGACCCGAGTATTTACAGAAAATGGTGAGTCCATTCCTGTAACTGTGGTTGAGGTAGAAGCTAATCGCATTACTCAGGTTAAAACACAAGAAACTGACGGCTACACAGCTGTTCAGGTGACTACGGGTAGTAAAAAAGCTTCTCGTGTAAATAAAGCTGCTGCTGGCCACTATAAAAAGGCTGGCGTTGAAGCAGGTCGCGGATTATGGGAATTCCGCGTTGATGCTATCGAAGGTTTTGAGCTTGGTGGAGAAATCAAAGTTGATATCTTCGAAGCCGGCCAAAAAGTCGACGTAACCGGTACCTCTAAAGGTAAAGGTTTTGCCGGTACCATCAAGCGTTGGAACTTCCGCGGTCAAGACGCAACTCACGGTAACTCAATCTCTCACCGTGTACCTGGCTCGATTGGTCAAAACCAAACACCAGGTCGTGTTTTCAAAGGCAAAAAGATGTCTGGACACATGGGTGCTGAGCGAGTCACAACACAAACGCTTGAAGTTGTACGTGTTGACGCAGAACGCAACATTATTTTAATCAAAGGCGCTGTTCCAGGTGCCGTTGGCGGCGATGTAATCGTTCGACCAGCAGTTAAGGTAGGCTAAGGGGAAGACGAATGGAAATTAATTTATCTGTTCCCGGCAATAACGCAAGTGGCGCTTTGCAAGTTTCTGAAACTGCTTTTGGCCGCGAGTTCAATGAAGCCTTGGTACATCAAGTGGTTGTTGCTTATATGGCAGCTTCTCGCTCAGGTACTCGCGCTCAAAAGACTCGTAGCGAAGTAAGTGGTGGCGGTAAGAAACCTTGGCGTCAAAAGGGTACTGGCCGCGCTCGTGCAGGTACTATCCGTAGCCCAATCTGGCGTGCCGGTGGTGTAACGTTTGCTGCTAAGCCTCAAGATTACTCGCAAAAAGTTAATCGTAAAATGTATCGCGGTGCGATGCAGGCGATTTTGTCTGAGCTAGTACGTCAAGAGCGTTTAGTAGTGGTAGAAGAATTTGCAGTTTCTGCACCAAAGACCAAAGAATTGGTTGGCAAGTTAAAAGAGTTCGAACTTAAAGACGTTCTTATCGTAACTGATAGCGTTGAAGAGAACTTGTATCTTGCAGCGCGCAACTTACATAAAGTTGATGTGCGCGACCCACAAGGTGTTGATCCTGTTAGCTTGATCGCATACGACAAAGTCTTAATGACTGTGGGTGCGGTTAAGAAATTTGAGGAGATGCTAGGATGAACCAAGAACGTTTAGCGAAAGTGCTTTTAGCACCTCATATTTCTGAGAAAGCAACCATCAACGCAGAAAACGGTCAATTTGTTTTCAAAGTTGCGAAAGATGCAAACAAGCTGGAAATCAAAAAAGCGGTTGAAGCAATGTTCGACGTAGAAGTTGAATCTGTCAGCGTGCTTAACGTTAAGGGTAAAACCAAACGTGTTGGAGCGATGACCGGCCGTCGTAAAAACTGGAAAAAAGCCTACGTGTCTCTGAAAGAAGGTCAGGACATCGACTTTGTAGGCGCCGAATAAGCGAAGAGGTGACTTGAAATGGCTATCGTAAAAGCTAAACCAACTTCTGCAGGGCGTCGCTTTGTCGTTAAAGTGGTTAACCCTGATTTACACAAAGGCAAACCACACGCCGCGCTTCTTGATAAGAAGAGCAAGAAAGGTGGTCGAAACAACAACGGTCGTATCACGGTTCGTCACATTGGTGGCGGTCATCGTCAACACTACCGTATGGTTGATTTCAAACGAAATAAAGATGGTATTCCGGGCACTGTAGAGCGTCTTGAATACGATCCTAACCGCAGTGCTAACATCGCTCTCGTGCTTTATGCCGATGGTGAGCGTCGTTATATCATTGCACCTAAAGGCCTGACTGCCGGTGATCAAGTCGTTTCTGGCGACCATGCACCGATTAAAGCAGGCAACACTTTACCAATGCGTAATATCCCAGTCGGTTCTACCGTACACTGTGTCGAAATGAAGCCTGGCAAAGGCGCTCAAATCGCTCGTAGTGCGGGTACTTACGTACAAATCGTTGCTCGTGACGGTGCTTATGTCACTTTACGTCTTCGCTCTGGCGAAATGCGCAAAGTACTAGCCGATTGTCGTGCAACTGTTGGTGAAGTTGGTAACGCCGAACATATGCTACGTTCACTGGGTAAAGCCGGTGCATCACGTTGGCGTGGAGTTCGTCCTACTGTTCGAGGCGTTGCTATGAACCCAGTCGACCATCCACACGGTGGTGGTGAGGGACGTACCTCAGGTGGCCGTCATCCTGTAACTCCATGGGGTGTACCAACTAAGGGCAAGAAGACTCGTAGTAACAAACGTACCGACAAACTTATTGTTCGTCGTCGTAACAAGAAATAACAGAGGGTAGAACTGTGCCACGTTCTCTAAAAAAAGGCCCATTTATCGATCTTCATTTAATGAAGAAGGTAGATGAGGCAGTAGAAACTAACAGTAAAAAGCCAATTAAAACTTGGTCACGTCGCTCGATGGTTTCGCCAGAAATGGTTGGTTTAACCATTGCCGTTCATAATGGTCGTCAACATGTGCCTGTTTTCGTAACTGAAGACATGGTAGGTCATAAGTTAGGTGAATTTGCACCAACTCGTACCTACAAAGGCCACGTTGCTGATAAATCATCGAAGCGCTAGGCGGAGGTCATCATGGAAACTCAAGCTGTTTTAAAACATGCTCGAATCTCTGCTCAAAAGGCTCGTTTGGTTGCTGACCAAATTCGCGGTTTACCAGTAGAAAGAGCATTACAACTTCTCCAATTCAGCCCGAAAAAAGCTGCAAGCTTAATGAAAAAATTGTTGGAGTCAGCGATTGCAAACGCTGAGCACAACGACGGTGCCGATATTGATGAGTTAACTGTTTCAACCGTATTCGTTGACGAAGGCCCAACGCTTAAGCGAATTAAACCTCGCGCGAAGGGTAGAGCTGATCGCATTTTTAAGCGTTCATGCCATATAACCGTCAAAGTTGCGGAAAAGTAGGAGATAGGTAATGGGTCAAAAAGTACATCCAACCGGCATCCGTTTAGGTATTGTTAAGCAACATAATGCTACCTGGTATGCTGAGCGCAATGAGTATGCCGACAATCTTGAAAGCGATATTCAAATTCGAGATTGGTTGAGCAAAGAGCTCGCGTCAGCGTCAGTTTCGCGCATTGAAATTGAGCGTCCTGCGAAAGCCCTTCGCGTGACTGTTCATACTGCTCGTCCGGGTATCGTTATTGGTAAGAAAGGTGAGGACATTGAGAAGCTTCGTAAGAAACTATCAAACCTAACTGGCCTTCCAACTCAAGTAAATATTGAGCAAGTTCGTAAGCCTGAATTAGACGCTAAGTTAGTTGGTGATAGTGTTGCTCAGCAATTAGAGCGTCGTGTAATGTTCCGACGTGCTATGAAGCGAGCGGTACAGAACGCTATGCGTCTTGGCGCAGGCGGTATCAAAATTCAAGTTTCTGGTCGATTAGGCGGTGCTGAAATTGCACGTGCTGAATGGTATCGCGAAGGTCGAGTTCCTTTGCACACATTACGTGCCGATATCGACTATGCGACATCTGAAGCTCACACTACTTACGGTGTAATCGGTGTGAAAGTTTGGATCTTCAAGGGTGAAGTATTAGGTGGTGAAGAGCAGCAAGTTGAGCAAGAAGCTCCTGCACCTAAGAAAAAACCTCGCGCTAAGAAGAAGTAGGGGTATCGACCATGTTATTACCAAAAAGAACGAAGTTCCGTAAGGTTCAAAAAGGTCGTAACCGTGGTGTTGCGATTGCCGGCGGAAAAATCAGTTTCGGTGAATTTGGCTTGAAAGCAACCACTCGTGGTCGGCTTACATCTCGCCAAATCGAGGCAGCTCGTCGAGCAATGACTCGTCACATGAAACGTGCGGGTAAAGTATACATTCGGGTATTTCCTGACAAACCTATTACTCAGAAGCCTTTAGAGGTTCGGATGGGTAAAGGTAAAGGTAGTGTGGAATATTGGGTAGCCCAAATCCAACCAGGTCGTGTTTTATACGAAGTGGAAGGTGTACCAGAGGAATTGGCGCGCGAAGCTTTTGAATTAGCTGCTGCGAAATTGCCAGTGAGAACCACCTTTGTAACTCGGACGATAATGTAATGAAAGCAACAGATTTACGTGAAAAAAGCGTTGATGAGTTGAATGCAGAGCTAGTCGCGCTGAGCAAAGAGCAGTTTAATCTGCGCATGCAGCACGCTACTGGTCAATTAGATCAAACTCATCAGCTGAAGCAGGTGCGCCGAAATATCGCGCGTGTGAAAACGGTACTTAACCAGAAGGCAGATTCGTAATGAGCGAGCAAGCAACAGTAAAGCGCACTCTCCTTGGTAAAGTAGTGAGTGACAAGATGGATAAATCCATCACCGTTCTTATCGAGCGCCAAGTAAAACACCCGTTATACGGTAAGTTTATCAAGCGTTCTACTAAGGTACATGCTCATGACGAGAACAACGAGTGCGGTATGGGTGATGTTGTGAGAGTGGTCGAAAGTCGTCCTCTTTCAAAAACAAAAACCTGGCAACTTGTTGAGATTGTCGAAAAAGCAAACTAAATAACGGCAGTCACGGCCAAAGGCTGTGACTTACAGATAAATTTAATGTATACTCCCGCGTCCTTTTTGCCGGACTATCGGTAAATGTGCGGGTTGAATGCGGAGATAACCGATGATCCAGATGCAATCGATGCTTGATGTGGCTGATAA
>JABXHQ010000071.1 GCA_013373545.1 Gammaproteobacteria bacterium
GGTTCGTTGGAGTATTATTTTCATTGCTATTTATTTTGCATTTCAAAGTTTGCAAATTGAACCTATGTGGCTAAATATTTTGGTATCTATAGAAGTCACTTTTGTAATCTTCTTGTGGGGAATATTTGTTTATCGAATCGTGCATTATATTTTGAAGATCTCAGCACAGTCGAATAAGGTTAACAGCTTTGTCCAGAATAGGACGTTACCATTATTTGAAAACTTGCTATTAATTGTTGCTATTGCAACCGGTATTTATTTTATTCTGGTGGTTTGGGATATTAATGTTGGACCTCTCATTGCCTCGGCCGGTATTCTGGGTCTAGCAATGTCATTAGCGGCAAAAGATACTATGGCTAATTTGTTCGCGGGCGTCTTTATTATGGCGGATGCGCCGTATCAGATTGGTGATTATGTAGTTTTAGATACCGGCGAACGCGGAAAAATTACGCATATCGGTATTCGCAGTACCCGACTGCTAACGCGCGATGACGTTGAAGTCACTATTCCTAATGCAATCATGGGGAATAGTAAGATAATCAATGAATCATCGGGGCCGCATGAGAAATATCGGATCAGAATCAAGATAGGGCTAGCTTATGGCAGTGACATTAGTGTGATCCGTGAGACGCTTATGAAGGTTGCGAGTGGAAATCAATCTATTTGTCGTGATCCTGAGCCGCGTGTACGATTTCGTTCATTCGGAGATTCCGCTTTGTTATTTGAATTACTTTGCTGGGTTCCGCATCCAGAACTAAGAGGAAGAATTTCTGATGAGCTTAACGAGCAAGTTTATATTGCGGTGAATGAAGCCGGCTTATCGATTCCATTCCCACAAACCGATGTGTACCTTCATCACGTAAATAAAGATAGTTAGTTTTGTTGCTTTAATAGCGAGATCAAATGGCTTTCCGATAACGGCTTACTGAGTATATAGCCTTGATAGAAGTTGCAGTTGCGTTGTTTTAAAAATGCCAACTGCTCTTCGCTTTCAATTCCCTCTGCAAGAATCTCAAGTTCAAGTGCGGTTCCCAATTGAATCATCGAGTTGACGATGGTTTGACTGTGCTCGTCGTCATTTATTCCCCAAACAAATGAACGATCAATTACGATACGATCCACGTCAAAACGCTTTAGATGACTCAATGATGATGAGCCCGTACCAAAATCATCAACCGCTATTCGAATGCCAAACGATTTTAGCTGACTAATAACTTCTAAGGTCCGATCCGGATCGCGCATCAATGTATTTTCATTAACCTCGAGTTCAATATTTGAGTATGGAATGTCGCACTTGACTAATTGACTTTTAATTTGCTTGACTAAATCGTAATTACCGAAGTGATTGGCCGATAAGTTGAATGAAAACTCATATTGACTAATGAGAGCTTCATACTCTTTAAATAAATTACAAACATAACTGAATAGCCATTCTGTAATCGGTAGAATAAGATTTAATTTTTCAGCAACGGGAATAAACTCTTCTGGGCTGATGTGTTTGCCTGAAGAGGTTCTCCAGCGTAGTAATACTTCAAAGCCAACAATTTGTCGATTGCGATCAAATCGTGGTTGGAATACTGGATAAAATTCTTGGTTGGAAATTGCTTTGTGGAGATCTTGCTCCATGGTTAGTTGTGCTTTTGCAATATCGTTGAGTGATTGAGTGAAGAATTGAAAGTTACCGCGGCCAAGAGATTTTGCATGATGCATGGCCATATCGGCACTCTTTAGTAAGCGTTCATTATCGCGCCCATCATTCGGGAAAAGACTAATCCCTATGCTTGGGGAAATAGAGACTGACTCTGAGTACAGCTTAAACGGCTGCTTCATTATCTCGGTAACTCTTTGACACAGATAGCTTAAGCGATCAATTTGCTCGCTATCCTCAAGTACAATGGCAAATTCATCACCTCCGATACGAGCAAGGGTGTCATCTTTATTAATGCAATGCTGAATGCGTGCAGCAACTTCAATTAATAATTCGTCGCCATATTTGTGACCAAGTGAGTCATTAATTGACTTGAAGTGATCGAGGTTAATAATTAATACGGCTACTTGTGATTTCAAATGCGACGCGCGATCAATAGCGTGCTCTAACCGGTCTAGTAGTAAAGATCGATTAGGCAAATGCGTTAAAGGATCATAATGGACAACCTTATTAAAGCTATGCTCAAGCTCTCGAAAACGAGATAGATCAACTAAGTTAAATAAAATGGTGGTTTTGCCTTGTTGTTCACACCGAATAGCTTGTACGGTCACGGGAATGTCTCGATCATTTTTACAGCGAATAAAGCTATCATCAATAACCATTGAGTGAGTTAATAGCTTTTCTTTGATCTGTTGAAAATAGTCAACCGGAACTTTTGCCGAATAGAGTAAGTCAATAGACTCGCCAATCGCTTGCTCTTTGCTGTATTGAGTAACCGTTTCAAAAGCACCATTAATTGACTCAATAATAAAGTCGTCATTGGTTTGAAACTGTAAGTTTAATGAATGCTGATAAAGCTCAATGTAGGCAGCAAGGTTGGCCGATTTGAATACCTCGTCAGTCATATCAAGGTAGCAACCAATAACGCTTAATTGGCCATTTAGACCGATACTTTTCACCGCATCGACTTGGAGCCAACGCTGTTTATGTTGGTTTAATTTCACTTTAGATAAGACACTAAATTTGTTTTCGTGATTATTCAAAAAGGCTGAAAACTGCTGATTGAATGATTTGCTTTCTCCATCGTTTAAAAGTGTTAACCATTCAGAAAATTTCATTTGCTGGCTGGGTATTGTGCTGCCTGGCTTTGAAAAGCTAATAATATTTTCATCGATTATATATTGCCAAATACCTTGTTTTGATACTTGTAACGATGTGTTGTATAGATGAGCCTGTAAATGCAACTGCTCGGCCTTAACTTGTTGAGCTTTGCGTTTGCTGGCGAGCGCTTTGAGTAGTAACAAAACGGCTAGCACTAGAATGACTAAATACGCTGATATTGCAACTTTAGATTGCCACCATGGCGGCAGCCAGCTAATCGGCACTTGTAACGAAGAATCAACGTCACCTGTTGTACTGCTGACGGTTAAATAATATTGGCCTGCGGGCAAGCCGGCGAGGATCACCGAATTTTCGCTTCCCGATTTTAATTCAAAATTTTTCTCGCCTTGAAGTTGAAAGTTAAATAGCGATTGGCTTTGATTGAAAAAGTTAAAGTCCGTAACAAAGATACGAACGCCAATGTCTTCAGCGGTTACTGATATTTGCTCATAAGAGTCAAACGGTCGGGTCACTTTGCTATCCGGAGATAGCCGTTCTATTCGACTGATGGTGACTGGACGCGGTTTAGGTAACTTTGCAATAACATTCTCGGTATCGATAACATAGAGCCCATTAATGCTGCCAAAAGCGAGGGTTTGGTCTTTTAGTCGAGTATGAGCAAACTGGTTAAACTCGTGTTCGTAGACGCCATCAAATGCTGCGAGTCGTGTAAACGTTTGTGCTTGTGGGTTAAATAGAATAATGCCGTCGTGAGTGGAGATCCAAAAATAACCATGCTCAAAATACAGACTGTATAAAGTGAGATCATGAAGCCCTTGCTGCGCGTTAAAGTGGCGCGTAGTTAGCACGCGGCCGTTATTATCGAGTTGTAATTGAAACAAACCCGCTCCGGCATAGGCTACCCATAGTTCATTTTCATTCTTTCGATACACTGCTGATGCCGAAACATAGGGATCGCCGACTTTAAATGACTGACTAAAAACTTTGGTGAGCGTTCCTTCGCTGACATTCGCGCGATAGAGGCCTGAGCTAGTCGCAATCCACTTATCACCGAGTCGATCTTCTTTCATAAAAGCGATAGTTTCTACGAAAGGCTTACCGTCGGCGGTCGTAAAGTTTTCTATCAAAAAGTCGCGTTGCTCCAGCGAGTAAACCTTGAGACCATTGGCAAAGCCAACCCACAGTAGACCATTGGAAAACTGTCGCAGCAACGAAAACTCGATACCTAACTTTTGGAATAGTTTTGGGTGAGTTTGCTCAATACTGGTGACTTTTCCGGTCTTAGGATCAAACTCACGGATATCATAAAAAGTGGTTAACCAAAACTTATCACCGTTATCAATGATGTTAAAAACGGCTCGCTCTGAGAAGTGCCAGTCGCTGGGCGTGACTTGATATTCTTGGAGCACATTGAGTGCTTGGTCTAATTTGAACAGTCCGTTCTCTGTGCCAACCCAGATAAAATCGCCGATATTGCGGATGGTCCAAATATTGCCAGCTTGCCCGAAGCGCGACAAAATTGAAGAAGATACTAACGCTGAGCTAATCGATTCGGTAATCGGTGACCATTGATAGATACCGCGACCGGACGTTGCGAGCCACAAATAGCCATCTTCATCCATTAATACTTCTTCGAAGGAGTTATTATTCGTGGTTAGGTTTTTCTCATTTTGAGTAATAAACGGTTCGATGGTTTCGGTTGCTTTGTTGATCCGAAAAACACCATCAATGGTTGCCACCCAAATGTAGTCGGAGGATTGACTCAAATTATTAATTTCAATATTGAGGATCAGTTTCGAGCTTAAGTTGTTCGACTGATTCAGCTGTTGCCTAGCCAGCTGAAAGAGCCCTTTGTCGGTGGCTATCCAGATATGTTTGCGGGTCGTCAGTATGTTCCGAATACGACTTTCATTGAGGCGGCGGTCACTGTCTTGGGTGTAGATAATGCGGCGTAAAAAGCGGTTTTCGAGATCGGTGATGTACAAGCCCTTTGAAGTACCAATCAATAGCTGCTGGTCGACCAGCTCCATGCTTAATAGGCCGTCTTCTGAAAAGTCGAGATCGGTAAACCCCTCGGTGACTTTGTGGGCGATGGAGTGATTCGGAGCTATCCGGAATAAACCATCCCAGCGGGTAAACCAAATACTGCCGTCGGCTGACTCTTTAATCTTCAGCACCGGTGTGCTGACAGTGTCACTAAACTGATCACCTTCAAACGCAACCGCACGAGTTTTTAAGGTAGTGGTGTTAACTTCAAACGCGGATTTCTCATTGGCCACCCACAAGCGTTGTTTTGAGTCGATAAAGATATCGTAGACTTCACTACCGAGTAGGATCTGGTTATGGCCGCTGACATCTAAGAATTGATACCCATCATAGCGCTGCAGGCCATTGCTGCTACCAATCCAAACAAAGCCGCGCTTATCTTGCGCCAAAGCGCTAACCCAGCGTGATTTTAAACCCTGTTCAATGGAGAGTTGGCGAAAGTACAACGCTTTGGAATCTTCTCTCGGCGGAATATCGGCAGCGATTGCCTGGCCAAGAAAGCTACAACAAAGGGCGGTAAGAATCAGACGGTAAATGTTTAGTATCATAGTTAAGTTTTCAGCTTAGCCAGTTTATACTAAAACACAATCCCTGTGCGAGGTTAAATGCGGCTATTTAGCGCTTGGGCTTGTGATTCTCGCTGGTATTCGTTAAAATTTCGCCACTTTGATGCGGGGTGGAGCAGTCTGGTAGCTCGTCGGGCTCATAACCCGAAGGTCGTTGGTTCAAATCCGGCCCCCGCTACCA
>JABXHQ010000188.1 GCA_013373545.1 Gammaproteobacteria bacterium
ATTGTCGACCCCAAGTCACGGCGCGTGGTTGATCTTTACGTGCATACCAGTGGCGAAAACTTATCGGCGAGCTTGGCGAAAGTGTTTGGCTTAATGATGCCCGATAGCAAAAACTTTTTAAAACGCTTAATTGGCCGTCCCGATATCAATACCGATGTCGCCAAGGTGTTTCAAAAAGTCACCCAGCTCAACCGCCAAGGACGTTATCAGCAGTCCTATCAAGAGTTGAAAAATTTGCCGCAACCAGTACGTGAGTCACGGGTGGTCTCGGTAATGATTGTGTCTTTCTCTTCTAGCGTGTCGGATGATGTTTACCAGAAAGAGCTGGCGAACTTACACCGTTTATTTGGTGACGATGAAGATTTATTTTTAATGATGATGGATCATTATTATTTTTCAGAAGATTACGATCGCGGCATTACCGGCCTTAATCGGTTAAATAAACGCTTTAACGGCGACGCCGCGATTGAGCAGCTTATTTCGTCATTTAACTATTTAAAGCAAGACTATACGAGTGCCCTTAAGCATATTAACCAAGCGATTGAGCTCGAAGCCGACCAAGTCGACTATTATTGGTTTAAAGCCGATATCTTAATTGCCGCAAAGCAATTCGCTCAGACACTTAAAGTCTTCGATACCATTCGTGATGAATTTGGAATTACCGCCGATCCACAATTGCTACGCCAAGACGAACAGTTTAAAGATTTGGTTGCATCACCTGAATTCAAAGAGTGGGAGAAACAGCAATTAAATAATTAAGTTAAAGGACTCTTTTCATCACAGCTTTATATGGCTGTGATGAAAAGATTGATAGCAGGTGCCAGCTATTTGTGCGGGCACCTTTTGTGCCATCGAATAGGAAGTTATTATGAAAAAAATTACTTTCACTAATGTAATGATATTAGTCATTACTTTAGTCAGCACTTTACCGCTCAAGGCCGAGCTGAGTGCTTTTCAGCAATATCAAAATAATCCTACTTTAGACAATGTCGGAATAGCATTTGCTGCAGCGATTAACGCTCGAAACGATCAACAGCTTAACCAATTAATGAACTACGATAAGCTGTTTGACCGCACATTTGACATTGTTGGCAATCCAAAAGCTTTTAAAAATTTTCGTGTTGGATTTCAAAACGGTGCCAGCTCACGAATGTTTGCATCATGGTATCACAACATGGACCAATTCAATGGCAAGGCAATGTTTCGCCAAGTTGTCAATATTGAAGGAGAGCTACGCCCGTTTATTTTAATCGATATCAAAGATGCTGGGTTTATTTTCGTGGAACTAATAGTCGATGAAAAGTCACATCGTATTATTGATATGTTCATTCATAGTAATGGTGAACTTATTTCTCAAACATTTGCGGAAATGGTTAGTTTAATCAAGCCCGAAAGCTCAAACTATTTTAAACAACTGTTGGGTGTTCGAGAAGCAAACACACAATTCGTAGCGGTTATTAAAGAAGTCGCTCAATTTCAGCGCAACGGTAATTATGAAGCAGCCTATAAACGCTTGAAGCAACTAAAAGGCCCCTTGGGAGAGGCCCGTGTGATCTCCATGATGCGTCTTAATATAGCCGGGCTTTGGTCGGACTATTTTTATTACCAAGAACTTGAACGAATCAACAAGCTACACGGTGACAATCCGAAGGTGTTTTTTACTTTGCTCGATTATTTATTTCAGCAAAAGCAATATGGTAAAGTGAATGAGCGGCTGACTAAACTTTATCATCGTCTCGGTGAAGATCCATACATCGGTAGTTTAATTGCTTTCAACCTTGCGCGGTTAGGAAAAGATACCGAGGCTTTAACAATGATTGAAAAGCTAATTAACGCTGAACCAAATAACGAAAGCTACTATTGGATTAAGTTTGAAGCGTTGGTCAGCGCTAAGGCCTATACTCAAGCAATTGCAGTAGTGGATCAGATAGCGGAAAAATTTGCTATGACGTTTGATGAAGAGACCTTGGCACTAGACGATTTTTATCAGGATTTTATCGCTTCGCCAGAATTTAAACAGTGGCAGAGCCAACAGTAACCGTTACCTAGATGCCGCTGCAGTATTGACTGCGGCGGCAGACTTGCGCGGTGTTGTAGGCGCTACAGTTCATTAGTCTAATAGGGATATTAAAATCTTGAGATAAATTGTGCAAAAGTTGAGCGGATTATTGAGTTTAACTTAAAAAAAGCCTATATCTTAGAGTGTTTTAGGGCGATAGCGAGTTGAGTTTGCTGTCTCTGTCGTCGAAGCTTTTTCCCTTCAAACATTGGTTAGAACAAGCCGTTCTAACACCCTCAGTTTTATTTATTTTAAGCTATACCGTTGATAATAAATTTATCAAAAAAACTATCAGTTTGCCGACGGGTATTGCGCATAGTCGCGAGGAGCGTGGTATGAAAAAGCGTATTATTATTTGTTGTGATGGCACTTGGAACGCGCCAGACAAAAACCCAACCAATGTCGTGAAGTTGGTGCGAGCCATCCGGCCGCTCGATAGTCATGGTGTGCATCAAGTGGTGTTTTACGATCAAGGTGTGGGCACCCAAGGCGGTGTCGATAAATGGATCGGTGGCGGATTTGGTAAAGGGGTGCGGAAAAATATTCTCGATGGCTACCGTTTCCTTGTACACAATTATCAACCCGGTGATGAAATCTACTGCTTTGGTTTTAGTCGCGGCGCCTATACCGCGCGTGCATTGGGTGGCATGCTCAATGCCGTTGGTCTGATTGGCAAAGATGAGCTATCTCAGTTGACCGATGTTTATAAATATTACCGAACCCATCCTGAGCAGCGCGCGACAGAAAAGTATCAAAGCAATTACCGCCCCGACGTCACCATGATTGGCGTGTGGGATACGGTGGGCGCTTTAGGCGCACCAACACCGGTTCTGGGCCGCTTTACCAAGCGCTTTGTTAGTTTCTTTGATACCAAGCTGAGTCCTTACATTAAAAATGCCTATCACGCTTTGGCCATTGATGAGCAGCGCGGTCCATTTAAGCCCGATCTCTGGACCGGACAAATCAATGCGGATCAAACCGTTGAGCAAGTTTGGTTTGCCGGTGTTCACTCCGACATTGGTGGTGGTTACCGTGAACGCGGTTTATCGGACATTGCGCTGCAGTGGATGATCGAAAAGTCACAGGACTTAGGATTAGAATTCGACGCCAATATGATTGGCAGTCCGCATTTTTTAAACCCCGATATTATGCAGCCCATTCACGATTCTTATGGGACCGGATACAAACTACTGTCGTTGGTCGGTGTCGATCGGTTTGTGCGGCGTCTTAGCGGTGCGCCGAATAATCCGCCGATTAATGTTTCGATTCACCCCAGTGTCGAATTAAAACGCGAGCAAGATGCGAAATACCGTCCAGCGAACTATGAAGTACTCAATAAGGGCCTCGACAATCGAATCGTGGCGCTGGATGAACAACGCCGTAAGGTTCGTCAGCAAGCCAAAGTTGTTGCCGCTAAAATTGCTGCTCGCGACAGTGAAAGCGATTGTGAACTGATTAATTACTCTGCGCTGGGTGGAGCAATGCTGCGCGCCGATTGTCCGGTTGATGTGAATGATAAAGTTGCCGTTAGTAGCGAGTATTTTGCTAAAACCATCGGCGATGTGGTCTGGAAAGAGGGCGATCGTATAGGCGTGCAATTCGCACATTAACCGATTTCAATTTAGTCACTCCTCACTTAATGCCAGTGGCCTAGCCCTGGCTTTTTTTTGCCGGTAATTTAACTGTCTTTAACCAATAGTTATCGATGGCATTAACAATTTCCATTAATGCTTCAAATGAATCGGGCTTTTTAATCACTGAGTTTACACCCAGCGCCAGTGCTCGCCGACGTTGATAATCGGTATGCTTGGCACTAATTACAATTAGAGGGGCAGGGCAAATGCGTTTGCATTCGGCTTTAAATTGTTCAAGAAAGGTAAAGGCATCGATGCTGTCCAGCTCGAGATTCAAAATGATCAGATCGGCAGCGGGAAACTGCTCTCGATTGGCAAAGCGTCCACAGCCGCGAATATGTTTAATAAGTTCTTCTTGATCGGGAAGAAATTGACAGTCCAAACTAAGTCTTGCGATTCTTAACGCTTTTTTCAGGCGCATTTGTTCGCCTTTGTTTAACATTGCAGCAACAATGTTAATCTGTGGTCTGTTCATTTTCTTGTGCTATAAAATTAATCACCAGCTCCGTCGCTTTATCTTTCGGAAGGGGTTTATAGTACCAGAATCCTTGTGCCTCATCACAATTCATATGTTTGAGCTTAAATGCTTGCTCTTGGGTTTCGATGCCTTCTGCCACTACATGCATTTTTAATGCATGTGCGAGTTGAATAATTGCTTGCACAATAGACATCTGTTGTTGATTGGCATGGGTTCCAGAAATAAACGAGCGATCAATTTTGAGTTTGTCGATAGGAAAATTTTTAATATAAGACAGTGACGAGTAACCCGTACCAAAGTCATCCAGAGTTAACTGAATTCCTATCGCTTTGAGCTCGCGGAAAAAATTAATGTTTTGTATGCTAGAGTCAACTAACAGTGACTCGGTCACTTCGAGCTCAATACTGGCCGGATTGAGTTTGTATTGCGTGAGAAAGTTGCGTAAATGTTCAAAAAATGCCGCCTTGCGAACTTGCTTTGCCGACATGTTAATGGCCATACCAAGATCGCTGGCGCCAAGGTTATTCCATTCATGTAACTGCTTACAAGCGGTTTCGGTGATCCAGTCGCTTAACTCCAAAATAAGCCCGGTTTTTTCTGCAACCGGAATAAAATCAGCGGGTGAAATAAATCCTAGCTCAGGATGATTCCAGCGGATGAGGGCTTCAAAGCCCGTTAGTTTTTCGGTGTGTAAGTTATATTTAGGCTGGTAATAGAGTTCAAAGTGATTGCGATCAATATCCTCTCGTAAAGCTTTCTCAATGGTGGTTTCGTAATGCAGTCGTTCTTGTAGGTCGTGACTAAAAAAGCTGTATTTGTTACGACCTAAAACTTTAGCTTTATACAAAGCAAGATCGGACTTTTGCATTAAATCAACTGAGCTAGTGCCATTATCGGGAAAGAACGCTACGCCAATACTGGTGGAGACAAAGAGACTGCTTTCATTGATTGGCGTAGGTTCGGATAAGCCCGCTAATATTTTACTGCAAATAAGACTGATGTCATCAATGCCGCTCGTTTGCTGCAGTAAGATAGCAAATTCATCTCCGCCAATTCGGGCGATTACATCTTCTTCGCGTAACAGTTTTTGCAGGCGGTTACCAATAATGGTTAATAACAAATCGCCCACGTTATGCCCTAAGGTATCGTTAATTTCTTTAAAGCGATCTAAGTCGAGCAGTAGTACTGCAAATTGATGATTGTGCCGCGAGGAAATAGCAATGGCGCGCGACAATTCTTCTTCAAACATTGAGCGGTTAGCCAAGCCAGTGAGTGGATCGCGATTGGCTAAATACTCCAGTTTACTCAGGTAACGCGCGCGTTCGAGTGCATGACGAATGGTGCGATCAATGGTTGAACTTGAAAGCTCTTCTTTGGGTAAGTAATCGGCCGCGCCTGCGGTCATAACTTGTTCGTCAATTTCATCGCTATCCGAACCGGTAATTACAATAATCGGAATCGACTGATTAATCTCTCGTAACCGGTGAATGAGCGTTACCCCATCGGTGTCGCCCAGATAATAATCGGTAATGACAATATCGTAGGATTGACTTTTTAGATGACTAAAAGCTTGCCCTGAACGAGTGACGTGAACCAGATGATATTTAGTTTTGCGTACGCGAGAAAGGTGCTCTGCCAGTAGTTTGGCATCAATCGGATCGTCATCGACCAATAATACTTTAACTTCATTCATGTTGGTCACTAATCTCTACTATGGAAAACCAATATTTACCAAAATGGCGCATAATCTCGATAAGCTTCTCAAGGCTTATTGGCTTGCTGATAAAGGACGCGGCACCTTCGCAGTAGCTTTCGGCTACTTCTGATTCTTCATTACTGGTGGTGAGTATAATCACCGGGATGTGGGCTAAATCGTGGTCCGATTTAATTTCTCTTAATGTGGTGAGACCATTTTTTTTCGGCATATTTAAATCGAGAATAATCAAGCCTGGTACTGGATAGGCGTTGGTGTCATCAAACGGGCTACGCCGGTATAGGTAGTCGAGGCATTCAGCACCATTATTAACAAAGTAAATGGGGTTATTTAGCCGCGCTTCTTCAAGTGCAATTTTAACCAGCAGTTGATCTTCTTGATCATCTTCGGCCATTAAAATCGGTATTGGTTTCATCATTTATCTCAGTTACTCATTGGGCAATCGGATAAATACCGACGTGCCACGATCAAGCTCAGACTCAGCCCATATTTCGCCACCATGACGCTCACAGATTTTGCGGCAAATAGCCAATCCGACGCCCGTTCCTTGATACTCATGTTTACCGTGTAAGCGTTTAAACATTTCAAATATTTGATTGCCATATTGTTGTTCAAACCCAATGCCATTATCAGTAATGGTGATTAAAATTGTATGACTCTCTTGCTGGCATTGAATGTCGATAATAGGAGCGGTATCGTCTTTTTTATATTTTAGACTATTACCAATTAGGTTTTGAAATAGCTGATACAGCTGGTCGTGGTCGCCTTGTATGGTGGGGAGCGCTGCCATGGTGATGGATGCATTCGACTCTTTGATTAGCAGTTCAAGATCAGCGACGACTTCTTTTAACAGCGGATTAAGATCAACTTGAGTAAAGGGTTTGCCTTTTGATGTAACGCGGCTATAGGCAAGTAGACTATCGAGCAGGCTTTGCATGCGTTCAGTTGCGTTCAGCATGTACCCAAAATACTCGACATTCTTTTGGTCCAGTTCTGCTGAAACGTTATCGCGAATTAATTTACCAAATGACATTATTTTGCGCAGCGGCTCTTTAAGATCGTGCGAAGCAATAAAGGCAAAATTCTCTAACTCTTTGTTGGAAGACTCTAAAGCTTGGTTTTTAAGTTTTATCTCTTGCGCGGCGCGAATTCGTTCACTGATGTTTCGCGCAATGATTGAGGCGCCAATTACTTTATTGTGGGTATTACGCACCGGTGAAATGGTGAGCGAAACATTCACTTGAGAGCCATCTTTACGCTGGCGAATGGTTTCAAAGTTATTGATGGTCTTTCCTTGGTTTAAATCGTCTAATATTTTATACACTTCCTGGTGTAAAGACTGTGGCACTACGCTGAGAATACTCTGGCCGAGCATTTCTTGTTCACTGTAGCCATACAAGTCTTCGGCGGCGCGGTTCCAGTGGGTAATATAACCGCTAAGATCTTTACCGATAATCGCATCATTGCACGACTCAACAATGGCCGAAAGATAGTTTTTGGCTGCTTCGGCTTTTTTGCGGTAGGTTAAATCAATGATGGTGACAATAAGAATGGTTTGATTTTGATAGTCGCCGCCTTGAAAACGTAGTTCCACTGGAATTAAACGGGCATTTTGTTTATCGAGCAAGTGGGTTTCGGCAAGTGTTTCGCAAAACTCCATGGCTTTTGTCGCGCTGCGCAGGCGCTCCAGTACGCCGTTGATAACCTGCTCATCTTCCATAAATTGACGCAGTGGCCGCTCGGTGACTTCGGCACGACTGAAATTGAGCAAGCTGCAAAATGCATCGTTCGCCATTTTAATTTCCCCCCGAGTATTTAAGGTGATAATGCCTACGGGTGTGGCATCTAAACTCAGGCGAAACAGTCGTTCAGACTCACGCTCGCTTTCTAATTTTGATTTTTCAAACTTCTCCTTTAGCAGTTTACGGTTGGCGTCTTCAATTTCTGCGACCGACGGAATGCGTAGAATTTTCGGCATTAATATCAGCAGCGCAATCGCTGTGGCTAGCGATACTACCGCGGTAATGGCTTTGGCGGTGCCATGAATGCCATAAATGCCGTGCCAAATGGTGGCTATCGCCAATATATGAGTAATGCCACACATGAGAATAAACAACGAAAACAAGATGAAGAGTTTGTTGAACTGCCAATCTTTTCGCTGTCTCACGATAAGAAACAGCATGATTGGAATAGAAAAATAGGACATCGCGATAACGATATCGGAGATCACATGAGTCCAGAGAATTTCGGGGCGCCAAAGATAACAATGACCGTGCGGCATATAGCTGCCATCAAAAAACGAGCGCAATAAATCCATCGCCAACTATCCATGCTAGATCACTTAGTTGATAAGTATAGTCAAGGATTTGGATTCAGCAGCTAAGCTAATGAAAAAGCTTGTAAAATTTAAAAGGGTGACTACTTCACTTGCACCGAGTCGATTGGACTTTCGATACTTGCAGCATTAAAACTCGCGGCAGTCGCTGACCTCTTTTATGTCTTCAATGCCTTTCGAAACGTAACATTGTTGCAGCAGTGAACAGTAACAGACCGATAGAGACAGGTCCCAGCGCTCCTGATTAAGCGCCTGCCACAGGGTATCATTACCTTCGTGACGGGCCAGCGCCAAGGCATTGATAGAATCATTAGCCGGTAAGATTACTTGCGCCGTGGTCGAGGTGATCAAGGCATATTCCACCGATTGATTAAACTCACCTTGCTTCACCTGCGCGGCAAACTGCTCCATGCCCGGTTTGCAGCAAGCCTGCAAAAAGTCGTTTAAATTAGAAAAGTCTTGGTCTTTATAGTGATATTTAACTTTTTTAATCAGTGCAGGACCCACGCCTTGGTTTTTTAACTGCAGCTTTAAGATTTGACGGTTAGTCGACATATCGTAATTGCTGGAGGTAAATTGAATTAGCGGATAAGTCATGGCTTTTGCTTGTGCCGCCTCGGACTGGGCTTGAAAATAAGTGGCCACAAAAGACGCCAGTGAAATGGTAATGGCGCAAATACCAATCACAAAGTTCAGTTTACTGGAAGGGGTAAAGTTTGTGTTTTGGTTTGTTTGGTCCATGCCCTATATCCGTGGTGTCTTGGTGGTTAATGATTGTACTGCGTTGGTGATTTTATACAAGCGAGTGGTTATGGGGAGTGAAACTATGCGTGGTCAGATATTCGAAAGTTGCTCGATAGGCAATTAGTGGTGCGGGCGTTGCGCTGACCCACTCACATGAGCGGGTCAGTTAGCCAAGGTGTTAGACGTTAAAGCGGAAATGAATCACGTCGCCGTCTTTAACAATATATTCTTTACCTTCTAAACGCCATTTACCGGCATCTTTTGCACCTTGCTCGCCGCCAAGGGCGACATAATCGTCATAAGCAATTACTTCGGCGCGGATAAAACCTTTTTCAAAGTCAGTATGAATAACACCGGCGGCCTGCGGCGCAGTGGCACCGACGCGAACGGTCCAAGCACGCACTTCTTTGACCCCTGCAGTAAAATAAGTATGCAAGTTAAGTAAGGCATAACCGGCGCGAATTACGCGATCGAGGCCAGGCTCTTCAAGTCCCATCTCTTGTAAGAACTCAGTTTTCTCTTCGTCTTCAAGGCTGGCGATTTCGGATTCCATTGCGGCGCATACTGGCACTACTTCAGCATTTTCCTGAGCCGCGAACTCACGCACTTTGTCCAGTTGTGGGTTATTCTCAAAGCCGTCTTCATTGACGTTGGCAATGTACATGGTGGGCTTTGAAGTGATCAGGTGTAACTGCTTAACAATTTTCCACTCGTCGTCATCAAAATCGATGGAACGCACGGCAGCGCCTTCATCGAGCACTGGGCGAATCTTTTCTAACACGACTAAGCGTGCTTTGGCATCTTTATCGCCGCCTTTGGCTAACTTTTGCGCACGTAAAATAGCTTTTTCTACGCTTTCCAAATCGGCTAGCGCTAATTCGGTGTTAATCACTTCGATATCGGCTATCGGGTCAATTTTACCGGCAACATGAACAATATCATCATTTTCAAAGCAGCGAACCACATGCGCGATGGCATCAGTTTCACGAATATTGGCTAAAAATTTGTTACCCAGGCCTTCACCTTTTGAAGCGCCGGCAACGAGACCAGCAATATCTACAAACTCCATCGTGGTAGGTAATATTTTCTGCGGGTTAACAATCTCAGCGAGTTTATTGAGTCGGGGATCGGGAACGCCGACAACACCGGTGTTGGGATCGATAGTACAAAACGGGTAGTTTTGCGCATCAATGCCAGCATCGGTGAGTGCATTAAATAGGGTTGATTTTCCAACGTTCGGGAGTCCAACTATTCCGCAATTAAAACCCATGATTGTTTACCTTGTCATAAGTGGCCAAGTGCCGATCACTTGTGCCGATGTAATATGTAAATGGGCTTATTGCCCGATTTTTAAACTGTGCAAGTATTGCATGGCTTTGTCAAAACGACCGCCAATAATATCATCAATACTGCGTACTGCTTCGTATACCGCATCATCTATGCGAGTACGTTCGGTGAGCGAGGGTTTACTCAGTACAAAGCCACTCACTTTGTTTTTATCACCCGGATGGCCAATGCCCACGCGAAGTCGGTAAAAGTCGCGCTGGTTACCCATTTGGCTGATAATGTCACGGAGACCATTATGGCCACCGTGTCCGCCACCTTTTTTCAATCGAATTTCCCCGGGGTTAATATCCAACTCATCATGGGCCACCAAAATTTGACTCACATCGAGTTTAAAAAAGTTTGCCACTGAAGCGACTGACTTACCGCTTAAATTCATAAAGGTAGTGGGGATCAAAAGTCGTACATCCGATTGACCAATTAGCCCGCGACCGAGCCAGCCGAAATGCTTTGCGTCTTCGCTTAGGGGAATATTAAAACTGCGGGAAAGTTGTTCGACGAACCATGCGCCAGCGTTGTGGCGGGTGTCTTGATATTGTGGGCCCGGATTGGCCAGGCCCACAATGAGTTTGATAGCTGACACTTGTCTAACCTAAGTGCCGCAACGAATTATTCTTCGTCGCCTTCAGACTCTTCGGCGCCTGCATCAGCAGCACCACGACGAGTTACGGTTACTACCGCGTGGTCATGGTCGTCGCCTTGAAGCAAGTCAGCTAGTTGAACGCCTTTAGCTAACTTAAGGTCAGTTAAGTGAATAACTTCGTTTACGTCTAAATCAGCAACATCAACTTCGATGAACTCAGGTAGATCTTTCGCCGCACAAACCACTTCAACGGTGTTCATTTGGTGCTGAATCATGCCGCCAGCTTTAACGCCTTTACAGCTTTCTTCGTTAATGAAGTGAACCGGTACTTGCATGTGGATAACCGCTTTGTCAGAAACGCGTTGGAAATCCATGTGCGTAACTTTCGGCTTGAACGGGTGACGTTGAACGTCTTTTAAAATGGCTTTTTGCTTCTTGCCATCAACAACGATAGTCAAAATGTGTGAGTAGAAAGCCTCATGCTCGATGTGTTGTAACACTTCGTTGTGATCAAGTGTTAATGGCTGTGGCTCTTGCTCGCCACCGTAAAGGATGGCCGGTACTTTGTCTGCTTCACGACGTAGGCGGCGGCTCGCACCTTTCCCCATGTCTGAACGCAGCTCTGCATTCAATTCAAATAAATCCATGGTTTCTCTCCAAGTGATATTTTAAAAACGCCGACTTTCGCGACCAAAAGTCGGATGGACCCCATCAAAGGGCGGCAAATTATACAGTTTTGCCCTCGCTAGGTAAACAGCTTTATAGCTCTAATCGACAGTTATTCCGGGCGTTCGGTTCACTAGATTCGGTACTTGGCAACAAAAAAGGAGCCGCATGGGCTCCTTTTTATAACGGTGTCCTATAGCTGCATTATTGAGCGACCTTAGATAGTCACCGCAGCGAAGGCTTATTATTCCAAAAACATGGTCGAGAGTGATTCTTCTTCATTAACCCGACGAATGGCTTCAGCTAATAAATTCGACATGGTTAATTGTTGAATACGCTCGCAGGCTTGGGCTTCTTCGCTAAGCGGAATGGTGTCGGTCACAATCAGTTTATCGAGGGCCGATTGATTAATGTTGGCAATCGCTTTGCCCGATAGCACCGGATGGGTACAGTAAGCCATGACCGATTTAGCACCATTTTTCTTCAGTGCACCGGCCGCGAGGCATAAAGTTCCAGCGGTATCGACCATATCGTCGACGATAATACAGTCACGACCGTTTACGTCGCCGATAATGTGCATCACTTCTGATTCGTTGGCTTTCGGACGACGTTTATCAATGATGGCTAAATCGGAGTCGTTCAAACGTTTCGCAACTGCGCGCGCGCGTACCACACCGCCAACATCAGGAGAAACCACCATCATGTTATCGGTATGGTTATGTA
>JABXHQ010000183.1 GCA_013373545.1 Gammaproteobacteria bacterium
ACGGTAGTCACCGGTGACGGTGAGGTTTTACAGCTCAATCAAGGCTTAATTAAAAATGCCACGGGTTATGATTTACGTCATTTAATGATTGGTAGTGAAGGTACGCTCGGGATTATTGTCGAGGCGCAGCTGAAACTTACTACAATTCCTAATGATTTAACGGTAATGGTGTTAGGCTTAAATCAACTGAGTGATGTGTATCCGGTAATGGAACAATTTCAGCAGTCACTCTCGTTAACCGCCTTCGAATTTTTCTCCGAACAAGCCTTGCAAAAAGTATTGGCGCATCACGATTTACAACGCCCGTTCGACACCGAATGTGACTTTTACGTATTGGTTGAGTTTGAAAACACTCACGAAAGTGTAATGGATACAGCGTTTGCTAGCTTTGAAGCGGTTATGGAAAACGGTTATGTGGTCGATGGCGTCATCAGCCAGAGCGAAAGCCAAGCGGAAAGCTTATGGGCATTACGCGAGCGGATCTCAGAATCAATCAGTGTACACACGCCTTACAAAAACGATATTTCGGTGGTTCCAAGTCAAGTTGCCGAGTTTCTTACCCGTGTTGATGAAATAGTTAAAGCGCAATACCCAAGCTTCGAAATTATTTGGTTTGGTCACATCGGTGATGGCAATTTGCATTTAAATATTTTACGTCCAGAAGATTTAAGCATCGATGAATTTGTCGAGCGCTGCCGCCAAGTCAACCCTTTGATTTTTACTGAAATCCAAAATTTAGGCGGAAGCATTTCAGCTGAGCACGGGGTTGGTTTGGTGAAAAAAGACTACCTTGGATACTCACGTAGTGAAGCCGAAATCGCCCTGATGAAACGCATTAAGTTGGCGTTTGATCCCAAAGGTATATTAAACCCGGGCAAGCTGTTCGATTAACAGCAAACTTAGAATGAAATTGCTAAGTAAGACCACAAGGAACTGAGTAACCTCATGGTGTTTTTGATCATAAGCATTGCGGTATTGGCGATTGCGCCGTTATTGGCGAAGTTGTTTAGCCGCTCTCCGCGTTTCGAAAATGTCCTTTCTGGCTTCTTGCTGGTGGTCTTAGGCGGTATTATTTTGGTCGAATTAATGCCGCTCTCTGTGCACAATGGCGGCTGGATTGCCGTTCCTATTGCTCTGTTAGGATTAACCGGACCGACGTTAATTGAACGCGCATTTCATCGCGCCGCAGACTCTACTCATCAGCTCACACTACTTGTTGGGTTTAGTGGTTTATTACTGCACACAATGGCCGATGGTGCCTCATTAGCTGACTTTTCCACGATTGATTCAGCCTCGCGCTGGTTACCACTGGCCATCGTTTTACACCGCATTCCCGTCGCTCTTTCGGTGCTATGGATTATTCGCCCGGTGTTCGGTTTCAAAGGCGTATGGTTAGCCTTGACCTCGCTCGCACTATTCACCTTATTTGGCTATGTGTTAGGTGTACAACTTGAATCTGCTATGAACTCAACCAGTTTTGCCTGGCTGCAAGCTTTTGTCTCCGGTACTTTGCTGCATGTTTTATTGCACCGGCCACATCGACATGATCACGGCGTTCATCAGCACAGTGAGCCCCATGAGTCTATTCAATCATTTGAGCACACCAACCATGACCCATTGCTAGTGCAACAACCAGAAGATGGCCACGCCCATCAAGAGCATACACATGCAGTAGACGCTCATTCCGATCATTCCCACACGCACGCCCACACGCACACGCATGAGCACAGCTTATTAGAACCATTACGCTCGTGGGATCGCTATAAACTGCTTGGAACTGTCATCGGCGCACTTACCTTAGCGCTATTATCTGAATTACATTAAGCAAACTCACGCTTTGCTCTTGCTTCTGTGCCGTTTGGGCACAGGGCTTGCTGTATTCCTTAATATTGCGTATTTTTAACCTAGAAATCCCGATATAAGGAAATTAACTTCCCCATATGCGCCTGAAAAATCAAATTTTGATCGCCATCGTGCTGCTGCAGATGCTTGTGATCGGCGGTAATGCCTGGCATCTATCGCGCCTCACCAATGCCGTAAGCGAAAAATTCGGCGAAGCTGCATTTGACGTTAGTCGCAAAACCGTTGAGTCGATGCTATCGCAACGAATTAACGCAGCTATCTCTAACTATCAAAAAGTCGTTGAGCGTTTATTCAGCGGTGATCGGCAAGTTCGCGTTACTGAAAAACCGTTATCAATGGCACAAGAAGTGGAGTTATCAATGCAAGATCGCTCGGAAAGCCGAGTGATCCAGTTAGTCAGTGGCGAGCGCTCATTTGAGATCCCGATCCCACGCACAGAGCTCGAAATGGAATTAATTGCGGCTAACCGTGCAATCATCTATACCAGTGTGGCAACCCTACTCTTTACCATCCTGGTAATGTATTGGTTTGCCAACCGCTTAACCCGGCCGTTAAAACAAATTTGCAGCATTAGCGCGAAAATTGGTGCCGGTGAATTTCAGCAACAACTGGCTCCACTGGATAAAACGAGTTCTGTTGAACTAAAAGAGTTAGTGCAATCAATTAATCGTATGTCGCAACGACTCACCGCTCTTGAGCAAGAAAAAGTTCGCTTGCAAGAACGCAAAACCACTAATGAAATTTCCGAAATTGTTCGCGGCATGGCGCACAGCATTCGAAACCCATTGCACACCATGCTATTAACCCTAAGTACGTTAGATACCGAGCAGCCTAAAGTCGATCGCATCAAACAACAAATCCATCGCATCGATCGCAGTATTAAAGATTTAATGAGTATTACCACTCATGAGTCTTTGACCGCACAAAAACTCAACCTATCGGAGTTAATTACTGACAATATTGAACAAGTACATGGCCAATCATCGATCCAATTAACTAATTTGCTAGACGAGAATAACAGCGAGGTGCTTGGCATTGCGAGCGAAATTAATGCGTGTGTGCATACCCTATTAACCAATGCACTGGAAGCTTGCAGCGCAGTGGAAAATGCAAATAACTCACCGCCATGTATTCGAGTAAAACTCAGTCAAGCACAGACGCAATGGCAAATCGAAGTATGTGATAACGGTTGTGGTGTGAGTGAGGAGATCCGCGAAAAACTATTTACTCCGCACGTAACCAATAAGGTTCACGGCGCTGGCATGGGCCTATACATTGCCAAGCGCATCGCCAGCGGACGCTATGGTGGTGATCTTGAATATAAACCTAACCAAGGCCGCGGCAGCTGCTTTGTCTTAACCCTCAACGATCGCAACTATTAAGGGAAATTAAATGAAAATTTTAGTCGTTGAAGACGAATTTGAGCAGCGCCAACTAATTGCCGAAATTTTACAAAAGCATAGCGCTTATGAAGTTGCCATATGCAGTAGCGCAGAGAAAGCCATTGCCCAATTGCAACAAACCCATTTCGACTTAGTTTTGTCCGACTGGAAACTGCCCAAGATGGACGGCTTAACTTTACTGCAAACCATTAAACGAGATTTCCCGCAGGTGTTTTTTGTTCTGATGACGGCGTACGGTAGCATAAGTCATGCTGTTAGCTCCATGCGCGCTGGGGCCGACGATTACATTGCTAAGCCTTTTGAGAAAGAACAGCTGTTATTTACTCTAAGTAAAATAGAAAATACTTTAGCGTTGCAGCAGCAAAACCAGCAATTGAAGGCTAAAGTTTCGTCGCAAGAACAACTGCGCAATATTATCGGCCAATCGAGCGCTATGCAAAAACTCTTTGCGCAAATTGAGCGCCTTGCCAATGCTGACGTCACGGTGTTGATTCATGGCGAAAGTGGTACTGGTAAAGAACTAGTAGCGCAAACGCTCTTTCAAGAGTCTTCGCGTCGAGAGAATAATTACTTGGCGGTGAATTGCTCGGCGATCCCAGAATCCCTTGCCGAGGCAGAACTTTTTGGCAGTGAGAAAGGCGCCTATACTGGCGCGGATCAACTCACCATTGGCAAAATTGAAGCTGCCAATAATGGCGTGTTATTTTTAGATGAAATTGCCGAATTGCCTTTATCTATTCAAGCTAAACTATTGCGTTTTTTGCAAGAAGGCAAAATCATGCGCGTTGGCGCCCATCAAGAAATTGATGTCGATGTACGAGTGATTGCGGCAACCCACAAATCATTACCCGATATGGTTCAGCAAGGTTTATTTCGCGAAGATCTTTATTATCGTCTCAATGTTATCAGTCTCAGTGTTCCGCCACTGCGGCAACGTTTAGACGATCTGCCGGCCTTGGTTGAGTTCTTTATCAAAAAGTTTGCAGATAAACATCGACAAGCCGCTATTCGCCTCGACAAATCGGCATATGAAGCACTCTATCATTACCCGTGGCCGGGCAATATTCGTGAGCTATCAAACTTAATTGAACGACTTACGGTGATGCATAGTGGTGAAACATTAGCCGCCGATGCATTGATGTTAACGCCGCAAACGACAGGTTTTGAAGGCATTAAAAATTTGCCGGAGGAAGGTATTTGCTGGGAAGACTACGAGCGCTCGATTTTACAGCAAGCATTGATGCAAGCAGAGAACAATCGTACTAAAGCCGCGAAATTACTTGGTCTTAATTACAAAGCATTTTTATATCGCTTGGAAAAATACGCGATTAAATAACCCGATATCAGGAACCATGACTCTGATTTGCGGAAATTGAAACGCCTTAACCATTAGACACGACAAAGTTAAAAATCAAATAACCATTATATTCAATAACTTAGGCGCAACTGAAAACTTGGCACAATGATTGATTAAGATTTAAAGAGCGTATGAAATATCATCGCCTTAACGCAAATTTAATTTAACGATTATAAATTTTGACAATAAGGAATACTTTTATGAAACAAACACTTTCGACCCTTTCCGTTGCCGCGATTTTAATTACCACTATGTTAACGTCAGCGGTTAGCTTAGCTAATGAAGAAAAAGAAATTTCAGTATTCGTAAAAAAAGTAAACGACAGTGATGCAACCGTAGATTTATCTGTTAATGGTGATGCTTCGGTATTTAAATTACCGCAGCTAGATGATGGTGCCAGCACAACCGTTACTACTGACAATGGTAAAGTTTATACTGTAAAGCGTAATGGCGATCATTACACCATTACTCTCGATGATGGCGAAGTTATTGATTTGCCGATGGGCGGTAATCAACAACTGGCCGCTAAAGTTATTTCACTTCATGGCGATCATTCTATTGATAATGAAAATGTAATTACCATTATGGGTGGTGACTTAACTCCTGATCAAATGGAAACCATCAAAGCTTCAATTGCTGCCGCTGGGATCACAAAGGAAGTAAAATTTGCCAAAGGTTTTAGCACAGTATTTATTGGTGAAGGCGATCACAGCGTAATTGACTTAAAAAACGG
>JABXHQ010000083.1 GCA_013373545.1 Gammaproteobacteria bacterium
GAAATGTTTGCCACTGGCTTCTCACTCGACGCAGTGGCCGCTGAGTCGGAAAACGGACGCGTTACTCGCTGGATGCAGCAAGTGGCGACGCGCTTTAATGCCGCCGTGGTTGGCAGTATTAAAATGAGCAGCCAAGGTGCCTTGTTTAATCGTTTACGCTTTACGGCGCCAAATGGCCGCTGTGTTGATTACGATAAAGTGCATTTGTTCGGTGCCGAGCGCAAAGTAATTGCAGCCGGAAGAGAGCGAGTAGTGGTTAACTTTCGCGGGTTTCGTATCTTATTGCAAACTTGTTATGACCTGCGTTTTCCGGTGTTTTGCCGTAATCAAGACGATTACGATGTGTTGTTAAACGTCGCCTCGTGGCCGCAGCCGCGGATCGCACATTGGCGCGCCTTATTAAAAGCGCGGGCGATTGAAAATTTAAGTTTTGTGCTTGGGGTTAATCGAATTGGTGTAGATGGTAATGATTGGCGCTACAGCGGTGCCACCGAGTGCTTATCGCCACTCGGTGAAAGTTTAGCGGCAGCGGCCGATAATAGCGCTGAGTGGATCCGTTGTGAGTTGTCTAAATCGCAATTGCAGCAAGTCCGGCAAGAATTTCGTTTTCTCGATGATCGGGATGAATTTAGCTTAAATTCGGTCACTAATCGTTACCAAGATTGCATTGAGTAATGCAAACGTCAGTTGATCTGAGTTGAAGCTTTGTGCGTAAATAGCTGTATTCTTCCTTATTAGAGCTTGGTTATGTCGACTGTGAAACCTATCGCCAACGCGACCCACGATTACTGCATTAACAACGCCGTGATTCATATTAAAGATCTGCGTTTGCGCACCTTTATTGGGTTCAATCCAGAAGAGTTAGAAAAGCAGCAAGATATTGTAATCAATGCTGAGATTGAATTTGATGCCAGCAAACCGTGTATTTCGGACGATGAACGAGAAACCTTGGATTATAAAGTCATCACCAAGGCAATGATTGCGCATGTTGAGCAAGGGCGTTTTCGTTTGATAGAGAAACTCTGCGCCGATTTGCTCGATATTATTATGGGCGAGCCATCGGTGCTGCGCGCAACCATTAGCGTTGATAAACCACACGCGCTACGCTTCTCCGATTCTGTTGCCGTTAGTTTGACGGCGGTTCGCTAAGTGCGACTGCGGTTTTCGCTTAAGCCAATGACGGCAACATCAAAATGAACAGCCCAATTATAATCACTGGCGCGGCCCAGCGACTGGGACGTGCGATTGCACTGGCGCTGGCGGCCGATGGCTTTTCGGTGGTGGCAACCTATCGCAGCGAGCGGCATGATCTGACACCACTGCAGCAGGCGGGCATTGAATGCATCGCCGCCGACTTTAGCTCGGAAGCGGGCACGGCCGCGTTTATCGAATCGATCACCGCGCGCTACACCCGCGTGCGAGCGATAATCCATAATGCGTCTAGCTGGGAGAGCGAGTCGTCCGGTGTTGAGCCACAAGCGTTGTTTCAGCGCATGATGCAAATTCATGCCACAACACCTTACTGTATTAATCAAGCCTTGGCGCCGCTGTTGCAAGCGGCGGCCAATCATGAAGGATGGGCCGATATTATCCATATGACTGATTACATTGTGGAGAAAGGCAGTGCTAAACATATCGCTTATGCGGCGAGTAAAGCGGCATTACAAAGTTTAACGCTGAGTTTTGCACAAGCACTGGCACCATTAGTCAAAGTGAACAGTATTGCGCCCGCTTTACTGATGTTTAATGACCATGATGATGCTGAATATCGTGCGCAAGCGGCTAAGAAATCCTTATTAGCGCCAGCGCCAGGGGCTGAAGAAGCGGTCGCTGCGGTGCGCTATTTGTTGAGCAGTCGTTATGTCACCGGCCGGGTAATGGCTCTAGACGGTGGCCGTCCACTTAAATAAAACCACTCATTTCATAACTAAATTAGACAAAATTTAAAAAAACGGTAACCTATCGGTCATTTTTCAGCGTATTGAACAAAGTGGCCGGTTGCGGCAGCGACTGCCAGAGCGAGTGTTTGTAAGGTTATCAATACGGTAAGAATAGACTTGGGAAACGCAATGACGACAGCATTATCGGGACAAGCTTTAAATGTTGAGCCGGCGATTAAAGGCGGTGAAGAGACCAATGCGGGGATCACTGAAGCAGCGCGTGTGGTGCGTGATGCCTTGATCAAGCGCGGGCTGGAAACCCCTTTGGTAGCGAATCCGTTAACTCGCGATCAAAAGTATGATCGGATCAAAGCGGCCATGGCCGACGTGATGGATGCGTTGGGACTTGATCGACGTGATGACTCATTAGAAGAAACGCCCCACCGGATCGCGAAGATGTATGTGGATGAAATCTTTGCCGGACTGGATTATACCCAGTTTCCGAAAATCACCGTGATTGACAATAAAATGCAAGTGGAAGAGATGGTTAAGGTAAAAGCCATTAGCGTCACCAGCACTTGCGAACACCACTTTGTGACCATTGATGGCACGGCAAAAGTGGCTTACATTCCGAAGAACAAAATAATTGGACTGTCGAAAATTAATCGCCTAGTGCGGTTTTTTGCACAGCGCCCACAAGTTCAAGAGCGTTTAACGCAACAGGTGCTGGTGGCGTTGCAAACCTTATTGGAAACCGATGATGTAGCGGTGACCATCAATGCCACACACTATTGCGTGAAAGCGCGTGGGGTTATGGACGCCAACTCCAGCACCGAAACTACCGCTCTTGGCGGAGTATTCAAAGCCAACTCCAAGACACGGAGCGAGTTTTTGGCGTCGTAGTTAGACGCCAAACAATGAAGGCTTAATGGGTATCCAGTGCCGTAAACTGCGCTGGCTTTACCGCAACTAAATCGCATTCGGCACTGTCAAACAGCGCTTCTGCTGTGCTGCCTAATAAGCCGGAACGATAGTGGGTACCCACC
>JABXHQ010000128.1 GCA_013373545.1 Gammaproteobacteria bacterium
ACAAAAACATTCACCCAAGCAAAGTGGTTAACTTAGGTGATGAAGTTGAAGTGTTAGTATTGGATATCGATGAAGAGCGTCGTCGTATCTCTCTTGGTATCAAGCAATGTAAAGCAAATCCTTGGAACGAGTTTGCGTCTAAGCAAGATAAAGGCGATCGCGTTAAAGGCAAGATCAAGTCGATCACTGACTTTGGTATCTTCATTGGCCTAGACGGCGGTATCGATGGCTTGGTTCACTTGTCTGATATCTCTTGGAGCCTTCCTGGTGAAGAAGCGGTTCGCGACTTCAAGAAGGGCGACGAAGTTGAAGCGGTTGTATTAGCGGTTGATGCTGAGCGTGAGCGTATCTCTCTAGGTATCAAGCAAGTCGACGAAGATCCTTTCTCAGGTTACATGTCATCGAACTCTAAAGGTGCCATTGTAAACGGTAAAGTTATCGAAGTTGACGCCAAAGGCGCTAAAATTGAGCTATCTGATAACGTAGAAGGTTACCTACGTGCTTCAGAAATCAGCGCAGAGCGCGTTGAAGATGCTTCTAAGCACTTGAGCGTTGGTGATGATGTTGAAGCTAAGTTCATCGGTGTTGACCGTAAGAACCGCGTTATTAACTTATCTATCAAAGCAAAAGACCATGCTGAAGAGCAAAAAGCGATTAAAGAGTTCAGCAAAGAGCAAGGCGAAGATGCCGCTCCTGCGACTCTAGGTGATTTGCTAAAAGAGCAAATGGACCAGCAAGACGCTTAATCAGTATCTATAACTGAGATTAAATGCACTTAATCTATTGATTAAGTGCATTTTTTTTTGATCTCTTATCCCGTTTTGTACTATCTTAGAGAATACATAACCTTTTGAATAACAAGGAAAACGGGTTTTTAGCATGACCAAATCAGAACTCATTGAGCGTTTGGCCTCTCATCAGACGCAATTATCGGCCAAAGATGTTGAGTTGGTAGTGAAAAGCCTATTAGAGCATATGGCTCAGGCACTGGCACGTGGCGAGCGAATTGAAATTCGAGGCTTTGGCAGTTTTTCATTACATTTTCGAGCTCCGCGGACTGGTCGTAATCCGAAAACGGGCGACGCGGTAACGCTTGCTGGCAAATACGTACCGCACTTTAAGCCGGGCAAAGAATTACGTGATCGCGTTAATGCGAGTCTTGAGGACTCGTAAAAATATTGCAGTGAATTGAAAGGCAGTCATTGACCTGCCTTTTTTTATGCCTGAAAATTGTGAACCAGAAATTGATAGAGGGGAAGCACAGTGCGCAGTTTGTTAATGATTATCTTGATGGTGGTGGTGTGCGCATTCTCGTTACTCTTTTTTGCTCAGAATAACCAAGCGGTGCTTCTCTCCTACTTTATTGGTGAATCTGAAATTCCTTTGTCCTTTATTATGCTCGCTAGTTTATTACTAGGGGTATTGTTAGGCTTGATTGTCATGAGCTCATCGTTATTTAAGTACAAGTTTCAAGCGCGTCAGTTCGAACGCAAGCTTAAGCAAAAGAAGCAAGAGCTTGAAAATCTCCGTTCATTGCCCCTTCGAGACGATTATTAATGAGTGAATGGCTGTTTTACTTGGTAGTGGCCTTACTGCCGATTGCGGCCGTTAGCGGCTACCGCTTGGGCAAGCGTAAAAAGCAACCTGAACGTCAAGAAGGTGCGCTATCTCGGCGTTATTTTGTTGGTCTTAATTTCCTCCTAAATGAGCAACCCGATAAAGCCATCGATGCCTTTATTAAGATGCTAGAAGTCGACTCGGAAACCGTTGAAACCCATTTAGCGCTAGGCAACTTGTTTCGCAAGCGCGGTGAAGTGGACCGAGCGATACGGCTACATCAAAATTTAATTGCGCGGCCTTCGTTGAATCCTGAAGTTCGCAGCATGTCCTTATTAGAGCTTGGTCTCGATTATATGGCGGCGGGGCTGTTTGATCGCGCGGAAAGTATCTTTAAAGAACTGAAAGGTGATGTCAAACATAAGGCGATCAGTCTGCAACAATTAATGCTAATTTACCAACAAACTAAAGATTGGGAACAAGCGGTGTTAGTGGCAGAGCAACTGCAGTCGATTGACAACCTCGATCATGGGCCAGAAATTGCGCACTTTTATTGTGAATTGGCTGAGCGGCAAATGGCGCAGGGAAATCCCAAACAAGCGAATCAATCGTTAAAACGCGCATTGGCGATTGATGCCATGTGTGTTCGAGCCAATATCATTCGTGCGGCGATTGCTTATGAGCAAGGCCAATACAAACAAGCGATAAAAGTGCATCGGGAATTGATTAAACAAGACATTGGTTTTGTTCCAGAGGTCATTGAGCAAATCGCGGCAAGTTTTCAGCACTTAAACGATCATAAAGGCTATCGAGTGTTTTTAGAGAGCACTTTAGCGCAAGGGCATAGCCCAACCGTTGTATTGGCATATGCGGATATTCTTCGTTCGCGTAAAGGTGATCGAGTGGCGGCCGATTTTATTACTCAGCAATTACAACAGAAGCCATCGTTAAAAGGTCTGTTGAAGTTAATTGAAATGCATATTGAGCATGCGCAGCCTAGTGCCCGACCCAGCTTAGAAATTTTATACGATATTGTTAACCGCTCTTATAAAACCAAACCCGCTTATCGCTGTGCAAACTGTGGTTTTGGCGGTAAAACACTATTTTGGCAATGTCCGAGTTGTAAACACTGGAGTTCGGTTAAGCCTGTTATTGGATTAGAAGGAGAATAGCGTTGTCGAATAGTTCGTCACCGATTGTTGTTGCATTAGATTTTGAAAAGAAACAAGAAGCGCTCCGGTTAATAGAGCAGCTCGATCCAAAACTCTGCCGATTGAAGATTGGCAAAGAAATGTTCACTCATTTTGGCCCTGACTTTGTGCGTCAATTGGTGAGCAAAGACTTCGATGTATTTTTGGATTTAAAATTTCATGATATTCCCAATACCGTCGCGAAAGCGTGTAAGGCTGCTGCCGACTTAGGCGTCTGGATGATAAATGTGCACGCCAGTGGCGGTGAAAAAATGATGACTTATGCACGAGACGCCATGCAAGATTTTGGCGCTGACGCGCCGTTATTAATTGCGGTTACCGTATTAACCAGTATGTCACAAGATGAGCTAAACCAGTTGGGTGTAAGTGGCCGTTTAGATGAGCAAGTAAAACGTTTAGCAAGCTTGGCTCAGCAAGCGGGACTCGATGGTGTGGTGTGCTCCGCTCACGAAGCAAAAACCTTAAAAGCCGATTTAGGGCAAGCGTTTCAACTGGTAACGCCGGGGATCCGTTTGGCCAATGCCCAGCAAGACGATCAGACGCGTATTATGACGCCGCATCAGGCTTTGTCGAATGGCTCAGACTATCTAGTGATTGGTCGGCCCATTACCCAGTCAAGTCAACCACTGCAAACGTTGTACGAAATAACGGATTCGATTGCCGAACTATTGAATCACTAAAGGCTTAACCGCTAGACTTTCGCTGTCTGCTACAAGGAGTTTCAAACAGTCGAAGGTTCGATAGTTGGAAGAGTGGGCATCTAAAAGTTAATTAATTAAAGGAGATAATTATGAAAACTTTACTCACGTTAAGTCTGGTTAAGTTGTTGTGTTTTGCTGTTTTTAGCGTTCAGCCAAATGCCGTGTTTGCCAACAGTAAGTCATCCATGAACGCTTCCAGTGCAAAAGCCATAGTGGTTGCGAAAGTGAATATTAATTCTGCAACCGCTGAGCAAATTGCTAATGGATTAACTGGAGTGGGTTTGAAAAAAGCCATTGCAATCGTTAAGTTACGCAAGCAGTTAGGCGGGTTTAAAAGGGTTGAGCAAATTTTAGATGTAAAAGGTATTGGGCCTGCTATCTTGAATCAGAATAAGCAGCGGTTAACCCTATAAGTAAGAGTAAGGGGAGCGTGTCTCCCCTGAAGAAACTATGCAAATAATTATTCCTATTATTCTCGCTGGCGGCGCCGGTACACGCTTGTGGCCCTTATCGAGGAGCCACTATCCAAAACCATTTATTCAACTTGAGTCGAGCCCGTTCAGTCTTTTTCAATCAACCTTAATGCGTTGTTTGGATTTGCAGCAGCAGGAGGTTTTAGTCAAGCCTCCAGTAGTGGTGGTGAATGAGCAACACCGCTTTATTGCCGCTCAACAAGCACGAGAGATGAGCTGTCCGCTGACGCAAATCTTAGTAGAACCCGAGAGCAGGAATACCATGGCCGCGTTCTCGCTGGCAGTTGCTTATTGCCGTCAACATTTTGCATCTGCTACCGTTATTTTAATGCCTTCTGATCACGAAGTATCTGCTGCCGATATTAACCGCGACATTCTGCAGCTTTGCCAAAGCGTCGAAGCAAACCCAAAAACTATCGGGCTATTAGGAAAGACACCGCAGTCGCCGAGTGAGCAGTTTGGCTATTTAAAAGTAATGCCCACAAAAGATGCGCCTGCGGCTGGGGCCTCAGCGCTGTTAAGCGTGTCTGAGTTTGTCGAAAAGCCGTCGGCTAAATTGGCGCAAGAAATGTTGCGCAGCGGACAGTGGTTATGGAACTTAGGTATTTATGTTGTTGACGCCGAAGGTTGGTGTGCATTGACGCAAGCAATTTTTCCGACCTTTGCCGGTAAAATTGAGCAGTTACTGGAAACCGCGCAGCCGGCCTATGACTTTTTATTGTTCGTTAGTGAACAATATAGCTCGCTCGAGGCGACATCAGTGGACTACTGTGTCACCGAACACATACCGGCGCTGGCTTCAATTGGCATGAATGTTTGCGCTATCAATTTTAGTGGTGATTGGCAGGATAGCGGCAATTGGTCCTCTTATAGCGCTGGTTGGCCGCAAGATGAACAAGGCAACCGAATACTCGGGCGACATCACTTACAACAAACGCAGAACTGCATCGTTTATAGTGATGGGCCTTTAGTGGTCACTGCGGGGCTTGAGGACCATTTAATTGTGGCTACCCAAGATTGTGTATTGGTCAGTGCGACAACTGACTTGGACCGCTCAGTAATCGAGCAGATGCAAGCGCGGCAACTGCCAGAGGTTGCGCAGGGCGTAAAAGAGTTTCGACCTTGGGGGACTTTTGAAGTATTGGCGGATAGCCGAGGCTATAAAGTTAAGAAATTAGTGGTGAACCCGGGGGCATCAATTTCCTTACAGCGACATCAACGGCGCAGTGAGCACTGGGTAGTGGTGAGTGGTGAGGCCGTATTGGAAAAAGAAGGCGTGAGTCAGCGACTGCAACAAAATCAGTCGGCTTACATAGCACCGGGTGAGCTTCACCGCTTGTCTAATCAACAAAAAACGCCGGTTGAATTAATTGAAGTGCAAACCGGCGAGCAAATCGATGAAGACGACATTGAGCGGTTCGCGGATGATTACGGTCGCCAGCAGTCGGTAAGCGAATAAAATGACAGTCAATACTTGTAAAGCACCAAGGGAAATTCGTAAACTATAATAAGTCTAGGAAAAGGCTTTGAACTAATAACAAGAATGGAAGCTGTAAACACAAAGTCAGCCACTCCGATTAACCGATGAATCAGAAATTAGGGGACTGACATGACAATACCTCATTGGTCATCTTCGCTATCGAAACTTGCCGCTGAATTAACTCAGCGCCGAATTAGCGATGTGATGCAAGAAAATGCTGGCACCATTACTCAACAGGCGCTGGGCATTACCATCGATTTTACTAAAAACAAACTTACTCAGAATGTGCTCGAGTTATTATTAGAGCAGGCGCAGCAAAGCACGCTTAAGCACAGTATTGCTGCGATGTTTAGCGGTGAAAAAATTAATCAAACTGAACAGCGAGCGGTGTTGCATACATTGCTACGGGCCCAGCAAAGCCCATTAGCTGAGTTTTCTGCGGTGCAATCGGCACGCGAGAAAGCAGCCCAATTTTCCGATAAAGTCCGCGCAGGCAAGTTGCTCGGCGCTACCGGAAAACCAATTAATACTATTGTAAATATTGGCATTGGTGGCTCTGACTTAGGTCCGAAGTTACTGTTGGAAGCCTTTGCAGCCGAAATACCGTCAACCCTATCGGTGCATTGTTTGAGCGATGTCGACTACGCGCACGCGCAAGCATTGTTAGCCTCATTGGATCTGTCGCAGACATTATTTATTTTATGCTCCAAGTCGTTTACCACTTGGGAAACGCAAACCAACGCCAAACTGGTGATTGAGCAACTCAAGCAGAAAGTGTCCGAAGCGCAATGGGCTAAGCATTTTGCCGGTGTTGCCGTTGATCAAGCGGCCATGACTCAGTTCGGTATTCTGCCTGAACATCAATTTTGCATCTGGGATTTTGTCGGCGGCCGCTACTCGGTATGGTCAGCAGTCGGTCTTATCGCCCGAATCGCGCTTGGTAATGCAACCTTTGAACGCTTCCTTGCAGGAGCCGCTGAAATGGATGAGCATTTTCAACAGGCTGATTTTGCCGAAAACCTACCGGTGCTGTTGGCGTTGGTCCAAATCTGGAATATTAACTATCTTGGGCACGATGTATTTATAACCTTACCTTATCACCATAGCTTAGCGCGTTTCCCAGATTATCAGCAGCAGCTAGAGATGGAGAGTAACGGTAAGGCGGTCAATCAAGCGGGTGAGTTTTTGAGTTTTGCCACCTGTCCCTATATCTTTGGCCAATTAGGTCTTAATGCGCAACATGCGTTTATGCAGCTAGTGCACCAAAGCCAGCACAAAAGCTATTTAGAGTTTATTGCCGTTCCGGATCCGAGTGTCAGCTTTGCTGATGACGTCGCCTATCGCAGCTGTTTAGCTCAGTCTCGAGCCTTGATGACCGGAACTGACGGGGTGAGCAATGAGAAAACTTGTCCCGGTGATCGACCCTCTACGACGCTGGTGCTCGAAGCCATGACACCACAAATGTTAGGTAAACTATTGGCGCTGTATGAACACAAAGTGTTTGTGCAAAGTGTGTTGTGGGGGATTAATGCTTTTGATCAATTTGGTGTTGAGCTCGGCAAGAAAATCGCCACCTCTTTGACTGAATCAGGTGCAGATGATGCTGACCTAGACGTCTCTACCCGAGCCTTAATCGATATGCATCAGTGAATCGTTGATTGCATAGGTCAATGCTCGAGTAAATCAATCGTTGGCGCAGCTTCAAGCAGTGGTACTTGGCTTAGGGCTGCGCCAGGTCTTCAAGCAATACACTATCGCCACCAGCGCACCGCTGAGTGCACCCCAAAGATGAGCATCGATCGCTACACGAGCGCCGATCATGACTTCCAACGATGCTGAGGGGCCCATTATTTGCTCGGCAGCAATTTTGACCGCTACGCCAAGTAAAACTAATATCGAGAGTCTGCGGTTATGAAATAGGTCAGCTGCGGCAAAGCATACGACCAATCCGTGCAGCGCGCCGGACATGCCGACATAGCGTTGCATCTCTGGGTTAAAAGACCACAGCAATAGTGTGCATCCGACCATGGGCAGCAATAGAAACAGGCCCTGCCAACGCACATTAGCGAGATCATAGTAGACATACCAAAACACCCACATGCCCAGCATGTTGAGCAATAAGTGGTAGTTGTTAGAGTGCAGCAAGTTGCCAGTAAACAGTCGCCATACTTCTCCTTCTGCAATGCCTTGACGGTTAAAAATTAGCGATTCAAACCAAGCTGAGGGAGCAAACACCAGCGCACAGCAGATCAGCGTTACAAGGATTGGATAGGCAAAACGAGTCAATAAGGTTGGCATGGTATTAGTTTAGTTATCAGCATTATGGCGGAAACGGCGACTATAACAGTGTTTGATTCGAAGCCTCAAGCGCAAGCCGCCACACTCGGTGGGTGTAATTTCTTTCAACTAAGCTCCTACCCATTAGGATATCCCTGTTAGGTACTCAAGCCCAATGTGGCGTTTTAGTCCGGTGGTAGCGGTTTTACTGGTGATTCTTTGTCGCACTTGGCGCAGGCTCGGAGTTACGGAATTGAATTGAAGCACAATTTATATCGGCTAAAAGTGAGCTAAATGGCTAAAAGTGCTGCGAGAGGGTGGCTTAACTTTGGTTGGAATTTTCAGTGCTAGAAAGTAAAAAGGCCGCTTGCGCGGCCTTTTCATATTTGGCTCCCCCTCCCCGATTTGAACGGGGGACCTGCGGATTAACAGTCCGACGCTCTAACCAGCTGAGCTAAGGGGGAATAATCCGTCCCTCTCGGAACGGAGCGCAATATTATAAGAACAATTCGTAAGGGTCAAC
>JABXHQ010000179.1 GCA_013373545.1 Gammaproteobacteria bacterium
CGACCAGAATATAGCGGCTACCTTCACGTAGGTCAGCCGAGGTGAGCTTAATGTTTTTTGGTCCGCTAATTTCAATGCTGGTGAGGCTGACATCGGAGTTAATACCCAACAATAAGTAACCTTCATTCGGATCGCTCAGAGCGTCCTGATCCAACTTGATACTCGATACTTTACTCACACACCCCATTAGAAGCGTTAAGATCGTAACTATCCCTACCAGCGACAAAGTTCGCCAAAAATTCATGCAGAAAATCCCCAATGTTTATAATGTAAGTACGAGTAGTTAAATGAGTAACGGAAGACTGTTGGTCACCACTAAGCGAATCTCTCATCGGCTTAGTGGTGTATAGGCTCGCTGCCGTTTTGCTCACTTTCCATTACTTAAAATTTTTATTGAAAAGTTCAGAAACCCAAACGTAGAGCCTTAGCAGAAAGGTTTAATCAACTATCGATTAAGGCTTTAACTTTTTTTCCAATATTACGGTCGATACATCGTCATCCGTAGCTTTCGCCTCTTGACCGTCTGGTTTAGTCACGAGTAATTTTTCGGTATCACCAGAAATACGTGTTCCCTTTTTCTCGAAACGCTTCTCCAATGACTCCGCCATCTGATTGAAGGCGATACTCACGCGACCAAACTCATCATTGCGTTCAACCGTAAGACGACGATTGAATTGCCCGCGCCGCATTCGCTCTAAAGCGAGCGCTAATCGCGTTGATTGAGCCGAGATCTGTCGCGCAAAGGCTAGCGTCATAAAAAACACCGCCAGCAAAGTAACAATCATTAAGATAATCATTATTAACAACGTTAGTTTGGTCGAACGCACTAATTTGTCAGCGGAAATAGTGATTAAAACCCGACCAATTTCCTTATTCTGAAACGCTATCGGTGAATCGATATCCAATACTTGTTGATCGGCACTCAGCTCGCGGCTGTAAATCGAGGCGTTTCCGGTTTGATCCAAAGCTTCTGCATTGGCAAACCCAGTAAACCGTTCACCAACTTCTTGCCCTTTGGTTGACGCCACCACCACGTTGTTAATATCTCGAATATTAATATAATCGATATCTTGGTTGTTGCGCAAATCATTTACGATGGCTTCTAGCGCCGTCGCGTCTTTTAACAATAGCGGTTCCGCAACTTCAAAAGCAATTAACCGATTCGTCGAATACCCATAATCGGTGGCCAATGAGCGCATCGATGAAAACTGCTGGTAATAGACCACCACCAACCCCGTCAACATGGTTAAAAAAACCAGTCCGGCCATGCCGAGGGTCCAGCGTAAGCGCAACGACACAAAACCGGGCCGCGCTTGTTCTTTGGCACTGTTCTCTAAAACATCCAGCAGCTCACGAATATCGCGCATGAGTTCGGCCGCACTTTGATAGCGCTTTTCAGGTTGTTTGCTAAGCAGCTTGCGGACTATGTCTTGCAACTCATCGGGGATCGCAACATCTTCTACCACCATATCGGCGGGTTTATCTTTGATAATTTGGCGGAATAATTCACCGTAATCGTCGGCATTAAACGGTGTCGTGCCGGTCACCATGGTGTAAATGAGAGTTCCTAAGGAATAGAGATCAGAGCGGGCATCCAGTTTATGTCCCAACACTTGCTCCGGCGCCATATATTCAGGCGTACCCAGTACTTTCTCTTGAGTTTTACCGGCCGAAGCCAGTGAATCGTCGAGCTGCGCAATCCCGAAGTCAGTCAACTTCACGGTTTTGTTATCGGCTAAACAGATAATATTACCCGGCTTAATATCGCGATGAGTAACCCCTTGTTTGTGTGCGTAGTGGAGCGCGCGGGTAAGCTGGACCATAATCGAAATAACAAAATGTAGGCTGAGGCGGGTACGCTTTTTTAATAGCTCATCGAGCGGTTGTCCATCGAGCAGCTCCATTGCGATATACGGCTTATCATCGGCGACGCCAACATCATAGACGGTAACAATACCCGGGTGCGCCAATTGCCCCGCCAGCTTTGCCTCATGAATAAAGCCGCTACGATAATCGTTATCGTTGGCTAGCTCTTCGCGCAAAACTTTAACCGCTAAAAAGCGATCAATTTCGGGATCGTAGGCCTTATACACATAAGCCATGGCACCGCGACCCAGATCATCAATAATTTTGTAGCGCCCAATACTTTTTGGGCGCGAATAGGGTTTGGCCGGCGGTAACTTCGACGAAACACCGTTAGTCACGTCACTACTGCCTTCGGGAGCGCCGTTCTGCGGCTGCCCCAAAGAGGTTTTAAATCGAGACTGCACGCTTGCTATACCTTGTGTTGAGCGTGATTAATGTCGCAGGACACTAATTACTTCATCAATACGAAAGCGGCACCTGCCAAGGCTGCCAGCACGAGGGTGCCGACAATCGCCACTTTAGCGAAGGTACTCATCCCACCGGCACCTTGTTTCGACTTTCCTTTGTCATCGACGAGGCAGAACATAAACTCAACCCCGCCAAAGCGAATTTGATCGCCTGGGTAAATATCACTTTCCGACACTTTATCGCCATTCACATAAGTTCCGTTGGACGATAATAGATTTACCACTTTCCATTGCTCGTCGACGTAGACGACCTTAGCATGGGTGGATGAAACACTCGGCTCATCAATGCGAATATCGCTGTCGGCGGTGCGACCCACTTGATATTTCTTTTGTGTTAACAGGAAACGTTGGCCCGAGAACGGCTTGCTGATCCCGATTAAGGCCGGATGGCCATTGCCGTCGGTATGCTGTTCACGTAACTCCTGCGCCAGTAGGCTCTCAACTTCGCTAAGATCGAAGACTTGAGTTCCCTGAGGACCTACTTTTTGCTTTTTATCGGTCATGTTTACCCCACTTTTTTAAACCAATAAACGTCCTGTTCATAATTCCTAAAGTCGTGCTGTCCTTCTCCCCTATGCTCCCTGCGCTTTGTTGCCTTTTTATGACTGTTATTATTAATCGTGACCTGATTATCAGGGCACGTTTTATTCCTGCGTTTGCCTATTTTATGAGCGGCTGAACGCTTTTTTGAACCCTACTTTAATCCGATACAGCATTCCCGACAATCCTTTTGGTCTTGGTTTGGGAGACTGTACCAAAATAATTGAAATATTATCTTGGCCACCTTTATTGAGCGCCATACGCAATAAGCGATCGGCGGACTTTTCCAAATCGGCCTGAGCGGAAAAGATGGTTTGCATGTCGTTATCGGTCAGCTCTTCAGTCAAGCCATCGCTGCACAGCAGCAAGACTTGCTGCGGCTGCCAATCGAGAATCACTTCTTCCACTTTTACTCGCTCTAGCTCTTTTGAGCCCAAACATTGCGTAATTAAATGGCGCTGTGGATGCGACTTCGCTTCGTCGGCGGAGATAAGTCCAGAGGACAATAAACGCTCGACTAGGGAATGGTCTTGGGTGATTTGAGACAAGCGCCCGGTGGCATCGTCCCACACGTATCCGCGCGAGTCACCGACCCAGGCAACGGAAAACTCTTCGCCATGGTCTTTCAAGGCGACCACGGTGGTGCCCATACCATCGGCGCCATTACCACGACCGGCCTCGGCTAAAATATCCAAATGCGCTTGTTGCACGGCATCGCTTAGCGATTCACCGGATATAATACCTTTCTCAATAGAGTCAATGGCGAGCGCGCTGGCAACTTCCCCACAGGAATGGCCACCCATGCCGTCTGCGACGACCCAAAGCCCAAGCTCCGGGTTACATAGACAAGCATCTTCGTTTAACTCGCGTACTCGACCCGCGTCGGTGCGATATTCAAACAGCCATTGTTGCTTGGGTTGCGGCTCCACGCGTTAACTGCCCCCGATTAAGTTATTGTAATTATTCAGCTTAGTGTACGTAATTTGGCGCGATTAGCAAATACACCAGCATCTCAACTTGTGAACCATGACCCATTTCCTTATACCAAAGAAAAGTTCATATAATTCAACGCCTTTTAAATAATAGCTTGTATCACTTGAATATGGGATAATGATCCCTATTGTTAGTAATAGCAATTAATCTTTAAGTTTAAGACCCAGTTTTGGGGCCGACCTGGCTTCGACGTGGATTACAAAACTTAAGGGGCATGTCGAGGTGACAGCGAACCTCGTAAACACTAGCTGTACTTAATAGTCGCAAACGACGAAAACTACGCTTTAGCCGCTTAAGGCTAACTGTCGACTCTGAGCGTCCTTGGTAGGAACTCGACAGACATACACAGGGACTCGCGGGTAAGCTTGCTTGTAGCCCAACCGCTAAAACTAAACAAGCTCACCTATCAGCTCCTGTCCGTCGGAAACTGCTAGGTTAAATTAAAGACGAGACTACACATGTAGAACCTTAAGCAGAGGATTTGCGGACGCGGGTTCGATTCCCGCCGGCTCCACCA
>JABXHQ010000096.1 GCA_013373545.1 Gammaproteobacteria bacterium
AGATCAGCGAGTCGCAAGGCATAACCATCCATTGCCGAATTGGCAAAACCAGGCACATCAATCGGAGCGCTAATCGACTCAGCCAAGATATGAGAGACCGCGCTGGCAAGGTTAACCGACGTGATTGAACTGCGCCGCTCACATTGCTCGAGTAGCTGCTGCTTTGCCGTCGCAAAGGCTTGTAGTGGTAATGGCTGCAGGGAACTGGCCGTCATTCTGAAAATCCTAACCGCTGTTGTGTTCATTACTTATTTAAGAAATGTTGCTGCTGCAGTGTATCACTTTGTTTATAGCTGAATACGGGGTAAGCAAAATCTTTTTGCAACATTTATTCGTATTATACGTCTAGATACCCATCGCCATACTTTTTTCGTCGTTTATTTAGAGCGGCACTAGCAGAAGGGGGGAATAACGCCGGTGAACATGGTAGTATTCGGTAACAAAGTGAGCGCAAATTGCGCAGTTTGTTTCCCAATTAATTCCTAAAAGCACGGATTGCGCTCCATGCAGGATAATTTAATGTTAACTGACAGTTTTGGTCGACAGTTTGAGTACTTACGCGTTTCGATTACCGATGTGTGTAATTATCGTTGTCAGTATTGTCTACCGAATGGTTATCTTAAGCCGACGTCTAAAACCCAGCGTGAGTTTTTATCCAAAGAAGAAATCGCCAATGCTGTCGCAAGTTTTGCTGCATTAGGAACACGCAAAATTCGTATTACCGGCGGAGAACCTGCCATTCGAAGTGATCTGACCGAAATTATTCAGCGCTGCAAGCAAGTGTCCGGTATCGAGACGGTGGCTATAACGACGAATGGTTACCGACTCGAAAATAATATTCGAGCTTGGCACCAAGCTGGTTTGGATCGATTGAATGTTAGTATCGATAGCTTCGACCCGCGTTTATTCCATAGTATCACGGGACATAATCACCTTGAGTCAATTTTGCGCGGTGTGGAACAAGCGCTTGAGCTCGGCTTAGAGAAAGTAAAGATTAACAGCGTGCTCCTGCGTCAGTTTAATGCGCAGGGGCTGGAGCAAATATTACACTGGCTTAAAGATCGACCGGTCACTTTGCGTTTTATTGAGTTAATGCAGACGGGTGATAATTTACGTTTCTTCGAACAACAACATGTATCGGGGCAAGCGCTGGAGTTTGATTTGCTTAAACGTGGCTGGCAGCCAATTGCCCGCGGATCAACGGCTGGCCCAGCAAAAGAATTTCAGCATCCGAATTATCGTGGTCGGGTGGGTTTAATTATGCCGTATGAAAAAGGCTTTTGTGAAACATGCAATCGATTGCGTCTATCGGCAAAAGGCGACTTACAGCTATGCTTGTTTGGCGAGCAAGGTTTGAATATTCGTAATGAATTAACCAATCAAAACCACCAAATATTAGCCAAGCGAATCGTTGAATATGTAAAAACCAAACAAGCGGCACATTCGTTAAAGCAAGGAAATAGCGGGGTGACCCGGCACTTAGCGATGATTGGAGGATAGCAGGTAATGACCAGTAATGAGTATAAAACATTAAATAATGATCAATTGGCCAGTGTTTCATTAAAAATTGCGGTGTTAACCGTATCTGATTCACGCAGTGAGACAGAGGATCGATCCGGTCAATACCTGAAACAAGTCGTACAAAATGTCGGACACGAGCTCATCGATTATGCGCTGCTCAAAGATGATGTCTATCAGATCAGAGCGCAAGTTAGTCAATGGATCGCCGATGCAAAGGTACAGGTTGTTTTAATTACTGGCGGAACAGGTTTTACTGGTCGCGACTCAACACCAGAAGCGGTCAGTGTATTGTTCGATAAAGAAGTGACAGGTTTTGGAGAGTTGTTTCGACAAATTTCTTATGAACAAATAGGAACCGCTACCATTCAGTCACGAGCGACAGCTGGGTTTGCTAATGCAACGGTTATATTTTGTTTGCCCGGATCCACTCATGCCTGTCAAACAGCATGGGAGCATATTATTCAGTCACAACTCGACGCTCGCAACAAGCCGTGTAATTTCGTCAAACATCTTAGCCGTTGTGATAAAAATTCAGTTGCCAAATAGAGGGCAAAAGGGATGAGCTTTACCCATATTAATGAACGCGGCGAAGCCGCAATGGTCGATATTTCCGAAAAAGCTGAGACGGCTCGAGAAGCTAGGGCCGAAGCATTCGTAAAAATGCAGCCGCAAACTTTACAGTTATTAGAGCAGCAACAATTATCCAAAGGCGATGTCTTGGCCGTTGCTCGCGTTGCAGGTATTCAAGGCGCTAAACAGTGCAGTACATTGATTCCGTTATGCCACCCTTTAATGTTAAGTAAAGTGACCATCGACTTTACTCTAGATACCGAGCAAAACTCACTGCGCATCGAATCAAGATGTAAAATTGTTGCGCAGACAGGCGTTGAAATGGAAGCGCTAACCGCGGTATCGGTCGCTGCGCTCACAGTCTATGATATGTGCAAAGCGGTCGATAAAACAATGGAAATTAGCGGTGTGAAAGTGCTGAGTAAAAGTGGTGGGAAATCGGCGGATTGGGGCGCTCCTAACCGTGATTAAGGTAAAGTTTTTTGCGCTACTTAGAGAAAAATTAGGCTGTGATGAACAGCTGGTTGAATTTACCGCCGGCATGACCTTATTTGAATTACGAAAGCATTTAGCAGCGCAATTATCAAGCGGAAATCATTTGCTCGACAACAAGCTTTTGGTTGCGGTAAATCATGAGCTCACGCATGAAAATCTTGAGCTTAAGGATAACTCTGAAGTAGCTTTTTTTCCGCCGGTGACGGGAGGATAGAATGTTTACTATTACCACTGAAACTTTTTCGGTCGCTGACGAATATGATGCGTTAACTGTGGGCAATACTGTGGCTGGAGCGGTGGTGTTTTTTGTTGGCTTAGTGAGAGATTTCAATCAAGGGAATCAAGTACAATCACTTTATTTAGAGCATTACCCTGAAATGGCTGAGAAATCTCTCGGTCAACT
>JABXHQ010000116.1 GCA_013373545.1 Gammaproteobacteria bacterium
ATTTCGAGCAGTGATGATACCGGGACTCGTGAACTGCTCGGCGATATTGTTGTTTAATCTGTCGTTTAAGAGTCTGTTGTTTAAAGGCTCATTGATTAAAAGTCTGATGTTTAATGGCGTATTGTTTAAAAACGGTTTGTTTAAAACGGTTTGTTTAAAACGGTTTGTTTAAAACGTGTTGTTTACAGGCGTATGGTCTCAACCACTTTGTAAAGCATACACCTTGAACAGAAAGCGGTTACTGAGCATATTCCTTTTAATCAGCCCAGTTGAATAGAGCAATCTAACCCTAACGGCGGGAAGAGACGTTTACGCTTCGACTAAACGCGCGCCCGCCGTATCGATTTGCCCAGTCCAATAAAAGCTATGGTCGCCTTGTTTAAGCGTGTCATGAATCAGTTTTGCGATAGTTTTCGCTTTATCAGCACTCTCACAAATGGCAAAGCAGGTTGGGCCGGATCCGGATATTGAAAAAGCTAGAGCGCCTTGTTCCATGGCACAACGTTTAGCTTGTTCGAAATTTGGGATCAGTTGTTTCCGCAAAGGCTCAATACTGTCATCGACTAAACTGCTTACTAGCGCCGCTTTGTCTTGCCGAAAACATGCCGCGGTAAAACTCGCCAAACGTTTTTGCATGGCAATGGCCGCGGGCAACGATACTTGAGTGGGTAACATGCTGCGCGCACTTTTGGTGGTAATTTCGATATCAGGAAAACAAAAAGCCAAATGCAGATCATCGAAAAACGGAATTGATTGGCAAACTTCTTGGCTTTCTTCATTGATCAATTGCAAGCCACCTAACAGGCAAGGCGCGACATTATCATAATGCATAGCACCAGCATTCGCGCCTTCGATTTCGGCGCTCCACTGTAATAACAAAGGCTCACTGAAAGGTTGTTGGTACCATTGATTTAAACCAAATAAAGTGGCGACAATCGAAGAGCTGCTTGAGCCGAGTCCGCTGCCAATAGGTAAGTTTTTAGCGAGCTTAAAGGTTAACTTTTGAATTTCAATATCAGGTCGCAGCTGCGCCAATTGGCGATTAAAATATTCAGCGGTTTTTATCACTAAGTTATCTTTGTCTTGCGGTAAACGAAACGCAAATTCACCCACCGCACTGTAGCCTGCGGGTTTATCATCGGAAATACTCAGTACATCACCCAATACTCTGTCGTGGGTTTTAATCGCCGCACCGAGAACATCGAAGCCAACAATAAAATTACCGATTGAAGCGGGTGCAAAGACCGAAAGTTGTGCCATAGCGAATTAATTTCCTAATTAAATAACTGGGGCAAAGCGAAGTGATCCATCATTATGAAACCACGGATTGCAGTATATCACCAAAAACGCCTGCCGCAGTGACGTCCGCTCCCGCGCCGTATCCGCGAATAACCAAGGGAACCGGCGCATAACGTTTGGTATGAAAAGAAAAAGCATTCTCACCATCGCGAATGGGGTACAGAGGATGTTCAGGTCCAACACTTATAATGGCAACTTTCATTGCACCGTGTTGATCAATTGTTCCCGCATAGCGTAAAACATTACCTTGCGCTTGGGCGCTGGCAACGGTATCGGCCATCTGCTGATCAATTTTGGGTAGTTGCGCCATAAAGTCATCGATGGAAGGTTGCTGAAATAATTCGGCCGGCAGCAGTGGCTCAATCGCGACATCTGCTAATTCGCCTTGGGCACCAAATTCGCGCGCAATAATTAGCAGTTTGCGCGCAATGTCCATACCGTTCAGATCGTCCCGAGGATCCGGCTCAGTAAAGCCTTTTTCACGTGCTTTAGTAACCGCTTCGGAAAACGATAAGCCGTTATCTAGCTCTCCCATAATAAATGATAACGAACCGGATAAAATGCCACTGAAAGCCACTAAACTATCGCCGCTTCGTACTTGGTTTTGAATGTTGGCAATAATCGGCAGGCCAGCACCAACATTGGTCTCGTAGGCAAACTTGCGTAAGTAACGCTGAGCATTGGTGCGCAACGATGTGTAGTACGTATAATTATCGGTATTGGCCTTCTTATTGGCGGCAACAATGTGCATTCCATTAGCAAATAGCTCATTATAAAACTGACTAATTTTCTCGCTGCTAGTACAGTCGACAAATACCGGATTAATCGGCCGCGATCGTTCGATATTGGCTATCAGTTGTTTTAACGATGGTTGGTCTTGCGAACTTTGCAGCTGTTCTTGCCAATGGTTTAAATCGATACCCTCGTGTTGCCATAACAGATGCTTGGAATTGGCAACCGCAATCACTTTTAAATCTAAACGTTGTTCGCGTAGTTTGTTTTGTTGCTGTTGTATTTGGCCTAAAAGCTCTGCACCTATGGTGCCGACGCCATACAAAATAACTGAAATGGTGCGTGGACATTCAAAAAAGTATTCATAGACTTTATTTAAGGCGACATCAGCTTTATTTTGCTTGACCACTGCCGAAATTGAACCTTCTGATGAATCTTGCGCAATCGCAATAATATTCACATTGGCAATCGCGAGTGCTGAAAAGAAACGTGCGGCGACACCATGTTGTTGTTTCATATTATCACCGACCACAGTTATCGATGATAATTGTTCGCGAAGCTCTGGTTTATCAACATGCTGAAGCTTAATTTCTAATTTAAATTCACGTTCAATCGCTCGCTTGGCCGCTTTTACATCCGCTTGTTTTACGCAAATAGAAATGGCGTACTCAGATGAGCCCTGTGAAATTAATACGATAGAAATATTCTGCGCCGAAATACACTGAAACACGCGCTCAGCCAACCCAGCGGTGCCCTTTAAATTCGCGCCGGATAAATTAATAATGGCTAAATCATCGAGAGACGTGACACCGGCGACTTGACCATGGCCTGCATGTGGGGCGGCGCAAATAAGCGTGCCCGGCTGGTCGGGTGCTTGGGTGTTTTTGATTAAAGTGGGGATCTGATGACTCGCAATTGGAGCAATAGTTTTGGGATGCAGTACCTTTGCGCCAAAGTAGGATAACTCCATCGCTTCGCGATAACTTAATTGTGGTACGACACAAGCTTGAGCAACGCGCCTTGGATCGGCATTGTAAACGCCATCGACATCGGTCCATATTTGTAGTTCTTGTGCATGATATAAACTTGCAAAAATCGCGGCGCTCATGTCCGAGCCGTTACGTCCTAACAAGGTTGGCAGTCGTTCTTCATTAGCGGCAATAAAGCCGGGCACGACCCAAATGTCATCGAGCATCGGAAGCTTTTGCGCGGCGATTCGAGATAGTTCTTCGTCATACACACCATCGAGCAGTGAGCCTTCGGTACGCACAACTGCACGAGCATCAATTAGTTGAATCGATAACTCGGGTTTGGCGCAGCTAAGTGCGGTGGTCATTAACAGGGCGCTGATTTGCTCGCCACGTCCCATCAGTTTCGCCACAGTTTGCGCATCGGCATGGCCAATCAAAGCGATTCCTTTAAGCGTTTGTGCGACCGAGTCTAGCAACTGTTCAATTTGCTGCTCACAGGTTTGCCAAAGTGCTGATTGCGTTGATTGTTGCCACTGCATTTGCAAAGCTTGTAAGCGTTCGCGGTGGCGCGCGCTTAGCTGGTTAAAGGCCGGCTCATCAAACTGACCTTGCTCAGCCAATTGAATGAGTGTTTGCAACTCATCGGTAACGCCGCCTAAAGCCGACACGACGACAATGCCACGGGTGGTAGAAAGTTGTTCAGTGATTATGGTTACACAACTGGTAAAGCTGGTTAGCGAGCCTACCGAAGAACCACCAAACTTTAATACTTTCACGCACTATCTCCCATTATCAAATATTGAGGGTTAAGGGTGCTACGGTTAGCGCTAAAGGTCAATCATTGTAATATAGCGCAACGGCATATCCGTTGGCTCTAAATCTCTACCGCCGGCGTATTGAATGAC
>JABXHQ010000145.1 GCA_013373545.1 Gammaproteobacteria bacterium
GTGGATGAAAGGTACCCTGAGCGGGAGTGAAAATACTTGGCAGCAGTGATAGTTGCTTGAGATTCTACTGTCAGCTTCGTTAAGAACTGCCTTGAAGCCCTGAAATCTAGCGGTTTGCAGGCGATTGATATTTATTCTGTAAAAGGCTTGTATCTGGTCGGCGCTTTCTGTAAAATTCGCGCTCCTTTTTGAAAGCCCATCGCCTCGCTTTTGGCCATGGTCTTGAACACGGTAAAACAGCAAAGCCCTTTTGGGAGCTAAGAGACAAATGAGAACATTTACTGCAAAACCTGAATCTGTAAAGCGCGACTGGTATGTCGTCGACGCTGAAGGCAAGACCTTAGGTCGTCTTGCAACTGAAATTGCCCGCCGTTTACGCGGTAAGCATAAAGCTGAATACACGCCTCATGTTGACACTGGTGATTACATCATCGTTGTAAACGCTGAGAAAGTAGCTGTTACTGGTAATAAAGAAACAGCTAAAACTTATCATCGCCACAGCGAATACCCTGGTGGTTTACGTTCAATGACTTTGGACAAGTTGCGTGAGCGCGCTCCTGAGCGAATCATCCAAAATGCAGTTAAAGGCATGTTGCCACGTAGCCCACTTGGCCGTGCAATGTTTAAAAAGCTGCGCGTATTTATAGGTCCTGAGCACACACATGCGGCTCAGCAACCTAAAGAATTGAACGTATAAGAAGGTATCAGAAGATGGCAGAACAATATTACGGTACCGGTCGTCGTAAAAGCTCGACCGCTCGAGTATTCTTACGTCAAGGTTCTGGCGTAATTACTATTAATGGTCGCCCAATTGACGAATATTTTGGTCGCGAAACTTCGCGCATGGTTGTTCGTCAACCATTGGAGTTGACTGAAACGATTGAACAATTTGACATTCACGTCACTGTAGCAGGTGGTGGTAATACTGGACAAGCTGGTGCTATCCGTCACGGTATTACGCGTGCATTGATGAACTACAACGAAGAATTACGCGGCGACTTACGTCGTGCTGGCTTCGTGACTCGTGACGCTCGTGAAGTTGAGCGTAAGAAAGTCGGTCTTCACAAAGCACGTAAACGTCCTCAGTTCTCAAAACGTTAATTCGTTTTCTCTTGGCTTTGCTGCAAAGCGCCCGATTTGTCCTCGGGCGCTTTTTTTATGCTTAGCAATAAGCTTGCCCTTCGCATCAAGATTTTCTTTTTCTCAGAATAAATATGTTTTAAAAACAAACAGTTATCATGCGAAATTGGTATATTCCTTGTAAAAACAAGGCTTTTTCTATATGATTTCGCCGTTTACAAGGCTCCATTAGTGTTTGCGAGCCAATAAAGAGTTTCGAAAACAATAATCACATTCATCAAATTTAAAGATGTCCGATGGGGAGACAATCCGCATGAGTAAAGACGGAGTCGATAGTGGCCGCCGCCGCTTCCTTTTATGGTCCACGTCTGCTGTAGGAGCAGTGGGGGCTGTGGGGATAGCTGTACCTTTTGTAAAATCTTGGTCGCCAAGTGCCCGCGCAGAAGCTGCAGGTGCGCCGGTTGAAGTTAATGTTGGTAAGATGAAGCCGGGACAAGCGATTCGAGCTGAGTGGCGTGGTAAGCCGATTTTTGTATTAAAGCGTTCGCAAGAAAGTCTCGATAAGCTACAGCAAATTAATGATTTGCTAAAAGATCCCGAGTCACAAAAAGACACGGTTAAACAGCCGGATTACATTACCGGAATCAACCGCTCCATTCGCGATGACATTCTAGTGGTGATTGGCATTTGTACCCACCTTGGCTGTGTGCCGCAACAAAGGGAACAATTATCACCAGAAGAAGGTGGTGGTTTCTTTTGCCCTTGTCATGGTTCTAAGTTTGATATGGCTGGTCGCGTATTCAGTGGTGTGCCTGCCAACGATAACTTAGAAGTTCCTCCTTATAGTTTTATAGACGATAACACTATTATTATCGGCGTTGATAAGGGAGCAGCCTAATGACTCGTGGACAACAATTTATGCAGTGGATCGATGATCGTTTTCCAGCAACTAAAGTTTGGAACGAGCATCTTGCCGAATATTACGCACCAAAGAACTTTAACTTTTGGTATTTCTTTGGTTCTTTAGCACTCCTAGTGTTAGTTAATCAGTTACTGACCGGTATTTGGTTAACCATGCACTATAACCCATCAGCTGAGCTTGCCTACGCATCGGTTGAGTACATCATGCGTGATGTACCATACGGCTGGTTATTACGTTATATGCACTCCACTGGCGCTTCAGCGTTCTTCCTAGTGGTCTATATGCATATGTTCCGTGGCATGATGTACGGTTCTTATCGTAAGCCGCGCGAATTGGTATGGCTGTTTGGTATGGTGATTTTTGTATTGTTAATGGCGGAAGCCTTCATGGGTTACTTATTGCCTTGGGGTAATATGTCCTATTGGGGTGCGCAGGTTATTATCAATTTATTCAACGCCGTGCCTGTGGTTGGCGAAGACTTGGTTACTTGGATCCGAGGTGATTACCTTATTTCAGGTGCAACCTTAAACCGTTTCTTTGCGCTGCATGTGGTTGCGTTACCAATTGCACTTTTGCTTATGGTGTTTTTGCACATTGTGGCGCTCCATGCAGTTGGCTCCAATAACCCTGACGGTATCGAAATCAAGAAGAACAAAGACGAGAATGGTATCCCGCTCGACGGTATTCCGTTCCACCCTTACTATACGGTGAAAGATATCGTTGGTGTGGCCGGCTTCTTATTCTTGTTCTGCTTAGCGATTTTCTACTTCCCTGAAGGTGGTGGTTACTTCCTTGAGCCGCCTAACTTTACTCCGGCGAATAACTTGAAAACACCGGAACACATTGCGCCAGTTTGGTATTTCACGCCGTTTTACTCGATTTTACGTGCGGTACCGAATATGGAAGGTGGTGTTGTACTGATGGGACTGTCGATTGTAATTTTGTTCTTTATGCCTTGGCTAGACCGCAGTCCGGTTAAGTCGATCCGTTACAAAGGCCCATTGTTTAAGTTGGCGTTAGCGTTGTTTGTGGTTTGTTTCGTTGTTTTAGGTTACCTAGGAATGAAGCCGCCAAGCCCACTATTTACTTTATTGGCTCAGATCAGCACGGGCTATTATTTCTTCTTCTTTATCTTCTTGACCTTCTATCACAAGATCGATAAGACGAAACCAGTTCCAGAGAGGGTGACGCACTAATGAAAAAAATAATCGCGACTATTTTTGCCTCTTTATCACTGGCTGCTGTGGCAGCCGGTGGGGGCGATTACAAGCCAAATGATCCGGCGAATACGCGCTTGGAAGATAAAGCGTCGTTGCAACGTGGTGCGACCTTGTACATGAACTATTGTATGGGTTGCCACGGGTTAGAATTCTCGCGTTATAAGCGTATGGCGCAAGACTTAAATATCCAAGAAGACGTTTTAGCTGAGAACCTTATTTTTGATGGCTCAAAGCCGGGCGACTTAATGAAAACTGCGATGCCGAATAAAAGCGCGGAAATTTGGTTTGGTGCTGCACCACCCGATTTAAGCTTGATTGCTCGTTATCGTGGAAACAAGTGGTTATATAACTACCTGCGTGCATTCTATAAAGATGAAACGCGCCCTTACGGCGTCAATAACACTGTGTTCCCAGATGTGGGTATGCCGCACGTGTTAGAGCCGCTGCAAGGTATGCAATACCTAAGCGAAGAAGGTGAGTTAGCCCTAATTACTGAAGGCGCTTTAACGCCGGAAGAATATGACGTGGCCATCCGTGACTTGGTGAATTTCTTAGACTATGTAGGCGAGCCTGCAAAAGTTAAACGTCATTCATTAGGCGTGTATGTTCTACTTTTCATCCTAGTGTTTTTTGTTCTGGCTTACTTCTTGAAGAAAGAGTACTGGAAAGACATTCACTAAGATATGAAAGCCGCCGTGATAGGCGGCTTTTTGACTTTGTACTATTAGATTTTAGTTTGGAGAATAACGATGGCAGTTGTAGCCAAACGTTCGTTAATGACAATGTATTCAGGTGCTGATGATATCTACAGTCATCAAGTACGTATCGTTCTTGCTGAAAAAGGCGTTAACTTTGAAACCATTGAAGTTACTGACGAGAACAAACCTGAAGACTTGATGGATCTTAATCCCTATAACACTGTTCCGACTTTGGTTGACCGTGAGTTAGTGTTATTTGAAGCGCGGATCATTATGGAATACTTGGATGAGCGTTTTCCTCATCCTCCATTAATGCCGGTTTACCCCGTTGCGCGAGCTCGTTCACGCTTAATGATGCATCGAGTAGAGAAAGATTGGTACAGCTTGGTTAATGTGATTAACCGTGGCAAAGAAAAAGAAGTAGAGCGTGCGCGCAAAGAATTAAAAGAAAGCTTAATAACCTTAGCGCCCGTTTTTCATGAAACACCGTACTTTTTAAGTGAAGAGTTTTCACTGGTCGATTGTTGTTTAGCACCATTGCTTTGGCGTTTAAAGTCGATGGATATCGAATTAACCGGACGTGGCGCGAAAGAAGTTCAAAGCTACATGGAACGGTTATTTGAGCGTGACTCATTCCAAGCGAGTTTAACCACCACTGAGCGCGAGTTAAATAGTTTATAATGCTTGAGTTTAGTAGTAACAAGCCTTATCTCATCCGTGCCTTGTATGAGTGGATACTCGATAACCAAGGCACGCCGATGTTAATCGTTAACGCAGAGTTTCCTGGTGTTCAAGTTCCGCAAGAGCATGTGAAAAACGGTGAAATTGTATTAAACGTTTCGCCGAATGCCGTGCAGGGACTTGTGCTCGAGAATGATGAAATTTATTTTAATGCGCGTTTTTCGGGTGTTGCTCGTGTGATCCGCGTGCCTGTTCCTGCTGTATTGGCCCTAATTGCTCGTGAAAATGCTGAAGGAATGGCATTTGCAATAGAAGAAATGAGCGATGAAGAGATGGGTGATGAAGAACTGGCAACTGACTCAGCGCCTGCAAGCGATTCGACAACAACGGCAAAGGAAGATGTGGCAACGCCATTATCATCAGTAAAATCGCAGCAAGCCCCAAGCTCCGGAGCCAGCAGCAAAAAAGGCAGTCACTTAAAAGTTGTCAAGTAACTGACTTTTACTGCTTAATCGTTGCCTGGTTAATCAATTATTTCAAACGCTTGAATAACCCGTTTAACGCCAGAAACGTTGCGGGTTATTGAAATTGCTTTTTCAGCTTCCGCTTTACTCACCAAGCCCAGTAAAAACACCTCACTATCTTCCGTAACAACTTTTACTTTCGTTGAGTCGAAGTTATCTTCGATAAACAAGGCCGTTTTTACTTTTGAGGTTAAGCTAAGGTCGCCAAAATAAGTGAGCGAGCTGGTGGGCGCTGCAACGCGAATTTCATTAAACACTCGATTGGCCGTCGCTGCTTGTTTAACTAAGCTTTCTGCACGCTGTTTTAATGTTAATGTTGGCGTTTGGCCGACTAACAGTATTGTTTTGTTAAAGCTTACAATATCAATATCACTTTTTGACCAAAGTTCGTCATTATTGAAAATTGCTTTGATCGCATCGAGCTCGATTTGTTCATCTTCAATGACGGTCGCAATGTCGCGGCGAGTTTGCTGGCCGCTGCTATTTTGTTGACCGGTTATAGCGCAACTGGTTACTAATAATGTCGCACAGCTTAGGGTCAATGTTTTGGTCCAAAATGTCATCATACTTCTCCGAATAAGCTATTTTCAATGTAGTCACACAGAGCATGAGCTACCAGCATTTGTACTTCAATAATTCGTGGCATTGCCATCGCGGGCACTCGAATTTCTATATCTCCAGAGCCCATTAGTCCAGCTACGCTGCCGCCGTCATTAGCCGTCACCGCAATGATGACCATGTCACGACTTAAAGCGGTTTCTATCGCTTTGATAATATTTTTTGACTGACCACTAGCGGTAAAGATAAGAAGTACATCACCGGAGTTACCATAGGCTCTAATTTGTTTGGCATAAACGTCGAGCAGGCTCGATTCTTTGCTTTTGGTCATGGCGAGTGGCGATAAGTTGAGGGCAATAGCCGGTAGGCTTGGTCGCTCGCGTACCAGCTGGTTTAATAATATTTGCGCAAAATAATTGGCATTAACTGAGCAAGCACCGTTGCCACAAGTCAAAATTTTTCCACCCTCAATGAGACTCTTCGTCATCAGCTCGCCAGCTTTTTCAATGGTCGCCGGCAGTGTATCGGCGGCTTCAATTTTAATTTGAATGCTTTCGGTTATGGCATTTTTAATTCGCGTTGACATAATTCACCTAGATTGAAATCGCATCGGTAATGAGTTGAAGTGTATCACCATCAAAGGCGACTACATCAAATCTTTTATCCCAATGTTGGTACTTTGAGTGCTGTAAACAAAAAAATTCCGCTGCTGCAATTAATTTTTTTATTTTGCTAGCGTTAATAGTTTCTACGGCTGAGCCAAATGTGCAGTTTGCTCGATATCTAACTTCAACGAAAACCAGGTAGTTCTGCTGAGTCATAATTAAATCGAGCTCGCCATAGCGACAGGTGTAATTGTGATTGATTAAGTGGTATCCCTGCTGTTGAAGAAATTTGCAGGCCTGTTGTTCGAAATATTCCCCACGCTTTTGCGTGGGGCTTGTTAGGGTTAACTTAGCCAAGAGCGATTCGATTACTGCTGTGGCTCTTGCTCAACCATTTCGCGTTCACGCGCGATGCCGTTTTTAAATTCAGCTAGCGATAATGATCGGGTGACTTTTCCTTGGGCATTCACTGTTAAACGACCGGTTAAGCCAGTTTTGTTAAAGGTATTGATGGCGCGTAATACGTTTAAATCGGGAATTAGGCTGTAGGCATCAAACCCAAGTGCGAACAGACGACCTAGAGAAGAAGCGACACCCGGCGATATGGCTTTTAAATCCGTTCGCAACTGCTGTAGCTCGGGAGCTGCGGAAATGAGCAGGGGACTGTCGGTAAATACAATACCGTTAAGATCAGTATTTAATGTCGGTTCATTGTCGCCGGAGTTAATTCTAGATACCGAGAACACGGGAAGGTCCTGTGCATAATAATAGTTTAGAAATGGTTTAATTCGCCGCGCATCAGTCGGTGTTGCTGCGAGAAAGACCATGTCAGCATCTTGGCGTCGGCGCTGAACATATTCAACAGGAACACCGAGAATTTGTTTTAATCGACGCGCACGCTCTTCGCTGTTGTCAATGTTGAGCAGTTGTTGGACTTGATCTTTTAGCTTTTCCGGTTCGTTATACCACTGCACTTCGGCAACTTGACCGTTGAGTAACTCAAATGCCTCGCGGAAGGCTTGAACCGTGCGTTGTCCTTGTTCATTATCGGGCGCTAAAATTATTGCCGTTTCATGCTTTTGCGCAATCGCAACTTGGGCGATTTGACGTGCTTCGTCTTCGATGGGTAATCCAAACTGAAAGTTATCACTCGACAGTTCTGTTACCGATTCAATTAAATTTAAACTGAGCTGGGGCACTGGGTGATTTTCTTGAGCTGCGATTTCTTCCACGGCTTCTTTGGTTAGCGGGCCAACAATGAAGTCGGCACCATCGTCGATAGCTTGTTGATAAGGAGAGGTTGCTGACAGCGCTAAAGCGGTGTCATAAACTTTAATAATAATGTCATCGGCCAATGGGCTGGTGTAGTGAGCGGCGAAAAAACCGTCTCGAATCATACGACCACCACTGGCAAGTCGACCAGAAAGCGGTAACAGTAATGCAACTTGTTTCGGCTTATAAATCTTAGCGTTAGCCACCAGCTGAAGTTCTTCTGGCATTTGTTCGTTCGCTGGATGGATTGGGTAACGTAAGCGCCACTGTTCAATCGCCGCTAACAGTTTTTCTGGGTGCTCGCTGTTCATACGCGTAAGATAAGCTAGCTCCATCCAACCGTTAACAATGGGACTGGAAAAGTCACTTTGATAAAGTTTGAGAAAGTCGGCTGATAATTGACTAAGCGCATGCCATATAAATTGGTGGTTTTCTTTAATGGCGGCTTCGGTCATTAATAGATCTTCTAGATTAATACGAATTTTAGCGGCTTCAAGATAATTACCATCGTCAAAGAAGACTTGTGCTAACGAAGACTGATATTCAATCTGCCACTCAACTGGATGTTGCTCGGGATTTTGGATTTGGCGCAAGAGTTTTAACGCGGCTTGAGTTTGCGAAAGGTGTTGCAGCGCTACACCGTAATATAAAAAGTAAGTCTCTTGTTCGAGTTTGGTAAGAAAGTCGGGCTTGATTACCGAGAAAGTCTCTTGAGCCTTTAGGTATTGCGCACGCTGTGCGAGAATAACCGCAGCTTTCAGCAGGTACTGGCTTTTCTCCGGCTGTGCACTATTTTTGGCGAGGTTAAGATAACTGTTCGCATCGTTTAAACTGGCAACAGGTGCGTCGGTGCGCTTCACGCCGCACGATAACAAAACAAAACTGGCCAATATAATGATAATTTTTTGCATAATATCTTTGAGCTCTAAATTAAGTTCGTCGATTGTAACAGACAAAATGTCGTAGGCGTCGTTATGAATTCACAATATGGTACATTGTATGTGGTCGCCACTCCAATAGGCAATCTGGAGGATATGACCGAGCGCGGAAAATCCGTCCTGCGCGATGTAGATTGTATATTAGCTGAGGATACTCGGCGTACCCAGCAGTTATTGAGTCATTATGGTATCCGAAATCGTCTAATTTCATTGCACGACCATAATGAACGCCAAAAAGTTGAGCAAGTCGCTGAACATTTACGGTTAGGACAAAGCATGGCCTTAGTGTCTGATGCGGGAACGCCTTTAATTAGTGACCCTGGCTATGTTTTAGTCTCGGAGCTGCGCCAACAAGGCTTTTCTATTGTTACAGTACCCGGTGCGAGTGCTATTACCGCAGCTCTGTCGATAGCCGGTTTACCGACCGACCGGTTTTGTTTTGAGGGCTTTCTACCCGCCAAAGATAGCGCGCGGCGGAAAAAAATTGCCACGCTTGTAGCGGAGCCGCGAACTTGGGTATTTTACGAGTCATCACATCGAATTAAACGATGTTTAGACGATCTTCAGGCGTTGCTAGGGGATGACCGACAAGTGGTCATTTGTCGCGAGCTTACCAAGCGATTTGAGACAGTATTAACTGGCAGTCTGGCGCAGATTGCGCAGCAGGTGAGTGAGGATAGCGATCAAAGTCGCGGCGAGTTTGTGGTTTTAGTTGCTGGCAATCCGCAGCCGACCGCCGAAATTGATATCACTAGCGATAAGCTTTTGTCCCTCTTGTTGCCACATACTTCAACCAAAGTTGCTGCACAAATTGCCGCTGAAATCACTGGGCAGAGTAAAAAGCAACTTTATCAAAAGGCGTTGGAGTTGAAGTCTTAGCTTGAGCAATCGCTGATTTCAGGGCAAAATAGCCTCCGGCTGGCTGGGCAGTCGCCGCTCCATTATTGGGGGGGAGGAAAGTCCGGACTTCATAGGGTAAGGTGCCAGGTAACGCCTGGGGGGCGAGAGCCCACGGCTAGTGCAGCAGAAAATATACCGCCGATGGCATTTATTGCACAGGTAAGGTTGAAATGGTGCGGTAAGAGCGCACCGCGCGCTTGGTAACAAGAGCGGCAGGGTAAACCCCACCTGAAGTAAGACCAAATAGGGATCCATTGGTGTGACCCGCACTGGATCCGGGTAGGTTGCTCGAGCCTTATGGTGACGTAAGGCCTAGAAGAATGACTGTCCACGACAGAATCCGGCTTATAGGCCAGCCATTTATTCCTTTATATGTTTTTCTCTCTATTTTTCATTCCAAATTTATCTATTTATCTCAGAACTTAAGAAACTACTTTAAGTTCGAGTAGTAATTATCTGAAAAAAGAAGACTAATTGATAAGTACTTACTAGCTTTCTGTGAACCAACTCTAACTTATTGTTAAAAAAGGAAAAAATTTAAGATATCTACTTTGATTTTGCTTGACTGAGACTTTTGCGATACCTATAGTGTACAGAAGTGGAGAATAGTGACAAATTGTGGATCTAAATGACCAGTTCAGGACGCTGAGTGGTTATTCAAGAGGGTACATCGTGTTTCGAGGCGCAAATTCAATAAATTTAGATGCGAAAGGTCGGATTGCTATCCCGGCTCGTTATCGCGATCGCCTCGCCGATATCTGCAATGGCCGCATGGTTGTCACTAAAAATCCCTACGAACTCGATACCCCCAATCTCCTTTTGTTCCCACTCCACAACTGGGAAGACTTCGAAGAACAAGTACGTGCGCTCCCGAGCAGCAAAAAAGCTTATCGTCTCTTTAAGCGGGTCACTATTGGCTCGGCAAAAGAGGTGGATATGGATTCTAACGGGCGATTATTGCTGCCCATTGAGCTGAGAGAGTTTGCGCAGTTGGATAAATCGTTGATGTTGGTCGGCCAAGGTGAAACATTCCAAATTTGGGATGAAGCACAATGGAAGGCGCAAGAAGCTGATGATTTGTCGACCTTGTCTGACGAAAGTTTTGATACTGAACAATTACCTGACTTGGCGTTTTAATCATGGATTCGCAGCAATTACATGACTCGGTTCTGTTGCAAGAAGCGGTTGATGCTCTGGGCATTCATGAAAACGGCGTGATCGTTGATGGAACGTTCGGCCGTGGTGGGCACTCTAAGCTCATTATGGCGCAATTATCTGAGCAAGGACGTTTAATTGCGATAGACAAGGATCCGCAAGCGGTCGAATATGCCAAGCAAGCATTTGCTGACGATGATCGGTTTACTATTTGCCATGACAGTTTCGCTAATCTAGGTGCGCAACTGCAACGTCTTGATTTAACCGGAAAGGTTACCGGTATTTTGCTCGACTTAGGTGTTTCGTCTCCACAACTTGATCAAGCCGAGCGTGGCTTTAGTTTCATGAAAGACGGTCCCTTGGATATGCGGATGAACAACCAACAGGGCATGAGTGCTGCGAGTTGGTTAGCAAAAGCCAAAGAGTCTGAAATTAAGCATGTATTAAAAGTTTATGGTGAAGAAAAATTTGCTTCGCGAATTGCTCGTAAAATTTGTGAGATGCGAGAAGAAGCGCCAATTGTGACGACACGCCAATTGGCCAAGATTATTGAAGAGGCAACGCCGAAACGCGATCCCGGCAAACACCCAGCAACGCGAAGCTTTCAAGCGATACGTATTTTTATTAATTCGGAGCTGGACGATTTAACTCAATGTTTAGAGCAAGCGTTTGAGTCACTGGCGGTTGGCGGAAGATTGGTTGTGATCAGCTTCCATTCGCTCGAAGATCGAATTGTGAAGCGCTTTTTTAAAAGCTTAGTAAAAAATGATGACTTTCCAAAGGACTTGCCGGTTCAAGCCAGTGCAATAAAGCCGAAATTAAAGTTAATCGGAAAGCCGCTTAAGCCGGAGCAAGGTGAGATTGCTGACAACGTTCGCTCGCGCAGCGCTATTATGCGGGTGGCGGAAAAGTTATGAAGCTAGTTAAGCTGCTTAAAGAAAAAATTGAATCGGCTTTACCTTTGGTCTTGGTAAAGTTTTTGTTTAGTAGAAAGTGGCTTCTATTACTAGGAGTAGTGGTTTGGGGTAATGCAATTGCAGTTGCTTATTATACCCACCAAGTTAGAACCCGTACCGCAGAATTGGAACAGTTAGAGTTTGATCAGTATCAACTGGAAATGGAGTGGGAAACACTTCGTTTGGAGCAAGGTACTTTAGCTGAACATAGTCGAATAGAGGACTATGCTCGGCGTAAATTGAAAATGAAATCTGTCGCTGCCAGCGATGAAGTATTAATGAAGCAATAGGTTTGTGAGTTAATGGGACAAGCTAGAAAGCCAAAAGGTATTCCACAATGCACCGGGCGGTATTTAATTACCGTTACGGTGTTTGTGCTTGCTTTTGTCTCAATTTTAGGTCGCGCGGCTTATTTACAGATCTACGAGTCGAATAAGTTAAGTCGAGAAGCAGACAAAAGAAGTGTGCGCGTAAAAGGTATCGAAACGCGCCGCGGAGTTATTGCTGATCGAAATGGTATTGAATTAGCACGCAGTATTCCAGTTGAGTCGTTATGGGTGGACCCAAAAACAATACTTAGCGTCCCAAGTGTTATGCATTCTCTAGATTGGAAAAAGCTCGCTACGGTTTTAGAAATGAAAGAGTCTGAACTAACGCAGTTTATAAATGAGCGTGCAAGCAAACGTTTTGTGTGGCTAAAGCGTAAGTTGCATCCTGAGCAAGCACAGTTTATTCATCGTCTCTCACTAGACGGCGTGTATTTGCAACAAGAGCAAAGACGTTATTACCCAACTGCAGAAATTAACTCACATGTTGTGGGTTTTACTGGTATTGACTCCAGTGGTTTGGAAGGTTTGGAAAAGGCTTTTGATGAATTACTTAGTGGCAATCCAGGTCAAAAACGTGTGGTTGTAGATTTGTACCGGAATGTGATTGAAAACCAAGGTGTTATAGCTGATCCTAAAAATGGTGAAAGTATTGCATTAAGTCTTGATTCGCGAATTCAAGCATTAGCTTATCGTGAGTTGAAAGCTGCGGTTCTACGACATGGTGCAAGAGCGGGTTCTCTAGTTATATTAGATATCGACACTGGAGAAGTTCTCGCGATGGTCAATCAACCATCTTACAACCCTAATCGCGGTGATCAGCGTAAACCACAATTAACCCGCAACCGAGCCGTCACCGACATGTTTGAACCTGGCTCGACCGCCAAACCGTTCACGGTACTAACGGCATTAGAGAAAGGCCGTGTTAAACCCAGTACTTTGATTACGACGAGCCCGGGTAAGATGCGTGTGGACAACCAATGGGTTCGTGATGGTACTAATCTAGGTACGGTCACCGTCACTAAAATTCTGCAAAAGTCTTCCAATGTTGGCGTCTCAAAGTTAGCGCTTGACCTAAGTGATCAAGACTTTTTAGATACCTTTTATAAGCTAGGCTTCGGGCTTGATACCGGTAGCGGATTTCCCGGAGAAAGCAGTGGTCGCTTTTCAATACGTCCCAACTGGAGTCAATTTGAAAAAGCCACTATGGCTTATGGTTATGGATTTCAAGTAACGCCATTACAGCTCGCGCAGGCATATGCGGTTATTGGAAGCGGCGGAATTAAACGACCGGTTTCATTTTTAAAACTGCAAGAACCGATTTCTGAGGAACGAATTTTCTCACAGCAATCGACGCAACAAGTGTTAAGTATGATGGAAACGGTGGTTGCTGAGGGTGGCACGGCAACGGGCGCGGCCTTGGAGTCATATCGGACCGCGGGCAAAACCGGTACTGCACGTAAAGCCATAAAAGGTGGCTACGGTGATGAGTATTTGTCATTTTTTGCTGGAATTTCACCTGTTTCAAACCCCAAGATTGCAATGGTTGTCATGCTCGATGAGCCTGAAGGTGATGTTTACTATGGTGGTGATGTTGCGGCGCCAGTTTACTCGAATGTTGCTGAGCAAGCATTGCGATTACTAAATGTTGCGCCTGATAAAGAAGTACTGCAAACCGCCCATATGGTTGAGAGTAAGGAGCGCAACAATGGTTAGTCGCTTCGAGTTTGAAAAATTGCAACAAGCTTATCCTGCGCTCGAACTTCGTAGTGGTGCCAAGGAACTTGAGTTTAATCATTTATACATCGATAGCCGAAAAATTCGAAATGATGATGGCTTTGTTGCTTGCGTCGGATTGCAACTGGATGGACGTCACTATATTGCTAATGCTATTGAAAATGGCGCTAAATTAATTATTGCGGAAGCTAATGAGTTACCTGACGATGTGGTCGAGCATTGTCAGCAAAACAAGACTACCTTGGTCACGCTACCCGACTTAAATCAACAGCTCAGTACACTGATGCGTGATATCTACGGCAACTCTGAAGCTGCACTAAACGTTGTGGGCGTGACGGGAACCAATGGAAAGTCAAGTTCGGTGCAAATGATTGCGCAAGCGCTTCACCTCGTCGATGGCTGCTGTTGGACTTTTGGAACGTTAGGGGTTGGGCCTTATGGTACGCAAAAACCAAACGTTAATACTACGGCTGACCCGGTAACGATTCAACGCGAGTTACATCGTGCACAACGATCCGGCTGCGGTAATGTAGCAATGGAAGTTTCATCTCATGGTTTAGCTCAGGGACGGGTAAAAGGAATTCAGTTTGATTACGCGATTTTTACTAATTTAACGCGAGACCATTTGGATTACCACGAAACAATGGAGGCGTACGGGGCTGCTAAGCGCGAGCTATTTTTAATGCCCGGGTTGAAAAATGCAATTATTAATGTCGATGATAAATTCGGACGTAAGCTAAAGAAAGATCAAGAAATTAAAGCCGCTAAATGGTTTTATAGTTTACAAGAGCCAACAGAAGGTGCTGATTTAAGTCAGTGGATATGGGTTGATGACATTCGCCTGACTTTACAGGGAATTAACGCTACGGTATTTACTCCTTGGGGATCTGGTAAGTTGGCGGTTCCTTTAGTTGGGCGCTTTAACCTCTACAATTTGCTAGCTGTTATTGCTGTCATTGGGATCAAATACCAAGATCGACAAAAGATTTTTGAAGTGGTCAACCAACTCACTTCTGTCACTGGAAGAATGCAACTAATTCATGCCGCTGGAAAACCGTTGGTGATTGTCGACTACGCTCACTCACCTGATGCTTTAGAGCAAGTTTTAAAAGCAACTCGAGAACACTGCAGCGGAAAAATATTTACCGTATTTGGGTGTGGTGGGGACCGCGATCCAGGTAAGCGTCCATTAATGGCTCGTGTAGCTGAAAAGTATTCGAATACGGTTGTCATGACCGATGACAATCCAAGAACGGAAAGCCCAGAAGCAATCGTTGATGATATGCGTCAAGGTTTAAAGCAACCAAACAACGTTCGCTATGTTTCAGATCGTGAAGAAGCTATTCGACTTGCGGTAAAAGAAGCATCAGATAAAGATGTTGTGTTGGTGGCTGGTAAGGGACATGAAGACTATCAAATTATCGGAGAGCGTAGAATCGAGCTCTGCGACATTAAAGTCGCACAAACAATATTAGCGGAGAGTGCAGCATGATCAGTCTCTCTTTACAACAGATAGTGGCGGCAACCGGCGGCAATCTTAAGGGCGCTGATCTGGTCATTCAAAACATCTTTACCGATACTCGTCAAGTCGCAAGTGATGGATTATTCGTCGCCTTGAAAGGAGCAAATTTTGATGCTCATGACTTTATTAAAAAAGCTGAAGAGGCCGGAGCAAAAGCATTATTAGTGGAGCGAGAAGTCTCTTCTGAACTGCCACAAGTTATTGTTGCGAATAGTAAAGAAGCGATGGGAAAGATTGCTCAGAAAATTGTGGAGCTTAGTTCTGCCAAGTTTGTTGGGTTAACCGGTAGTGTTGGTAAAACCACGGTTAAAGAAATGATTGCCTGCGTACTCTCTTTAGCTGGCAACACATTGGCAACGAAAGGAAATTTAAATAATGATATTGGCGTGCCGCTAACACTGTTTCGATTAGAAAAAGACATTGAGTACGCTGTTATCGAAATGGGAGCGAATCAGCCAGGTGATATTCGATATGCGTCAGGTTTAGTCCATCCGGATGTGGCATTTGTTAACAATGTGGCCGCCGCTCACTTAGAAGGCTTTGGCGATCTACAAGGTGTGGCTACCGCAAAAGGTGAAATCTATCCAAACATTAAGTCCAGCGGAACCGCATTAGTCAACTTAGATGATGCATTCGCCGCATATTGGTTAGAGAGAATTAAAACAAAAGTATTAACTTTTGGTTTAAACCCAGCTGCTGATATTAACGCATCGCAAATCAGACTTGATGAAAATGGTTGTGCCGAATTTATATTAAATATTCAAGGAGCGTCCGTTCCGGTTCAACTAAATGTCCCGGGACAGCACAATGTGCCGAATGCTTTAGCATGTGCTGGAGCATGTTATGCATTAGGAATTGAATTGTCATTGATTACTCAAGGTCTGCAGAGCTTTTCAGGGGTTGCTGGACGCTTACAAGTATATCGCCCCAGTGAATTGCTCACTGTCATTGATGATAGTTATAACGCTAATTACACCTCTTTGGCTGCGGGTATTGATGTTTTGATGTCGCAATCAGGGGTGAAAATTTTAGCATTAGGGGATATGGGAGAGCTCGGAGAGCACACTCGTGAATATCATGAAAAAGCGGGTGAATATGCCAAGCAGGCAGGCGTGGATATCTTGGTGACGATTGGGGTGCACACTCGCACCGCACAATCTGCATTTAAAGGTAAGGGTTTTCATGCCCAAACACAGGCCGAGTTGATTGAGTACGTATCGAGTCAGCTGATTGAAAAAACAACAATACTAATAAAAGGATCGCGCAGTGCTCGAATGGAAAACATTGTTCGAGCGTTGACTCGTGAGCCCGTCAATATTCAAGGGGGTTGCTAATGCTTTTGTGGTTAGCCGAATATTTACAACAATATTACTCAGGTTTTAATGTATTTAATTACCTAACTTTTCGAGCCATCTTGAGCGTTATTACCGCTTTGGGTATTTCATTGTTTATCGGACCCATAATGATCCGAAAGCTTACTCAATATCAGATTGGACAGACTGTTAGAAACGATGGACCACAAAGCCATTTATCCAAGTCGGGCACTCCAACCATGGGTGGAGCGCTCATTCTCGTTGCGATTGCTCTATCGACCTTACTGTGGGGCGATTTAGAAAACCGTCACGTTTGGGTTGTACTGTTAACCACCTTAGGGTTTGGAGTTATCGGTTGGGTTGATGATTACCGTAAATTAATTCGTAAAGATCCCACCGGCTTGCCGGCTCGCTGGAAATACTTTTGGCAGTCTGTTGTGGGGATGACGGCTGCAATTTATTTATACAGCACGGCTGTGGTACCAGCGGAAACCACTTTGATTGTACCGTTCTTTAAGAATGTTGCCATCGGGCTTGGCATTATGTTTATTCCACTTACTTACTTTGTAATTGTTGGAACAAGTAATGCGGTTAATTTAACTGATGGACTTGATGGGTTAGCTATTTTACCTACGGTATTAGTCGCCGGTGCGTTAGCAATTTTTGCTTATGTGACGGGCAACATAAAGTTCTCAGATTACTTAGCCATACCCTATGTGGCAGGTGTTGGCGAGCTCACTATTTTCTGCGGTGCGTTAGTTGGTGCCGGACTCGGCTTTTTATGGTTTAACACTTATCCTGCCCAAGTATTTATGGGGGATGTTGGCGCACTTGGATTAGGGGCTGCACTAGGAACCATCGCCGTTGTTGTTCGCCAAGAGCTAGTACTGTTTATCATGGGAGGCGTTTTTGTCATGGAGACGGTTTCGGTAATTTTACAAGTGGCGTCTTTTAAATTAACCGGAAGGCGAATATTTAATATGGCTCCTTTGCACCATCATTATGAACTGAAAGGATGGCCTGAGCCACGCGTTATTGTACGCTTTTGGATTATTTCTGTTGTACTGGTGTTAGTTGGTATTGCGACTTTGAAAATTCGTTAAATTTGGACTTAGTTAGTGAGCAATTTTTTACGTAAAAATATTATAGTGGTTGGCTTGGGCGTCTCGGGACGCTCGGCGGTCGACTATTGTCTGCGTAAAAATTGGTCGTGTACGGTAATCGATACACGTGCAGTTCCACCGGGACTCAACGAATTTCAACAGTGCTATCCTGAAGTTGAGTTTATCCATGCGGATCTGACTCAATTTGATTTTTCTAAATTCGATCAAGTAGTGTTAAGTCCGGGCATCAGTATTGATGAACCGATGATTCAAGAAGCGCTTAATCAAGGTATAGAAGTCGTTGGCGACGTTGAGTTGTTTCTTCGTGAAATTGAAGTTCCAGTAATTGCCATTACTGGATCCAATGGTAAATCCACCGTTTGTGATTTACTTGGTCATTGCTTAAATCATGTTGGTATTAAAACTGAAGTGGCTGGCAATATTGGTACACCGGTTTTGAGTTTACTGGAACAGCCGCAACCAGATGTTTATGTACTTGAGCTATCAAGTTTTCAACTTGAAACTATTTCGTCTTTAAAAGCTGCTGTCGCTTGCGTTTTAAACGTAACCCCGGATCACTTAGATCGACATTTGAATATGGCTAATTATGCCGCGATTAAATACCGTATTTATCAGGGGGCGAGTGCGGCAGTTGTTAACCTTAATGATGAATTTAATGGACTGCTGCCGTCAGCAGAATTTGCTGGCAAAGTTAGTACTTTTGGTTTCGCATCCGGTGATTACACCGTTACTTCGAACGCTTCAGGCTATCAGGTTGAACTCCCTGACAATCAAGTTTTAGATGAGTCGATGTTCTTGTTAAAGGGACATCACAATGGACTTAATATCGCTGCGGTATGCGCTGTGCTGAACGCTTTTAATGTTGCCATCGAATCGGACCTAATCGCTGCATTAGCGAGTTATCGTGGCTTACCACATCGTTGTGAGCTGGTCCGCAGTAATGATGGTATTACCTGGATTAATGATTCAAAAGCGACCAACCCAGGGGCTGCAGCCGCCGCTATTAATGGATTCTCTAACCATGGGAAATCGTTATTTGTGATTGCCGGTGGTGATGCTAAAGGCAATGATTTATCGGAGTTTATCGATGCGGTTAAACGCCATGCAAAACAGTGCTTTGTATTTGGTCAAGACGCCGAGAGAATTTCGGAGCAATTGGATAACCGTTTATGTGAGTCGGTCCGTGATTTGAACCAAGCTGTTGATAAAAGTCGAAAAGTGGCAACGCCTGGTGATGTGGTTTTGCTATCACCAGCGTGTGCCAGTATTGATATGTATCCAAACTATATGGCGCGAGGAGAACACTTTAAAGCGCTAGTAGGGGGACTGCATGGCTAATTACCAAGTTCCTAATTTCACTCAGGTGTTGGACACCAAATTACTGGCGATTGTTTTTGTCTTGTTAGCTATTGGTGGGGTCATGATTGTTTCGACTTCAATACCCTATGCAAATCGAAACATCCCCAGTAATGAATTTTATTTTATTCAACGTCATTTTATTTATATGGTGGTCGCGCTTGGCGCTGCAGTTGTCACCATGGGAATTAAAATCGAATTTTGGCAAAAGCATGGACCGTGGCTGCTGGTGTTTTCGATAGTGTTGTTAATCGCCGTCTTGGTGATTGGACGAAGTGTTAATGGTAGCCGCCGCTGGATCGTGCTTGGACCGGTTACCGTTCAGGTATCAGAATTAGTTAAGTTATTCGTCATTACTTATATCGCAGGGTATTTGGTACGTCGAACCGATGAGTTACAAACCCAGATTCGTGGTTTTATTAAGCCTTTATTAGTTGTGAGCATCATTACGGTCCTTTTAGTTGCTGAGCCAGACTTTGGTGCGGCTGCTGTAATCAGTGCAACGACTATGACCATGCTATTTTTAGCCGGCGCAAAGTTATGGCAGTTTTTACTGCTTAGTGTTTGCGTGGGTGCTGCGCTTTTTGGTGTTGCGATAAGTCAGCCTTATCGATATGAAAGATTGATGGTGTTTTTAGATCCTTGGAAAGATCCGTTTGGCTCGGGGTATCAATTAACTCAATCGTTAATTGCCTACGGGCGCGGCGAATGGTTTGGCGAAGGTCTTGGTAATTCGATTCAAAAGCTTTCCTATCTACCCGAGGCTCATACGGACTTTGTGTTTGCTGTTTTTGCGGAAGAGTTTGGTTTCGCAGGTGTTGCCGTAGTAATCGGACTCTTTTTATATTTGTTTTTAAGAGGTATGAAGATCGCACGCACGGCACTTAAATTACAACAAGCTTACGCGGCTTATCTGGCGTATGGCATTAGCATTTGGTTGATTTTACAGGCAATCGTTAATATTGGAGTAAGCAGTGGTGCTTTACCAACCAAAGGGTTAACGTTGCCGTTTATTAGTTATGGTGGAAATAGTTTAGTGGTGTGCTGTGTCGCTATCGCCATTTTACTTCGAGTTAATTATGAAAGTTCGCTACTTCTCGCAAAGCCTAAAAAGGAGAAGGTCAGTGAATAATTTAACCGGTAAAGGCGTGTTAGTAATGGCGGGTGGCACCGGCGGTCATATTTTCCCGGCACTGGCCGTCGCACGTGAATTAGAAAAACGAGGCGCGATTATTCACTGGTTGGGATCTGTTGGTGGGATGGAGCAAACGCTTATTAGCAAAGAGAATATTCCAATGCACCTTCTGCCGGTTAGTGGCGTGCGTGGAAAAGGTTTGCTTACTTTATTAAAAGCGCCGTTTAAGTTATTCGCCTGTGTAAGTCAAGCGCGTAAGGTTATTCATCAACATCGTATCGATCTAGTTGTTGGTTTTGGTGGTTTTGCGAGTGCGCCAGGAGGTATTGCGAGTTGGTTTACTAGAACACCGTTGGTCATTCATGAGCAAAATGCTATTGCGGGTTTAACCAATCGATTGTTAGCACGATTTGCTCGACGTGTTTGTCAGGCATTTCCGACGGCTTTTGCAAGCAGCGCTAAAGTACAAACAACGGGAAATCCGATTCGCGCCGATATTGTGGACATAGCGCAAAGCAAACGGAAATCGATTGTAACGCCGATAAATCTATTGGTGATTGGTGGTAGTCGCGGAGCAGAAGTGTTTAACCAACAGCTTCCTGGGTTATTCGCTTCTTTGCTAGAAGAGAAAAAGATAAGAGTGCGCCATCAATCCGGGCAGGGTCGAGCTGCAGATGTGGTTGAACGATATCAACAACATACTTCTTCTAATGTCGAAGTTGTGGAGTTTATTTCGGATATGAGCCAAGCGTACCAATGGGCTGATATTGTAGTTTGTCGAGCGGGTGCTTTAACGGTATCTGAGTTGGCTGCTATTGGATTGCCAGCGATTTTTGTGCCTTATCCATTTGCAGTCGACGATCATCAAACACGTAATGCTGAATTTTTAGTGAATGTAGGCGCTGCGCAAATTGTGCAGCAGACGAACATCGATAACATTGCCGATATGCTAGCGCAACTCATTGATCAACCAAATCAAATTGAAGCGATGTCAGCTAAGGCTAAGCAAGTAAGCGTTTTAGATGCAACAGAGCAGGTTGCAAACTGCTGCGTTGGGGTTATGTAGGTTAAAACTATGAAAGAGCTGAATCAAAACTTTCCAATTCCAGAAATGCGACGCATCCGTCAAATTCACTTTGTCGGTATTGGTGGCGTCGGTATGAGCGGTATTGCCGAAGTGCTATTGAACCAAGGCTATCGAATTTCTGGCTCTGATCGAAACGAGTCAAATATTACTAAAAGATTGAGTCAAATGGGTGCTGACATAGTGTTTAATCATGCCGCCAATAATGTTCTTGGTGCAGATGTTATTGTAGTGTCGACAGCGATTCAAGATGACAATCCAGAAGTTGAAGCCGCACGTATGCGACGTATTCCGGTTGTGCGTCGAGCCGAGATGTTAGCAGAACTTATGCGTTATCGTCATGGGATTGCTATTGCAGGTACCCATGGTAAAACGACCACGACAAGTTTAATTACGGATGTGTGTGCCAAGGGTGGTTTAGATCCAACATTTGTTATTGGTGGCGTTTTAAATAGTGCTGGAAGTAATGCGCGATTAGGCACCAGCCGTTATTTCATTGCGGAAGCTGATGAAAGTGATGCAAGCTTTTTGCACTTACAACCAATGGTAAGTGTGGTAACGAATATTGATGCCGACCATATGGACACCTATGGCGATTTTGATAATTTAAAGCAAGCCTTTGTCGACTTTTTACACAATTTACCGTTCTATGGTTTGGCCGTGCTTTGTATTGATGATCCAGTGGTCAAGTCATTGTTGCCCAAATTATCACGCCCTTATGTCACATATGGTTTTGATGAAAGTGCCGATTATCGAGCATTGAACTTCTCTCAAACGGGAAATGTTAGTCAATTTCA
>JABXHQ010000084.1 GCA_013373545.1 Gammaproteobacteria bacterium
GAAACTAAAAATAGCATTGTAATGCTCACCAACCGCGGTGACCGCGGCACCGGTTAAAGTGGCAGCATCAATAATAAGCTCAGCACCTGACTCACTCGCCAAGATTAATCCGTCCGCTAACACCAAACGGCCTTCGGCATCCGTATTAACCACTTCCACGGTGACGCCATTGCGATAGGTTAAAATATCACCGAGCTTGTAGGCATGCCCCGACACTAAGTTTTCGGCGCAACATAAATACAATTTCACACGTTTATCGAGACCTGACACGATAGCAGCGGCCAAAGCTCCGGCCACCGTCGCGGCGCCGCCCATATCGCACTTCATATGCAACATCGACTCGCTGGCCTTCAAGCTGTAACCACCCGAGTCAAAGGTAATACCTTTGCCCACTAAGGCGACCAGTGGCGCAGCGTCGCCCCAGCCATCGGGAATAAAATCCAGTTCTAACAAACACGGTTCACGCTCACTGCCACGGCCGACACCGTGAATACCCACTAAACCCTCATCGACTAAAGCTTCGCCACTTAAAATTCTAAAATGCACATTATCGGGCGCCAAATCAGCAATAAAATCGGCCGCTTGTTGCGCCAGCGCCATTGGACTTTGCTCTTCTGGAGTTTGGTTGACCAACATTCGCGTCCAATAAGACACTTTAACTAATTGCTCGAGCTTAGCATCTTGCTTATCGTCTAACGCGGCAAACTCAACGGCGGCACTGCCCTTGGCAGAGTAAGCCGCTTGTGCAAACGCATACTGATAGTCAAACTCCCAGTCAGTCCCGACCAGGCGAAACGACTTAAACCCCAGAGCTTGTAAATGACGACACGCCGATTGAATCGTCTCAATCTGCATAATTCCACTGAGGTGGATAGTGGCCGCATCTTGTTGCATCGATAGCGGTGCTTTCGCGCTCCACACGCCTTGCGGCGCAGATTTTGAGAGATTTACAACCAAAGCTTCTGACATTATGGCTCCTTAGTAGGGTTGGTTACGGTTAAAGTGGCTCGATCAGGCGCTAGCGATTGAATGAATAGTTGCGCGCAGCCCTAACCGGTAGTACGCATTATTGAGGGCATCGCTAGCGTAACATGATTAAAACAAATGGCCGAGCTTACCGTGCTTAGTGGACAAGTACTTTTCATTATGAGGGTTGCGCCCAAACTTCATCGGAACTCGTTCGGCCACTTGAATACCGGCTTGTTCCAACGCGGCAACTTTGCGCGGATTGTTAGTCATCAATTTTATTTGAGTCACCTGTAGGGCCTTTAAGGTTTCCGCGGCGAGCGTAAAATCACGCGCATCGGCAGCAAACCCAAGTGACTCATTGGCTTCAACCGTATCCATTCCTTGGTCTTGCAAAGCATAAGCTCGAATTTTATTAACCAAGCCGATGCCGCGTCCTTCCTGACGCAAATACAGCAACACACCACGACCCGCTGCAGCAATTTTTTCCATCGCGGCGTTCAATTGTGGGCCGCAGTCGCAACGCATACTAAAGAGCGCGTCTCCGGTTAAACATTCGGAATGAATGCGAACCAAGACAGGTTCATCCCCTGACAGATCGCCCATAATTAACGCGACATGTTCTTTTTGCTGATCTTCATCTTCGAGTGCGTGAATTTCGAATTCACCCCATTCGGTAGGTAATTTTGCCTTGGCGGCATCAACTAACGGCATAGCTATTCCAGCAGACTGTGGTGCAAAGTCTTTATTTTACAACAATGAGCTCAAAAGCAAAATTAACTTACGCTCGCAAGCGACTTTGAGAGCACCTTTTGATGAAATTTAACCGCCATTTGCCAATATTCGGCCCAATCGAGCGGCGTCGTGTCGTGATCACCATCATCGACATGTAAGCAAACTTGGCGACTCGCCGCGGCGAGTTTTTGCGCATGACTCAGTGCAATCACGGTATCGTTTCGTCCGTGCAATAACAGTACCGGCAATTGATGCTGCGCTAACCGAGCGCAGTTATCCAGCGGACTTTGCAACAAGAAGTCTGGGATCCCTTTGCGGCGAAAAAACGGCTTCACACTGGTAAATGTCGATAGCCACCACAAACAGTTCAAGGGTCGCTGACAAGCGAGCAAAGAAATCACGCCGCCACCTAGTGAGCGCCCAAGGCCAATAACTTGGGATTCATCTACATCCGCACGCGCCACTAATTGATCATAGGCATTCACAAATGTGGTCTCGAGGTTGGTTTCACTGGGAACGCCGGCACTGTCACCGTAACCAGGAAATTCCACCAAACAGTAGTGATACCCCAGCGCCAATAGTGGCTGCATGCGTTCATGCCAGGTATCAATCAAGCCCAACTGACCATGCGCCACAATCACCAGCGGCGCCGACGCTTTTTGGCAACTAACAAAGTGCGCCTCGGTAATACCAAAATGATTTTCAATGCGCAGAACCTCGGTCGTCGCGGGCCAGTTGTGGGTAACGCGGGTTAATTTGTGAGCCGGAAATAGCAGTCGCCCTTGATAGCAATAGAAGACCGCCCAATAGGTCAACATAGCCAGCAGCGCGGCGATGATAATGAATTGCACCGGTTATTCCCCTAAGCTATCGTTATAGGGTCGAAACCCAGAGTGGCGGGCTTTGCTAAATGACTTACCTTTGTGCGCTTAATGAGCTTTCTCCTTATCAACCGAAAATTATTGCGCTATCAATGCAACAAAGCTGTATTGTGGTGCAAACTAACCAGCAAGTGAACGTATTTTTAAACCAATGTCCGCATGCCGCGGCACGTTTAAACTTTGACAGCGATGCCATTACCGCGCTCGATGGTTACCATCTGTATTGCCAATTACATGGCGCACAGTTTGATCCGCAAACCGGTTATTGTTCGCGCGGGCCGTGCCAGGGGCAATCCTTAACTCAATTACCCTGTCAAATTATCGAGCAGCAATTGTACTTAGTCGACTAGCCTGCGCTCTGGCGAGTCACTTGCCCTCATCTAATGGGCCGATTACCATAGCGCGCTTTGATAACCGCTGAGCCGTCCAATGAAATTTGATCCTCCGTTACAACCCGCAATCTTACAACAACGATATAAGCGCTTTTTAGCGGATGTCACTTGGCCAAACGGTGAAGCACTGACCGTTCACTGCCCCAATACCGGCTCGATGAAGAACTGTTGGGATAGTGGATGGACCGTTTATCTACAGGACTCGAATAACCCTAAACGCAAATATCGTTATTCTTGGGTGCTGGCACAAACCCCGCAAGGTGAATTTATCGGCGTGAACACCCATATTGCCAACCAACTCGTGGTGGAAGCCATCAATAATGGTGTAATCGAGCCGTTAGCAGACCCGACCGCGATCCGCCAAGAAGTTCCCTATGGCGCAGAAAAGAGTCGCATTGATATCTTGCTTGAACACGATACACGCTCCACTTATATCGAGGTGAAAAGCGTTACCCTGTGTGAAAACAACACTCAAGGGTACTTTCCTGACGCCGTCAGTACGCGCGGACAAAAACACCTTCGCGAGTTAATTGCACTGGCCGAGAACACGCCGCACCGTGCTGTTTTATTGTTTTGTGTGCAACACACCGGCATCAAAACGGTACAAGCCGCCGCCCATATTGATCCGGTTTATGCCGACTTGCTCACTCAAGCTCAGCAAGCGGGAGTTGAGATAATGGCCTATGCTGCCACCATCAGTGCTTCTGCAATCCAGTTAACTCATCCCCTCGAGGTAATTGTTCAGTGAACGCTTTCGCACTTTTTGCTATTTGATAGTACTTGAACTTCTCGGATTAATCCCCATAATGCGTGTTTGCCTTTATTATTCAAAACAGCTTTACTGAGTATTAAGGGTTATGCGCCGCCGAGCCGTCGACTTTTCATTGTTTTTTTCTTCAGCTCACCAAAGCGCGGCTTGAACCATGCGGTATTAACTTTTATTTAGCTGGAGCAGTCAATGGCTCGAAAACCACAAAAAGCAGCGACATCCACAACCCTTGGTAACTTGGGTATAGCGCCTTACAAAGAAAAGAAGGGCGAAGAGTATATGAATGCGGACCAAAAGGCCCACTTTCGCAATATACTTGAGACTTGGAAAAAACAGTTGATGGAAGAAGTCGATCGAACGGTTAATCATATGCAAGATGAAGCCGCCAACTTCCCCGATCCTGTGGATCGCGCTAGCCAAGAAGAAGAGTTCAGTTTAGAACTACGAACGCGAGACCGCGAGCGTAAGCTGTTGAAAAAAATCTCCGGCTCTATTCAGGAAATTGACGACGACGAGTATGGCTTCTGTGAGTCATGCGGCGTTGAAATCGGGATCCGTCGACTCGAAGCACGTCCAACCGCCAACTTGTGCATCGACTGTAAAACGCTGGCTGAAATTAAAGAAAAGCAGCTAGGTAAATAACCCCATCGCGGTCATTGATGCGGCTCGTATCAATGACCAAGAGATCTGAACTGTGAATTACCGCGGCCGCTTTGCCCCCTCGCCAACAGGCCACTTACACTTTGGCTCATTGGTCGCCGCCGTCGCTAGTTATCTCGACGCTCATCATCATCAAGGCGTTTGGTTAGTCCGCATCGAAGACTTAGATCCCCCCCGTGAAGTGCCTGGCGCAGCCGATGCGATTTTACGTGTGCTTGAATCATTTGCGCTGCACTGGGATGAATCGGTTTGCTACCAGAGTCAACGTCACGAGCAATATCACCATTACCTCGATACGTTGAGTGCTCGCAATCTGACCTACCATTGCCAGTGTACCCGTAAGCAGCTCAGCCAATACCAAGGGCATTATCCAAACCTTTGCCGCGAGCGCGGTTTAACCTTGGCGCACCCAGCGATTAGATTAAAACACTTAACTCCTTTGGCAAGTTTTGAAGATCGTGTGCAAGGCACTGTGAAGCATGACTTTACAGCGCAAGCAGAAGATTTTGTGCTGCGCCGCCGCGATGGGCTGTTTGCCTATCAGTTAGCGGTAGTGGTGGATGATATTGAACACAACATCAGCCACATCGTGCGCGGTGCGGATTTGATTGACTCAACATTTAAACAAGCGCAACTGTACCAATATTTAGAGCAACCTTGCCCAGCTTACCTGCATATTCCACTGGCCGTGACCGCAACCGGCAGCAAGTTGAGTAAGCAGAATTACGCGCCGGCAGTGGCTGCAAAAGAAGCCCCTAAAGCGCTCTCTCAAGCACTGCGATTTCTAGGACAAGCCCTGCCAGAGGAACTCACCAACGCTCCGTGTCCGGAACAATTAGCTTGGGCAACCCAGCATTGGCAGCCGCAGCAAATCCCACAGCAGCATGAAATTATTCTACCTTGACGCCTTACCGGTGGTTAAAAAAACCGCAAGCGCTTCCAATTACGCGGTTTACTGGTATGATCCGGCCCTTATTTTTGCATTCTGTTAACTAACGCATGATCAATCGATTTATAAATAAGCTGTTTAAACGCGCTCCGGTCGCTTCCGCTGCGGCGGCCGTTACCTTGCCGCGCGAACAGCATACCGTGTCGCGGAAGTTGATTAGCGTTAATGCGCTTAAGGTTTTGAGTCGTCTGCACCGAGCCGGTTTTGAGGCGTATCTGGTTGGCGGCGGTGTGCGCGATATTTTGTTAGGGCTGCACCCAAAAGATTTTGATATTGCCACCAGCGCTAAGCCAGAAGAAATTAAACAGCTATTCCGCAATTGCCGCATTATTGGCCGCCGCTTTCGTTTGGCGCATATTATGTTTGGCCGCGAAACTATTGAAGTGGCTACTTTTCGAGCCTCCCACGATGATGCTAATCCGCACGGACAACAACACGAATCTGGCATGTTGGTGCGCGATAACGTGTACGGCTCCCTTGAAGACGATGCGTTGCGTCGTGATTTCACGATTAACGCCCTGTATTACTCCAATGCAGACTTTACGGTACGAGACTTTACCGGCGGACTTGAAGACTTAGCTGCGCGCCAACTGCGCTTAATTGGCGACCCGGAAACGCGTTATCGCGAAGACCCTGTGCGCATGCTGCGCGCGGTGCGACTCGCCACCAAACTCGGACTCACTATAGAACCGGGTACCGCGGCTCCAATCGCTAAACTGGCCGACTTAATGAAAAACGTTTCGGCTGCAAGGTTGTGGGATGAAAGTCATAAATTATTGTTGGCAGGTCATGCCTTCGATACGTTTGTTGCGCTACGCCAGCACCGCTTATTACAAGCGTTATTTCCAGCCACTTTGCAGGCTTTGGAACAAAATGAAGCCGCGCTCTGGCCGTTTATTGCCGCGGCATTAAACAGCACCGATCAACGAGCACGCCAAGACAAACCGATTACTCCGGCTTTTCTCTACGCGGTATTTTTATGGCAACCCATGCGCGATCGCCAACAACAATTGCATGAACAAGGTGCCAGTCACAATGATGCTTATCATAAAGCAATGGGGCAAACGCTTGCCGAGCAATCAAAATTTATCTCTATTCCTAAGCGCTTCAGCTTAGTGATCCGCGATATTTGGTCGCTGCAGCCACGCCTCGAACAACCCAATCATAAATCCTTTCGATTATTGGAACACGCCAAATTTCGCGCCGCTTACGACTTTTTGGTATTACGCGCTGAAGCCGATGAAAGCTTAGCCACCACCGCCAGCTGGTGGACCCGATTTCAAGAAGCTTCGCCCGAAGGTCAACGTGCTATGACGCAAGCCATTGCGAAAAAGCATCCACGACGACGGCGCAACTTTAAGAAGCGACGTTCCGCACAAAAACCCGCGAAACCTTCATGAACGAAACCGTATTCATTGGGTTGGGCAGCAATTTAGGCAACAGTGCGAATACCTTAACTCAAGCGCTGAATGCATTATCGACGCTTGCGCTGACACCGGTTGTTGCTTCGTCGTTTTATCTTAGCCGTCCGCTGGGGCCCGCCGATCAAAATGACTATCTCAATGCCGTTGCTCGTATCACAACCGATCAGCCGCCACTCACTTTGCTGGATCATTTGCAAGCGATTGAAAACCAATACGGGCGCGAGCGCAAGGGCGAACGCTGGGGGCCACGAACCCTCGACCTTGACATTTTACTCTACGGCGACAAAGCCATTGACCTGCCACGTTTGAAAGTGCCACACTATCATATGATGCAGCGCAATTTCGTCCTTTTACCGCTGTATGAAATTGCTCCAGATTTACATTTTCCAGACGGGCAATCCCTGAGCGATGCGTTACAACAACTATCGTTAGATGGAATCAAAAAACTGACATAAACGGCGTAGGAATTCGATGTGACGGAAACCGACGAATTAAAGCATAAAAAATTCATAGCTATTGAAGGCCCTATTGGTGTTGGAAAAACCACCTTAGCCCGTAAACTCGCCGAATATTATCAAGCTGAGCTGCTCCTTGAAGGCGCCGAAGAAAACCCATTTTTGCCTCGGTTTTACCAAGATCCAAAAGGCGGAGCGCTACCCACTCAACTGTATTTCTTATTTCAACGCGTACGCCAATTAAAAGAGCTTCGCCAAGGCGATATGTTTATATCAACTTACGTCTCAGATTTCTTGATGGATAAAGATCGACTGTTTGCACAAGTTACTCTCGACTCCGATGAAATGGCACTGTACCAGCAAGTCTACGACAACCTAACCATTGATACCCCAACGCCCGACTTAGTCATTTACCTGCAAGCTCCGGTGAATGTTTTAATGGATCGTATTCGTAAACGGGCAATCGCACATGAAGCCATTATCCAAAAAGATTACTTAGAAAAAATTGCTAATGCGTACCTAGAGTTCTTTCATTATTATCAAAGCAGTCCACTGCTAATCGTCAACGCTTCGGGTATCGATTTGGTAGAGAACCAACACGATTATAATCAATTACTCGAACGCATCGAGGAGACCAACAGCGGGCGCCATTACTTCAATCCAAAGCCAGTGACTCTATAACGCTATGAATAAAATTACTTTATCCTCTCTGCAAGCATTGAAACAAAAAGGCGAGCCCATTACTGTCGCGACCGCTTACGATTCAACCTTCGCTTTACTCCAAGAGCTCGCCGGCATTGAGGCGATTTTGGTCGGCGACTCGCTCGGCAATGTATTACAAGGTCACGGAACAACCGTTCCGGTTACTATGGAACACATGTGTTACCACATTGCTAATGTCGCTCGTGGCTGCCAAGTGCCATTCATTATTGGTGATTTGCCCTACATGAGTTACGCCACCAAACAGCAAGCGTATGAAAATGCAGCCAAGCTCATGCAGGCAGGTGCGAATATGGTTAAGCTTGAAGGTGGACAATGGTTATGTGACACGATTGCCGGTTTAACCGAGCGCGGTATTCCGGTATGCGCACACCTTGGACTTACTCCACAGTCGGTTGATGCGCTTGGCGGCTTCAAAGTGCAAGGCCGAGATGAATCGGCGGCACAACAACTTATCGATGATGCCAAAGCGATTGCCGCGAGCGGTGCCAAGCTCCTAGTATTAGAGTGTGTTCCACAAGCATTGGCTGCCAAAGTAACCCAACAACTGAGTATCCCAACCATTGGAATTGGTGCGGGTGTCGAGTGCGATGGGCAAGTATTGGTGATGCATGACTTGTTAGGGCTGAACCCAAATTTCAGCCCTAAGTTTGTGAAGAACTTTATGCCTGAAGGTGATGGCAGCGTTTTAGGTGCTTTTAAAGCCTACGTTGAACAAGTCAAATCGCGCCAGTTTCCTACGACACAACACAGTTTTAATTAAGGCTTTTTGATGCATATTTGCACCGATTCAAAAGATTTTCAGCAGCAGATGCTGGCGTTACGTCAACAGGGGAAAACCATTGCGTTTGTGCCGACCATGGGCAACTTACACGAAGGTCACTTAAGCTTAGTTAAAATGGCCAAAGCGAAAGCGGACATTACCGTCGTGAGTATCTTTGTCAATCCGCTGCAATTTGGTCCCAATGAAGACTTTTCAGCTTACCCAAGAACGCTTAGCGATGACCAAAGTAAACTCGAAACGCTCGCAGTAGACTATTTATTCTTACCCACCATTGAGGGTATTTATCCGCGAGGAAAAGATTTACATACCAGTGTAAGTGCGCATGACTCGTTAACCAATAAGTTATGTGGGGCCAGCCGTCCAGGGCACTTTTTAGGCGTCACCACCATTGTTAATATTTTATTTAACTTGGTTCAGCCGCACATCGCCATCTTCGGCAAAAAAGACTTTCAACAACTGCTGGTGATCAAGCGTATGGTGGAAGATCTGCGCCTCCCAATTGAGGTCATTGGTGGCGCAATTGTTCGCGAAAAGAATGGCCTTGCCATGAGTTCACGCAATGGTTACCTAACGGCTTTAGAAAAGGACCAAGCAGCCCATTTACGAGCAACCATTATCGCAACACAAAAACAAATTGAGGCGGGCGATGATGATTATCCGTCGCTTATTCGCAACGCGAAGAAATTATTAAAGCAAGACGGTTTTAACGTCGATTATTTTGAAATCGTCGATCAAACGACTTTAGCGCCAGCTGACAGCAACTCCAAGCAACTTTTAATCGCCGCCGCTGCATGGCTTGGACAACCTAGATTAATCGATAACCAAGAAGTAACGCTCCAGTAAAGCAGTGGCGACTTGCGCCACTGTCAGTACTTAATTTGATGCGAGCTTACTTGCAAGTAAGGTTAATTTTGCTGACATAGTCTTTATCTAAAGTACGCTTGCGAAACCCGAGCGTTTTATCAAAAACTTTAAAGTATCCATCATCACCGCTCCATTTCCGACGGCCGTCATGACTCACAGCATAATAATAGAAATAGGGTGAACTGATCGTGCGCCGAACGCGACTTTCGCGATTGGTATCATAGTAGCCATCATTAACCCATTGGTTCTTCGAGTTCTTATAGCGCAACACAAACCAAACTCGATCATGACAGGCAACATTAATTTCTACTTGCTTCAGATCATTGGCTGAACTTAATCGTCGATGTAAAGTATTACTATCCACTTGATCTTCGCGCCAACGTTTAATCATCTGATAAGTGTTGCGGTTGAAAGCTACCGCTACGTTAATCACATTTTTGACATTGCCAACATAATTACCGACGGCTTTACCCGAGCTATCGGTAACCATAGACTGACGGTTACCACCTGACCACGAAATTACGCCGCGAACATAACGTTCATTATCATAATAGGCGCTACCACTGGCACCGCGCTGATAGTCACAATAGGTGCCGACTTGAAGGTAATTGGCATTGGAGTATTCACCAATATTATAAGTTAAACACTTATCTCCCCACACTTGCCCGTTAGTGTCACCTGAATAACCAAAATACTGCAATGCGTGCTGAGGATAACGATTGGCTAAACCTTCCATGTAACGAGTCGCTTGCTGAACATAACCGTCGTAATTACCAATATTGTCTTGATAAATTTGCGCTTGTTGCGCCGCAATTTCTTGATTAACGCTCTCGGGTACCGGCCGGTACACACCGAACCCCAAATACCCAACGCGTTCGCCAACCGCTGAATTTAATTTCATTACCGCAACATCGCCGTTATTGCGCGTCATGGATGAGCTTGGATAGTCTTTCGGAATATAGATATCCGTTACACCGTAAAGTCCATAAGGCACATACTTGCCATCGGCACCGGGAACAAAATAAATACGCTTATGAAATTTATTAGTATCTTTATCAAACACGCAATGAGCCGCCGTTAATACATGTTGCGGAGAAATCAAAGTACCGCTGCAACTGGCCCATTTGCCATTGGCTTTCTCCATTTGCATCTTGCCAATTGAGCGATAAGGATAAACCGTCGTTTTGCCCGGACGAAAGCGACTATCTTTGCCGATAACACCAAACGCACCCGACTCTGTTTCAGTAATTTCTTGTGCTGGGGGCAAGGGATCGAGTCCTTCTGACATACTTGGTACAAATGGCGCAACGGACTCCTCGACGGCCGCGGCGGTCTCATCGGCGGCGTGCAGCACGCTGATACAAAATACCGCAACCATCAACGTCTGTTTACTCATGGAACGTTTGAAACCTACTCGATTCTTTTTCATTAATGGATCTCTCATATTGCCCTCCTGTCGCATAACCGCTGCTTTAACCGTCAAGTCGGCTTTAATAAAATGCCCTAGTGATTTTCTGGTGGCGGTGTTAACGCCGCTTTAATAACCGCCGAAAACTTCTCAATACTGGGCAAGCCTTCAACTTCTGCAAGAAAAAAATGCGTATCTTGCTGCCAGCGACACAATGCATAGCTAACCTCACCGCTCTCATTTTCCATTAATTCTAGCGTAAAATAATCAATCGCTTGAATCAGCTCATCATTGCCACTTGCCATTGCTTGCAGCGCAGTTAAATCAGCCTGACTAACCACCGCGCAGTACACACATTCAATAAACGCTCGAGGTTTCGGCAGCTCGATAATAACCGCTGGTCGCGCTTCAATATTAGTCAAGTGGACACGAAAATCATCTTGCTCATAGCGCTGATCGTCGTCGCTAATGGCATATACACGATCGGTTAACTGCGCAATCGCTTCACTTTGTTGCTGCGACGCCATCAAATGAAAAAAGTACTCTGGATCGGCCTCCGCCGCTTGCCGAAAGGCCTCATGCCCCAGCAAATAATGACTGTGTCGAGGTTGCTCGAGTAACCCTTGACGCTTCATATTCTTCCCCATAGTTCAATGTAAACGAGGCTGCCTTAACCGGCCCGCGATGTCAGCAGTCATCGCCCGACTCATTTTAAGCCAGGGAGGTATTGACGTATTGGTGCGGTAAGAGGGGTTAAAAGTACCTTAGTTTTACTCTAAACAAAAGTCGACGATGTAATCGACATGACTTTGCAATGAGTCTATCAAGGGAATGTCGGTCATCGTTTGTTGCACCAACATACCGATTTCAGTACAACCTAAAACGACCGCATCGGCGCCTTGCTCGGCTAATTGTTTAATCTGTTGTAAATAAAAGTCACGCGACTCGGCCGTCACGACTCCTGCCACGAGTTCACTAAAAATAATCTGATGAATTCGCTGACGTTGCTCTGCCACCGGGACCAGCATGGCCACTCCGTACTGCGCCAAGGCCTCACGATAAAACGGTAACGTCATCGTATACTCGGTTCCAAGCACGCCGAGAGTAGCGGTTTCATTCGGCTTAATTTGCTTTACAGAGCGCTGCAGGGCCGTGGCAATATGAAGTACTGGTAACTGACTCTGGCGCTCTACTTCGGCCGCTACCTGATGCATGGTATTCGCGCAAATCACCAAGGCTTCAACACCCATCGACTTCATCGCGATAGCATCTTTACTATAGGCGTTGGCAATTTCGTCCCATGCGCCTTGTTCTTGTAGTTGATGAAAAGTCGCAAAGTTTACACTGCGCAGTACCAAGTCAGCGGAATGCAGTCCGCCGACGCGCGCAGCAATTTTCTGGTTCAATAATTGATAATAATCGAGTGACGAGTGCCAGCTGGTGCCGCCGAGTAAGCCAATTTTTTTCATTGCTAAACGCCTGTATTGTCAGCCACAATTACTCGACTCGACTACAAAACGAGCCCCTTGTCTATCGCTCCCTGACCATGACGAATTTCAGTTAACATCGGTGCCGCTATTTGTTGCTGCAACGTTGCTATATTTTCGGCATAGTGAGACATATCGGGGTCAATTTGATTAGCTATCCAGCCCCTTAACTTAAGACCTCGCTGCGCAATCGCTGCAACGGTCAACAAAGCATGGTTAATACACCCCAGTCGCATGCCAACCACTAATATCACCTCACACTGCAGCGGTGCAACTAAATCGGCAAAGGACTCTTTATCGTTCAGCGGTACCAAAAACCCACCCGCACCTTCAATCAAACAAATATCAACATTCTCGAATTGTGCTAATGAAGTCTCAACCGTCGCGACGACTTGGGCCACTGAGAGTGGTTCGGGTGCCGCTAAATGCGGCGCAATGGCGGCTGGAAAACAAAACGGATTAATTAATGCGTAGTCTGCTTGGAACGCATTCGCCGCCTTGATTGCGCGCGCATCATCGTTTTGCCAAATTCCCGCGACTTGCTGAGCTCCAGCGGCAATCGGTTTTAAGCCCATCGCCACTTGAGTGCGATTTAAATAATGCAGTAGCTGTACTGTCGTATAGGTTTTACCGACTTCGGTGTCGGTTCCGGTAACAAAATAACGGCGCATTAGGAATCTACTTTTGTCGGATGAATAACATTTATGGTTTGCACATCGTCAGCTGATGACATCATCAAGTCAGTACCCCATGCATGGCCAAACAAAGCTTCATAGGTGGCCGGAAAACCGTTACAACCGCGACGTTCTTTGATCGTTTGATAGAGTTCTTGAACACGCTGCCACTGGCCCTTACTCATCAATTGCTGACGTCGATTGGGGTTTAAATTATGCGCGCCGACGCCTTTTATATCTTGCATCAACCCTTTCACGGTATCGTACTCAAACACAATTGTTTGCCGGTCCATTACCGGTTGAAATAACTTCGCCGCCTGTAATGCATCGCCAATGTCATGCATATCGGAAAATGCGTTCACATGAGTGAAAGCGTCGATGGCTGCAAACACTTCTTTAAGCTCCAGCAAGGTATCGGGACCCAGCGTGGAAAATAATAATAACCCTTGCGGTTTTAACACCCGAGCAAGCTCGCGAGCAGTATGCGCAAAGTCACCACTCCACTGCACTGTCAAATTAGAAAAAATAAGATCAATGGAATTATCCGAAAAAGGCAACTGATTCATATCACCGACTTCGTAATGACATTTTTTTAACCAAGAGCTGTTTTGACGTGCTTGCGCAATCATTCCTGGCGCTAAATCAACACCGAACACCTTCGCGCTTTTAAATTGCTTTTTTAATGCCCGTGTATACCAACCGGTGCCACAGCCGATATCTAAAATGGTTTTTGGAGCCAACTTCATTAGCGCTAAACGCTCCATTAGCCGATCACCAATTTCCCGTTGTACAAAGGCATAGTCGTCATAATTTTTTGCCGCTTTAGAAAAGCTATCGGCAATTAAATGTTTATCTATTGGTGTCGGACGCGATGCCATTATCAATCCTCAGAATGACGTTTGATAAACGTCAATAAACGTTCGGTAAACTCTGCGGCATGGGATAAAAACGGTGCATGACTGGCCTTGCGAAAAATAAAACTTTCACTGTCTGGCAACACTTGTGCAACTTTTCCCGCAACTTTTTGCGGAACCAGTCCATCGAGACGACCATATAGCCTAAGGGTAGGCTGCGAAATTTCTCCAAGCTTAGCGCGCAAATCAGTTTCTTGGAGAATTTTCAAACCACCGCGAAGCGCTTTAACCGCCGGCTGGCCATGAATAAACACCGTTTCTTTTAAGCGCTGAATATCATCACGTTGACTTTCGCTGCCCATAGTTTGAATAGCAAGAAAGCGAATTAACGTTGACTCATAATCTTCTTCCAGCAGGGTCATAAAATTTTCCATCACCGCCGGCTTCATCGCATCCGGCCAGTCATCATCTTGGATAAAACGCGGACTGGAACCTACCGTCACTAAAGCGCTCACACGCTGCGGATGCTCTAAAGCTATATGCGACGCAATAAGGCCCCCCAATGACCAACCAAGCACAATGGCATTTTCCGGCATCACACTTAACAACTGGTCGACTACCATCGACAAACTATAAGTTTGATTGGGCAACGGACTGCGCCCAAATCCGGGCAAGTCGATATTGGTTATCCGACAATGCGCCGACAACTCAGGATAAAGGTGTTCAAAGATCCCGCCGTGGATCCCCCACCCATGCAGAAACACTACATCAGGACCGGCGCCAATTTGCTCAAAATAAGGCTGCATTTAAGTTCTCTTACTCAACTGAGACGTTCGACATCTGAGCCGCAATCGCGCTAACTAAACGCTCGATTTGCGCCCGCGAATGCTCTCGGGTAATGGTAATACGCAATCGACACGCCCCCGCGGCTACCGTTGGAGGGCGAATGGCGCCAACCCAAAACCCGTTTTGCCACAACCCTTTTGCCAGGGCCATACACTCCGACTCTCCCCCCACCAATAGCGGTTGAATCGCGCTATTCGATGGCAACAGGGAAAGGTCTGCCTGCGCGGCACAGCGCTTAAAATAGGCAATGTTGTCGTGCAATTGTGCAACCCAGCCGGTTTCGCGCATTAAACACCGAATGGCTGCGGTCGCTCCCGCCGCGACTGCGGGCGCCAGTGCAGTGGTATAAATATAGGGGCGCGCGAATTGCTGCAACGCTGCGATCAGATCCGTCGACCCCGCAACAAATGCGCCCGCGGCGCCGAGCGCCTTACCCAGAGTCCCCATTACAATTAACCGCTCTCGAAACTCGTGACTGAGCGCTTCACAGGTGCCCGCACCACGCTTCCCCATCACCCCAATGCCATGTGCATCATCGACAATCACCGGTTGTTGGGAAAGCTCTGGCAATGCCAAGTATTCGGCCACATTGGCGCAATCGCCATCCATACTAAACACACCGTCTGTCACCACGGCTTTAATTCGAAAATTCCCCTTCAATTGCTGTTGCAGCGATGCCACATCTAAATGCCGATAGCGCCGGTGTTGTGCATTGGAAAACCTAGCCGCATCGATTAATGAAGCGTGGTTGAGTTTATCTTGCACAATTAGATCGGGTTTTTCGAATAAGGTGGTCAAAAGCGCTAAATTTGCTAAATAGCCGCTGGAAAATACCATCACTTGTGGCGCATCCAGAAACTCAGCAAGCGCGACCTCTAGCGCAGCATGGGTCGTTGAATGGCCGCTAATTAAATGCGATGCTCCCGCGCCTAAGCCCTCGCGTTGCACGCTCGCCACTGCGGCTTCTTTAACCAATGGGTGATTGGCCAAATTTAAATAATCGTTACTGGAAAAATTGATTAAGGTTTCCCCAGCCACTCGGACCAAAACATCTTGGGCGCCGTCACGGGTAATTAATTGCCGGATTCGATGCTGCTCATGGCGTTGCGCCATTTTTTCCGCTAAATGGCTCAATAAAGGCGAGTTCATGGTTCTTAGGGCGCCTAGTTAACTAGCCGCCGCATTGGTAAACTTAACCCCATTGAAGCTGTCGCTAACCGGTGCGGAACCGCTCGCACTGTCTGTCGCATGACTCGGCGCCGACGATGCAGCTTGCTCCGGTTGAATACCGAGCCGACTGAGCAAAATGCGGTCATGGTTTTCATCAGGGTTTGCTGTGGTGAGTAATTTCTCTCCGTAAAAAATCGAATTCGCTCCTGCCATAAAACATAACGCTTGCGTTTCATCACTCATATTTTCACGGCCAGCGGACAGTCGAACATAGGACTTTGGCATCATGATCCGCGCCGTCGCTATCATCCGAACAAAGTCAATTTCATCCAGCTTTTCAACATTTTCTAATGGCGTACCGGCAACCGCGACCAGCATATTAATCGGCACACTTTGTGGATGCTCAGGCATATTCGCCAACTCCATCAATAAACCATATCGATCGTTGGCCTGTTCCCCCATCCCGATGATACCGCCACTGCAAACATTAATGCCGGCACCGCGAACGCTCTCGAGTGTTTCCATGCGATCTTGATAAGTGCGCGTGGTAATAATTTTTTCGTAGTACTCTTGTGAGGTATCAAGATTATGATTGTAATAATCCAATCCCGCGGCTTTGAGTTGCTGTGCTTGCTCATCATTTAACATGCCAAGCGTCACACAGGTTTCCAACCCGAGCGCTTTCACCCCTTTAATCATTTCCAGTACTACGGGAAAGTCTTTCCCGCGCGGAGACCGCCACGCAGCCCCCATGCAAAAACGAGTCGCTCCAGTGTCTTTAGCTTTTTGCGCATTGCTAAGCACTTCTTCCAATGCCATTAATTGCTCTTTACTTAAGCCAGTATTGTAATGACCGCTTTGCGGGCAATAAGCACAATCTTCTGGACAAGCGCCAGTTTTAATACTCAGCAAGGTAGAGGTTTGAACTTCGTTCGGATTAAAAAATTGTCGATGCACACTTTGCGCGTAAAACATCAAGTCATTAAAAGGCAAATTAAATAACGCCTGCACTTCGGCCATGGTCCAATCATGACGAATGGTTGGGTTTTGAATATAGTCGGCGATTGACATAGGAAATCCACATCGATAAGCAAACCGCCAGTGTGGAAATTTATCGCTGCGGCGTCAAGCTTGACCGGCAAAACTGTTAACATCCGAACAAATATTAACCGCTCTCATAGCGGCAATGCCCACTGCGCCACTAACAAGAGAGCTAGGGAAACGAAAGCCGCTAGGGTAAGTTTTAAGCCATTGCGCCAGTGGCGTTGCTGCCACATAGTGCTCATCAAAGTCGCCAATAAAAATGCGCTACACGCTAACGTCAAAATGATCAACACGGCTGACACTTCAAACACACTCAGTGTGCTACTGGCAATCGCATACTGACTGTTAACCCAGAGCCACAAACCAATTCGAAACAACAGCTGCAGCGCCGTCAGCACCAATAGCAGCACCCCCACTGCGTTACCGATGCGCTTTACTGTCATTTCAAGTGAACCTTGCATGCATACCTCATTCATTTATGTCAGCACCATTGCTCAAACTGTTTTTCGCCTTCATCTTAACCTGATTGTAGCGACTTCGCTCTCGGTCGTCGCCATTACTTAAGGCATGCTAATGACTCTGCTGTAACCGTTAGCGTATCGGATCGCTCGCAAGAGGCTTACCAGCTACAGCAGACTTCAATCTCAATCAATAAGGACGAGCAGACAATGGGGCTAAGACTTTTTGAGCAACTTAAACAATGTATTGCGGCCGTTTCAGCCTCGTTAAAGCGCACCATCGAGCATAGTTGCGCCATCTGCGGAATCAGCATCGACATCACCCAACCGCGCCTGTGCGATGCATGCTTGAAAGTTCTGCCGCGGGTGCGTAGCAATCAATTGCAGCAACTGTGTCTGTGTTGTTCGGAGCCGATCGCAGCGCAAACTGAACATGGCCGCTGTGGTCGCTGCCTGCGCTCTCCTCCAGCCATTGATCGCTTATACAGTGTTTATTATTATCGTGCGCCGATTGATCGCTGGATAACGCAGTTTAAGTTTCATCAAGACTTGCCCTTGGCCAAATGGTTTGCTGAGCAGTTAGTACAGAATCTACTACCGAGTGCAACTCAAAACATCGATAGTTTACTAGCGGTGCCTTTGCACCCGGCTCGGTTACGTCAACGCGGCTTTAATCAGTCAGAATTAATCGCCAAGCAGGTCGCCAAGATGCTCGCCTTACCTGCACCCCGAGGGCGTATCCAGCGCATTCGCGCTACCGCAGCACAATCATCATTACCACGCCAGCGGCGACGCTCTAATTTACGCGGAGCCTTTAAGGTACAAGGTCCTCTCGGCAACCATGTTGTGCTCATTGATGACGTGTATACCACCGGTAGTACAGTCAATGAAATTGCGCGCCACTTAAAACGCCATGGAGTGCAAACCGTACAGGCATGGGTAATTGCCCACGCGACGCGAAAAGAATCTCCAGAGGCATCTGGTTCAACTTAGGCTTTAGCGCGTAATCTGTTACCATAGCGCCAGATAAAAATATCGAGACGCCCTGTGACCCAAAGCGAACGCTACCGACACATTTGGACAATTGCTCTACCGATCATTGGTGGCATGATGTCGCAAAATATTTTGAACCTAGTGGATGCGGCAATGGTGGGCCATTTGGGTACGGCTCAGTTGGCTGCAGTTGGTCTGGCCAGCTTTATTAACTTCGTCGCGGCTGCAACCTTCATGGGGCTTTCGGCTGGCGTGCAAGCCATGGTTGCTCGGCGCATGGGCGAAGGTCGCCAAGCAGAAGCAGCTAACCCTCTCAATGGAGCTCTAATTACCATTCTCGCAGTCGCGGCACCTGTTTCAGTCGTGCTGATTATTTATGCCGAAAATATCCTGCAGTTACTCAATTCCGATCCCGAAGTGGTGCGTTACGGCACCGACTATTTACAAGTTCGTTTAGCCGCCATCATGTTTGTTGGAATGAACTTTTGTTTTCGCGGATATTGGAGTGCGATCAAGCGAACCGGTTTTTATTTGCGCACTTTACTTATTATGCACAGCATTAACATAGTGCTTAACTACTTACTCATTTTTGGCCACTGGGGATTTCCCGAGCTAGGCGTAACCGGAGCCGGATTAGGCACCGCTATTTCAATGATGGGGGGAACCCTTATCTACACATTCTTGGCTTTACGCCATACCCGCGACTATGGCTTTGGCTTGCATTTACCGCGTCGTGATACCTTATTAACGGTCATTCGTATTTCGATTCCATCGTCCATTCAACAGCTATTTTTTGCCCTTGGCTTTACCACTTTATTTTGGATTGTGGGACAAGTGGGTACTGAAGAACTTGCCGCCGCAAACGTCTTGACCAATATTACACTGGTGGCCATTTTACCGTGCATCGCTTTTGGCATTTCAGCTGCTACTTTAGTTGGTCATGCACTCGGCAAAAAAGATCCCAATGATGCCTATCGCTGGGGTTGGGATACGGTTCGTGTCGCAATGTTAGTCGTCATGATCCTTGGCATTCCCATGATTGCATTTCCAGAACTCATTTTAAGTGGTTTTCTCCAACAAGAAGCCACGTTAAATATTGCCGTAACACCATTGCAGTTGGTGGGATTTGGTATTTTTATTGATGCGATTGGGTTGGTATTAATGAACTCTCTTCAAGGTGCCGGTGCAACCAAAACCACATTAAGTGTTTCGCTGGTGATGCAATGGCTGGTCTTTCTACCGCTGGCTTATTTAGCCGGTCCAGTCGCTGGCTGGGGATTAACCGCTATTTGGATAATGCAATTTATTTATCGAGCTATTCAAACCGCAATTTATGCGTGGATTTGGAAGCAACAAAAATGGACTGAAATTGTTTTATGACAGACACATCCAATACTGACAGCGGTCAGCAACTTGCATTTTATGCGCTCGATCCGAATACCATTTTAGATGCATTAGAGAGTGTCGATATTTTGGCTGAGGCCGCACTCCTGGGTCTTAACAGTTATGAAAACAGAGTGTATCAATTTCGCGATGAAGAACAGTGCAAGTGGGTTGTTAAATTTTATCGTCCAAACCGCTGGAGTGACGCATCGATTCTTGAAGAACATGAGTTTAGTCTCGAATTGGCCGCAGATGATATTCCTGTGGTCGCACCGTGTATCATTAATGGAAAAACCTTGCATCATTATCAAGGCTTTCGATTTGCTATCTTTCCGAATTGCGGTGGACGCGCTCCGAACTTAGATGATCGTGACACGCTCACTTGGTTGGGCCGTTTTATCGCACGCATACATACTCGGGGCAGCGCCAGTCGTTATCAGCACCGGCTCACTATTGATGTGAATAGTTATGCACAAAATCCTTATCAGTTCTTGTGTGAAAACGATTTTATTCCCAGCGGTCTACGCCCTTCGATGGATAGCGTTTGTTTGCCACTTATCGAAGCCTGTTACGAACGCTTTGCGCGCTGGACGGATATCGAGTTATTTAGAATTCATGGTGACTGCCATCCATCGAACGTAATGTGGACACCGGCTGGGCCGCACTTTGTCGACCTTGATGACAGCCGCAGTGGACCCGCCGTTCAAGATCTTTGGATGTTAATCACCGGCGATGAACAAGAACAAGTTCAACAGAAGAATGCATTGCTTGATGGCTATGAAGATTTTCGCGAATTTGACGACCGCGAATGGCTATTAGTTGAAGCATTACGCGCCATGCGGATGATTCACTATATGGGATGGCTGGCCAGTCGATGGGAAGATCCGAGTTTTAAGCACAACTTTCCCTGGTTCAACACCCAGCGCTACTGGGAAGATCAGCTATTAAGCTTAAAAGAACAGCTTGGCGCTCTGCAAAATGAAGTCTTACCGACTCATTGGCTGTAACGACGCAATTTAATATTGCCGCTTATTTTTTAATAACGATAAACTTGTGCATAATCGAATTCATGTTTTAGATTTTCTGCGCGGTATTGCTGTACTGGGCATACTCATTATTAATATTGAAAGCTTCGCATATAGTGCACCTTTCAATCCTTACCTTTATGGGTACTTTAGTGAGTTCGATACCACTGTTCGCTTTGCCATTTATTGGCTTGCCCAAGGAAAATTTTTCGCTCTATTTTTAATTTTGTTTGGAATTAGTTTTTACCTAATGTTAGAAAAGTCTTCTGAGAAAGCATTTCTTGAAAAAACACCCCTTGAAAAAAATTCACCAATGCTCTTCTACTCAATTTATACGCGGCGATTGTTTTTTCTGTTTTTAATAGGCACGGCTCACTGCTATTTAATCTGGTCGGGTGATATTCTTCATCATTACGCAATTTGTGCTTTGTTATTATTAGCGACACGCAGCTTTAGTCAACGCGCGCTGATTTTATTTAGCTTGGTATTGGTAAGTATTTTGCTGTTCAATGCGTCACAGCAAGCGCTCAACCGCTCTAGTCTAGAACACGCGTATCAAGTTGCAAAAGCAACGCCATCGGCCGAACGTACCACCAAGATGGAAAGACAAATCACCAGCTGGGAACGACGCCTGAGCAAACGCTCAGCGGAACGGTTTGCTACCAAACAGGACGCTCATCAAGGCAGTTACTTAGACTTACTGACTTACCGCTGGAACGAAATAAAAATTTACCGCGGTGAATTGTTTTTCAAGTCAATTGTGTTCGACAGTTTGCTGCTAATGACAATTGGCGTTGTGCTATTTCGTAGCGGAATATTTACCGACTATCGGCAGCTGCCATACTACTGGACAATTACATTTAGCTTAGTGCTATTAGGACTGATTACCGGTTATGATAAATACACTTGGTGGAGCTTTAATTACCTCAACCCAATAACTTCTGTTTATCAGCAGTCAATAATGAAATTAGCACCCTATATTCAAGGTGTATCCTACCTGCTACTGCTGAACGGTTGTTATCAACGTTTTCATTGGCTAAAAAGATTAACGCTGTTAAACCAAGTCGGCAAGATGGCATTATCCAGCTATATATTTCAATCAATCGTCGCCGGAATTATTTTTTATGGCTACGGATTTGGACTCCACAATCAAATTTCGCGCAGTAATTTATTGTTTTGGATAGCCGGAATATGGCTGCTCAATGGAATTTTCTGCTACCTTTGGTTGCGTTATTTTAAACAAGGTCCGCTGGAATACTGGTGGCGCCGCTGGTCATATCCACAACCAGAAAAAGCGCATCTGGGTTAAGTTATTGACGCAACTTCGCCAGAATTTGCCAAGCAATACGCACCAAAGCAATAGCCTGTAATCCATCGGCAAATAACTCACCAACATCGAGTTTTAAAACGCCTTTATAGAGCGTATTTAACTCTTGCTAATCAAATAAAGTTCCACCGCACCGAAGGCAGTAGTCGAGCGTTACATCATCAATTTTAGTGCTTTGAAGTAGCACCGGACGACATTGCGGACAAGCTCGGCGTGTATTGGAAGTTAGTGCTCGCTCGGCCTTGGCAACAAAGGTTTCAAGTTCGCCGCGCTGTTGTAATAAACGAGCTAGCTGCGCTCCCGTTAACCAGTGCAACCAACAATGAATACATTCATATACCTCTTGCTGTTGATAGTTACGAAGCGTTAGTGGCTCTTGACTGGTTGGACAAGGAAATTTCGCATCAGAAGACTCAAGAGTCATTATGACTGCCATCACACAGCGGCGTTTTCTTTGTGGCTTTGCAGGCACAAAAGAAGACTTTTCGCGATTCGCTGGCGACGTACTTTATCGGTGAAATCCCGGTCCCTTTGTGGCTACCATCACAAAAAGGTTGTTTGCGACTACGCCCACAAGCACACCAAAAATATTGTTGATCCTTTTCGACATTCACCGCGATAGGACCGTCATTTGCACGCACGACATCAGTCATTGTGAGATTCCTTTTAAGTGCTGTTCATAGCCCAAAGATTAGGCTAAACAAGCGCTAAAAGTCAAAGTTGTTCAGCGTAAAAGCTGAGCAAAAAAAAGCCCCTCGAAAGGGGCAACACAGTCAGACTCGTAAAATTATCGTTATTATTAATTCAAGTCGTTATAAGTGATAACCATTGATTACTGAGCACTCGGAGAGTTACTTGCGGCAAACTCAGGGTATGCCTCAAGTCCGCAATCAACAACATCCAATCCCACATATTCTTCTTCTTCGGTAACGCGGATCCCCATGGTCACTTTTAAAACAAACCAAACAATCAACGACGTAATAAAGACCCAGGCAAAAATGACCGCAAGCCCGATCAATTGCGTCAGATAAGAAACATGGTCGGCATGATTCGTCAAAGGTACCACCATAACACCAAAGATACCGACGGTACCGTGAACAGAGATAGCACCAACCGGATCATCAATTTTAATCTTATCCAACAGCGAAACGGAAAGCGTTGCCAGAATACCACCCACGGCTCCAATGATTGTCGACACCCATGGCGTCGGCTCCAATGGGCCCGCTGTGATGGCGACTAAACCAGCTAATGCACCGTTTAGTATTAACGTTAGATCGGCTTTTTTAAACACCAGTTTGGTATAGATGAACACGGCAATCACACCACCGGCTGCGGCCGCATTGGTGTTAACAAAAATCTTCGCAACTGCATTAGCATTTTCAACATCAGAGATCAAAAGCTGCGACCCCCCGTTAAAGCCAAACCAACCTAACCACAAGATTAAGGTTCCTAACGTTGCCAGAGGCAAGTTTGCGCCAGGAATACCTTTGGCATTCCCTTTCGCATCATACTTTCCGCGGCGTGGCCCTAATAGAATCACTCCCGCTAATGCAGCAGCGGCACCTGCCATATGCACAATTGCAGAGCCAGCAAAATCCTCAAAGCCCATTGCATGTAAAAAACCTTCACCCCATTTCCAATAGCCTTCAACTGGATAAATAACACCGGTTAACACAACACAGAAAATTAAAAAGGCGGTTAACTTCATGCGCTCGGCAACGGCACCCGAAACAATCGACATTGCGGTTGCTACGAATACAACTTGAAAAAAGAAATCGGAATATAAAGAATGGCTTTCGCTGCCGGCGTTAACCGCATCTACCCCATGATCAGCACCAATCAAAAAGGATAAGTTGGGTATAATGCCGCCTTCCGGACTGCTGTACATAATGGCATAACCGAACAACATATACATCGTACACGCGATTGCAAACAAGGCGACGTTTTTGGTTAGAATTTCGGTGGTATTTTTAGATCGAACAAGACCCGCTTCTAACATTGCAAAGCCTGCTGCCATCCACATAACTAAGGCACCTGATACCAAAAAGTAAAACGTATCCAGTGCGTACTTTAATTCATTCATTATTATTATCCCCTTTTCTAAATGGCTTCTTCGCCGACTTCACCGGTTCGAATGCGCACGACGTTTTCTAAGTTATAAACAAACACTTTTCCGTCGCCAATTTTGCCGGTCTTTGAATGCTCCAAAATGGTTTCCACAATTTCATCCACTTTGTCATCGGGTACTGCCACTTCAATTTTGACTTTAGGGAGAAAGTCGACCGTATATTCGGCACCGCGATACAATTCGGTATGCCCTCGTTGTCGACCGAATCCTTTTACTTCGGTAACCGTCAGACCCGAAATGCCTGCATCATTCAAAGCGATGCGAACATTATCGAGCTTGAACGGCTTCACAATAGCCGCCACTAATTTCATATCTGTCCCCTTAGTTAGAATTGTTTCATTTCTTGTCAAATGGCTTCGAGCGGACTATTGCAGACAACGTGCCAACTTGTGAGTTAAGCATCTTTTCGCCGCAATTCATGAATAATCCCGACAAGTTGCACTGATTCTGTGCACTGATAACCAAAAGGCAGAGCGGCACGATACAAAAAAGTGCAACAGAGTTAATTCGTTGTTTTGTGGCATAATGCGCGCCGGCTTTAACAATGGAAGACATTATGGCGCGCATTTTATTGGCAGGATTTGGCAAGCTGGCCGCAGCATTGGTCGACAGCATGAGTGAGAGTTCACATCAGTTCTACGGGATTGCGCGACGTCCAATTCAACATCCTCGCGTCACCGGTATCCAATGGGATTTGCGCACCCCTCATCAACAGCAATTAAACGAATGTGAAGGTATCGATTATGTGGTCGTGACAATGTCACCCGACGCCATTAGCGACGAAGATTATCGACTCAGCTATGCCGTGGCGGTCGACCATTTACTCAACGCGCTAAAGGCTTTTCAGCCGCCACCACAAATTATCTATGTGTCGTCGACTCGAGTGTTTGCACAAAACGATGGTGAATGGATTAATGAAGCTTCACCCACCGCGGCTAATAGTCAACAGACAAGCTACTTGCTACACGCTGAAACGGCGGTTCGTGTACACCGGCATGACAACATTATTGTGCGCAGTGCCGGTATTTATGGCGGGACCCGACAATACTTCAAAAAGAAAGTGGCCGCGGGAATAAAAGTTCAGAAGCGACCTGCGCAATATTCCAATCGAATTCACCAAGATGACTTAGTCGGAATTCTTGCGTTCATTATTGAGCAACGCGAGCGCGGCCAATTAGTCGATCCATTATTATTAGCGTGTGATGACGATCCAGCTCCTTTGCTCGATGTTGCACGCCATATTGCGGACACTTTTGATTACCCTGCGCCCCTGGAGATTATTAACGATGGCGATCTCGCTCCCAAAGGAAAACGCTGTCGCAACGATAAAATAAAATCACTCGGCTATCGCTTTCGATACCCAAGTTACCGCGAAGGCTATCAGCCTTGAGTGAGAGACCGCGCGGGTGATCGCTTAAGGCAATTGACCGCGCAGCCAAACCAACTCAATCCATTGCCATAGCGACTCCCACTCCAAATCTTCTTGCTGTTCATCGCCACGCCAGTACTGCACCTCACCTTCCTGCGTGACCGCAAAATATCCACCTTGATATTCACATACTGGGATCAAGTAGCGAGGCAACCCACCGTCCCACGCAACCGCCGCCACTTCTGGCAAATAGGTATGTAACTGCGGATCAGAAGCCGTCACTGGTTCTAGAGCGCCATACACCACGTCGCTCACACTGAGTAAATACTCTTTGAACTCAACTGGCAGTGGAATTAAAATTTGTTCTTCAATTTCAACCAAACCATCCATATCAGGCAGTTCAACGGAACCAAAACGATCTTCATTGCGACTGCGTAATTCATCCACAATATCATTCATTTAATTACTCACTTATCCAATCCAATAGGTGTTTAACCGCTGCGGCTAGTCGACTTTGCAACTGCTTTTGCCCGGTCACTTTAAATTCAATTTGCAGCTCTTCGAGGGATTTAGTTTGCCAATAATAAGCAACTAATAATGCAAGCTCGGCACTCGCTCCTGCGTCTGAAAGCAATTGCGGATGCTCAGCAACACACATCATTAGCCGCTGGACCTCGAGTGCAAAATCAGCCAAAGGAAGCCGATGCTCGTGCATTAAGTTTAGCCGCGCCGCTAACGACGGGAGATAAACTTCTGGCGATTTTATGCCCTTGGTTTTCGGCAAACATGGCATTAACGCGACCACGTCGTGTGCTTTGATACTCTTTAACTCTCGCCGTAACAAGATCCGAATGCGCGCGAAAAGCTCACTCATACTGGCGACTAGCGCCGGTGCCTCTGCAAGAATTCGCACTAGCATCACACTGTGACAGCCGCTGGTCTTATCGCGGGTAATGCCGACTCGACTCAACTGGAATCCAGCTTGCTGCCAAAACCTGATTAGCTCGGCCGTTAATCCAAAACTGCTACTTAGATAGGTCACATTAGCCGCCTCAGCGGCTTGTCGAATGGCACTCAGCAACGCCAAGCCATGGCCTTTACGGCGTTCGCTAGCAAGCACCGCGATGCGTTGAATCCGCCAACTTAAATCGGTGCACCATTGAGGTTGTTGCAAATGCAACGTGAGTGCCTGTGCAACTAGATGCCCACGCACACGTCGCTGACCAAACTGAACCGCAGCGGCAAGTGCTTCAGGCAAAGCCCCCTCCGCAATAACCACCGCAACCGCCACCACTGTGTCTATGGCATCAGTTAAATAAAATACATGACGC
>JABXHQ010000133.1 GCA_013373545.1 Gammaproteobacteria bacterium
ACTGAATATCAAGAGCATCCGAAAGTGCCTGCCATTGAACAAGCGATAAGTTGTGGCTGTGCGGTACATGGCATGCTATTAGCGGCTCAGGCAATGGGGTATGGCGGTTATTGGCGCACCGGATCGTTGGCATTCAATCAAGCTCTGAAGGCCGAGTTTGGGATTAAAGCGAGTGATGAAATTGTTGGGTTTCTTTATCTCGGGACGCCTTTGGTGAACGTTGAGAAACCGAGCATGGCCGCTCCGGAGCAGTATTTCAATATCATTGAATAAAGGCCTTGGGCCGCTGTGGGTCAGTAAATAAATCCGCTCACTAAAAATCTTCCCATAGTGTTTCAGAGTTAGAACTCTCTTGAGGATTGTCTCTTAATTTATTGATTTTTTTGTATTTATTGGATTCGTTTATTCGCGATTCAGACTGTGTTTCCGGCTGCTTGTCGAGCTCGGATAAAAACTTATCCATGGCACTGATGTAGTTTCGATCAATTGTCATAATGGCTACCGGTTTAGGATCCCAAGTGCCAAGAGTAGCGCAGTCGTGGGTAAAAAAAAAGCCGTGTTAAACACGGCTTTGCTAACTTTGCTATGTTCTTAATCTTGCATTGCGCGACAGGTTTTCACCAGTTGGTTAACCAAGCGATCAACCGATTGTTGGCGCTTTTCACTGACCAAAGCATCGCTATCAGCAACCAGTGCCTCGCCGGCTTTCGGGATAGCAATTTGCTCTGCCAATACAGTAGTACCAATTCCGGCTAATAATAAGCGTAATTGCGACAAACCTCGTAGGCCGCCAAAAGCGCCGGGGGAGGTTGCAAAAATGGCCGCATATTTGCCTTTAAAGCTTTCCAATATGCCTTCGCCTTCGGCCTGTCTCGATGCCCAGTCGATGGTGTTTTTAAGCACTCCAGAGTAAGACCCATTATATTCCGGTGACGTGATGATAAAGCCATCGCTTTGGTTCATTAGCTGCTTAAATTTTAGCGCATTGCTATCAATGCCATTTGCACTTTCGTCATCTTCATTAAATAGCGGCATTGGGTAGTCTGCTAAGTCGACATAAGTCACATTAGCGCCAGCTTTTTCGGCACTCGCGCTTAAGATGCGCGCGAGCTTCTTGTTATAAGAGTCTTTTCGCAAGCTTCCAGAAAATACTAAAATATTAACGCTCATTTTAACTCCTCTTAGAAATCAGCTGTTTTGGGTGCACGCGGGAATGGGATCACATCACGAATATTCGCGATACCCGTGGCATAAGCGACGGTTCGCTCAAAGCCGAGGCCAAAGCCACTGTGGGGGACCGTGCCATAACGACGCAAATCGCGGTACCACCAATAGTCTTCTTTCGGTAGTTGCATTTCGTTGAGACGTGCATCGAATACATCGAGACGCTCCTCACGTTCACTGCCACCAATAATTTCACCAATGCCCGGTGCCAAAACATCCATGGCCGCAACGGTTTTATTGTCGTCGTTTAGGCGCATATAGAAAGCTTTGATGTCTTTTGGATAGTTCATCAGAACAATTGGGCGGCCAACATGCTTCTCGGCTAAATAGCGTTCATGTTCAGATTGCAAATCGACGCCCCACTCAACAGGGAATTCGAATTTCTGTCCCGATGCTTTAAGGATTTTAACTGCTTCGGTGTAGTCCATGCGCTCAAAAGGTTGCTCAATTATTTGTTCTAAGCGTGAAATACAGGTTTTATCGACATGTTGTGCGAAAAACGCCATGTCGTCCGAACGTTCATCCAGAACGGCTTTGAAGATATACTTCAACATGTTTTCAGCAACATCTGCAGTTTGCGCTAAGTCGGCAAATGCAATTTCAGGCTCAACCATCCAGAACTCAGCTAGATGACGGCTGGTATTCGAGTTTTCGGCCCGAAAAGCAGGTCCAAAGGTGTACACTTTAGACAAGGCTAAGCAGTAGCTCTCTACATTTAGCTGGCCGGAAACGGTTAAAAATGACTCTTTGCCGAAGAAGTCTTTGCTGAAGTCGACTCCCCCTTGTTCGTCGCGCGGAAGGTTTTCCAAATCGAGTGTGGAAACCCGAAACAGTTCACCCGCACCTTCACAGTCAGAGGCGGTGATTATGGGGGTGTGAATCCAGTTAAAGCCTTCACCATGGAGATAGCGGTGTATGGCTTGCGCTAAACTGTTGCGCACACGTGTCATTGCGCCAATTAAATTGGTGCGCGGACGTAAGTGGGCATTTTCGCGGAGAAATTCCATGGTATGGCGTTTCGGCTGCATCGGATAGGTCGCCGGATCATCCACCCAGCCATATACTTTTAGCGCTTCGGCTTGAATTTCAAATGATTGACCTTTGCCCTGTGATTCCACCACTTTGCCGGTAACCTCAATTGAGCAACCAGTAGTCAAGCGTGTCACTTCTGACTCATAATTACTGAGATTACTATCCGCGATTACCTGTAAGGTATCGAAACAAGAACCATCGTGGATATTTATAAAGGAAAATCCACCTTTGGAATCTTTCTTAGTGCGAACCCATCCTCGGACAGTCGCTTCTGAGCCAGCGGATGCTTTTCCCGCTAATAATTCGGTTACGCTCAGTACAGGCATGATGCTTTTATCTCCAGTTTATTGTTTAGTCAGCGTAGGGGTTATGTCTAATCGTTGTAACACTTTAAGCTTGTCGTTATCGCTCATCGTCGACCAAGCAATAATTTCATCGACCGTGCGTTTACAGCCACTGCAAAATTCCTGATTCGTTTCGTCAGTGGTGAGTTTGCAAATGCCAATGCAAGGGGAGCGAACCAAAATCTTCTCCTAATGTGTCCGACCAAGCTAAAGCGCGCTATGTTACATGGACTAGCGGATATAAGCTAGGGGCGGTGAAATTACAAATTGCAATAATATTTCCCCGGTAATATCTGAGATATGAGCTAACCTAATATTTATCAAGGGTACGACTTCACTTTCGGCTAACCGTATTGGAAGCGTTCATGAGGAATTTAACGGCAGGTGACCATTCATTGCTCACACATCCGGCATTGATGCAAGCGCTGGATAGTGTGCAAGACGCGGTGATGCTTTTTGATTGTCATGGCAATGTTCATTTTGCCAACTCTAAATCTGAAGAGCTCGTCGTGTGGCAAGAGATTGGCGGCCGACGCAGTGCCTGGTTAAGGTTTAAGTCGGAGCAAACCAACGAATCTTTTGAGCGCCCAGTGATAGCGTTAATCGATGATCGAGAATTGCAGCGTCTATCATTGGACTGCCATCTGTTAACGCCAGGGGATATATCCCTACCTTTTAAAGCATCACTAAAACCTTACTTCACTCACTCAGAAGACCTTGAGCCGCAGCTCTTTATCCTAACGCTAAAAGACGAGTCGCAAACGGTAATGCTGCAAAAATCTTTGAACTTCCATCGTAAACATGACCAATTGACCGGACTTGCCAATCGTAACGAGCTAGAACGTCAGCTAATTGAAGCGATTCATGATGCGCGCGTTAATCATTCCTGCCATGGCTTGTGTATGGTGAAAGTTGAGCAAGTAAAGCTGGTTAATGATGTAGTCGGACATCACGCCGGCAATGAGTTGATTAAAGCGTATGCGAGTCACATCAAAGCCAGTATCCGTTCTAACGATATTTTAGCGCGCGTGGGTAACAATGATTTTGCAATATTATTGTGGCAACTCGATCAAGTTAGTGCGCAAGCGTTTGCTGAAAAACTTAAACTCGCGGTCAAACAATTTGCGTTTAAATGGGAACGCCGTGAATTTCGGGTCACTGGTAGCATCGGTATGGTGGAGATCGATCGAGACAGTGACAGTTGGGTACAAGTTTTTTCCCGTGCCGATTTAGCAAGTCAAGAATCACACCTTCGCGGCGAAAATGAAGTTACCTTTTATCGTGATATTGCAGAAAAGGCGCGCAACTATCAGAGTGAAGTGGAGTGGGTTGCCAAAATTGTCTCGGCAGTACGTAATAATAGCTTCGCCTTATTTTATCAACCGATTGTGGCGCTCGATGATAATCGTTCGCTCAGTCATTGTGAGCTGTTGTTACGAATGCAGGGCGAGAATGGTCAAGTCATTGCGCCGGGTGCTTTTTTACTGGCAGCCGAAAAGTACAATATGATCGATTTAATTGATCGCTGGGTTGTGCTTAATGCGTTTCGTTATCTTGCTGAGAATCGGGATATTCAAGTCGAGCATTTGAATATCAATTTATCCGCCATGAGTATCACGCGTCCTGAATTTTTGCACTATATCAACGATATTACACAAAGTTATTTAGTGCCGACCGAAAAAGTCTGTTTTGAAATTACTGAGACCTGTGCAGTTGAGAATATGGCTAATGCAATTGAATTTATTCACGGTGTTAAAGCGCTCGGATGCAAAATTGCGTTAGATGATTTTGGTACAGGAATGTCGTCGTTTTCCTATTTAAAAAATTTACCGGTCGACTATTTAAAAATTGATGGCGAGTTTATCCGCGAGGTTGCCACTAGCAATGTTTCGTCAGCTATGGTTCGGGCTATCAATGAAGTGGCCCATGAAATGAATATTAAAACCGTTGCTGAGTATGTCGAAAGTAGGGCGATTGAGCGGACTCTGGCAAAAATTGGAGTGGACTACGCGCAAGGTTACGCAGTGTCCGAACCACAGCCTTTGACACAACTTTACCAGCAGTTAAATTCACTTGAATTATCGCGCCAGTCCACCTAATCTAGCGGCCTTAGTCAATTCAATCGAAGCTTTGTTATGTATTCTCTATCTGCCGATCGCCAATCTTATGCTGCGGATCCCGTCGCTTATTACCAAACTCTCACTCAACAGCTCAATAGTCTGCTAGAGATTGACCGAAATTGGGTGACCAATATGGCGCAGACAGCAGCGTTCATATATTCAATGATTCCCGACCTCAACTGGGCTGGATTTTATCTGGCACAAGACAACGATGTTTTACGGTTGGGACCCTATCAAGGCCGAGTCGCCTGTGTGCATATTCCGTATGGCCGCGGCGTATGCGGAACAGTTGCCGCATCTAAAGAAGCGATTTTAGTTAACGATGTGCACAGTTTCGCCGGTCATATAGCCTGTGATAGCGCTTCGAATTCGGAAATTGTAGTGCCACTGATTAGTGCTGGCCGCTTGGTTGGGGTTTTGGATATTGATAGTCCCGTCAAACAGCGCTTCACTGATGCTGACTTGACGGGCTTTGTTCAATTAGCTCAAACCTTTGTTGATTGCTCAGATTTGACTTCGCTTGGGTGAAAATAGAAGTTCAGTGCTTTTTTCAATGGCTCTGGTAACGCAGGTAGTGCAGAACGCGGAAGTAGAAATGTTGAAAGACTGAAAAAGTCTTTGAAAAAACGATTGTTTTCTGTGGTTTGGCGTAGATAATCAGTTCCGCTTGAGCCGCCTGTGCCAATTTTACTGCCCAGCATTCGCTGCACCATCATCACATGACGGTAGCGCCAGGTGGTAAAGTTTTCGTCTATTTCTGTTAATGCGGTCAGTACTCGGAACGGTTGTTGAAACATTGGCTCATCGCGATAAAGATTAATAAATACCGCGCCCAAGAGCGCTTTTTGGCTTAGTCGAAATTGTCCGGCTGCTTGCATTTCTCGATAACTATCGGCATCGAGCAGTGCATCAAAACTACGACGGGTGTTAGCCAGGTCTTTTAATTGAAACTCGCGGTCCTGTTCGGCGAGGTAATCGTTATTTTCTATGATAGCGCGGTCACTGGTCAGCATCCGATCTACCGCATCAGCGTACGCATCCCAAAATTTGAAATCACCGTATTCAAAAAACGGAATGCGCGCGAGCCAATTCTCAACGCAGTCAAATAAACTGGGTCGCTCCTCTAGTGCTTGCAGGTGTTCGCGATCCGTGGCATTGAGGCGGTTATAAAACGAGGCTTTGTCGAAATTGGTACGATTTTCTGATTTAAGCCCCAGGGTAATCTCAATTTCTTTGAACTGAATGCTTTGAAAGCCGGAGGCCGGTACTAAATAATCGCGAAAATCTAAGAAGTCTAACGGCGTCATGGTTTCCATAATCGAAATTTGGTCTATTAGCAGCTTCTGAATACTGACAATTCGCTCCAATCGGCTGGCAATGCGACCGAGCGCTTCATCGGGTATGGTTTGTTGATTAAACTCACCATAAATTGCTTTCATCTCGTGCAGGATCTGTTTAAACCATAACTCGTAGGCTTGGTGAACAATAATAAACAGCATTTCCTCGTGGGCTTCCTGGCCGTATTTCGGACTTTCCGGTTGCTGAGCCCCCAGTAACTTATCGAGCTGCAGATAATCAGTGTAATAACAAGGAGTTGTGTTTCTTTGCATTGCGCACATTTAGTCATCTCTCAATGAGTTCAAAATTGCGACTAGTTTAACACTTTAAAACTCTATTGCATTGATCGGTGGCAATTTATTGCAAAACCGATATAATCCCTTTGCCTAATAATTTCAATTACTAACGTATGACGAAGGGAAGCGTTTTATGGTTAGACTTTTTGGTCATTACATCCCCCGTGCTTTATTTTTGCTGCTTGGATTAGAGTTTATTGTACTCTTTTTCAGCGTTTATATTGCGGCGGATATTCGATTACCCAGTGCAGAAGCCAGTCCAGAGTTGTTCCAAAATTTTAACTGGAAGTGCTCATTATTCGCGTTGATTCACATTGTGGTGATGATTGGCGTGGGGCTTTACCAGCGTTCCACGCGTGATACCTTTTCAGCGATAGCTTCGCGCTTATTTTGGTCGGTGGTAATCGCTTTTATTATTTTATCCATTCTGTTTTATCTGATTCCTGAATTGGTGATTGGTCGTGGCGTGTTCATGCTCAGTTTGGTTATCGGCTTTATTTTCCTGCTAATCGTCCGTTACGCCTTTTCTGTGATTGCCGATAAAGAGTTGTTCCAGTCGCGAGTTTTAGTTCTTGGAACGGGTCGCCGCGCTAAACAGTTATTGCGACTTAAGCGCAAAAGCGACTGGCGCGGCTTAAAGTTAGTTGGCTTTGTACATCTTAAGGGCGATCAAGATCATATTGAGGATGAAAATCTAATTATTCGAAGCGATGAGCCGCTGCATAAAATGATCGAGCGCTATGGAATCGATGAGCTGATCATAGCCGTTGATGACACGCGCAAAAACTACCCAGTTAATGAAATCATCCAGTTAAAGCTTTCTGGGTTAAGAATTACTGATATTACATTATTTTTCGAACGTCAAACGGGGCGTATGGAAATCGATACACTATCGCCTAATCAGGTTATTTTCTTTGAGGGATTCCATACGGATTATTTACGTGAGGCGGTCAAACGGATTTTCGATATCGTCGTCAGTATCACCTTTTTAACCCTCTCGATACCCATTGCGATGGTGTTGTATTTGTTAATCAAGAAAGAGTCAAAATGGCGCGAGCCAGTGATCTACTCGCAAATTCGCACCGGGCAAAATGGTGAGCCTTTTGTAATATACAAGTTTCGTAGTATGGTGGTAGATGCGGAGAAAGATGGCCCGCAGTACGCCGCTAAACAAGATGCTCGAGTGACCCGCGTCGGTGAAATTATGCGTAAAACGCGGCTCGATGAAATTCCCCAGATGTGGAATGTATTAAAGGGTGATATGAGTTTTGTTGGTCCACGCCCAGAACGACCTGAGTTCGTGGCCGATTTAAATGAAAAGGTGGCTTATTATAACATGCGTCATCGGGTGAAACCTGGAATCACCGGTTGGGCACAAATTTGCTATCCTTACGGAGATAATGACGAAGACAGTAAACAAAAACTGCAGTTTGACCTATATTACATAAAAAACTTCAGTTTGTTTCTCGACTTGACCATTCTACTGCAAACCTTGCAGGTTATCGTTTGGCAAAAAGGTTCACGGTAAAGGAAAGGGGATATAACTATGTATGATTCATACTACAAACTTAAAGGAAAGCCTTTTCAGCTAGCACCGGATCCTTTTTTCTTCTTCGGCAGTAGCACTCACAAGCGGGCACTGGCTTATTTACGTTATGGTTTATCCCAAGGTGAAGGCTTTATTATTGTCACAGGTGATGTAGGAACGGGTAAAAGTACGCTAGTAAGAACCTTGTTCGGCTCACTTGAGAATAAAAAAGATATCGTAGCAGGCGAGTTGGTGAACACCCAACTGGACTCTGCGGATATTCTGCGGATGGTTGCCGCTACATTTGGCCTTGCTCATCAGTCGAGTGAAAAAACATCACTGATTAAAAACCTCGAAAATTTCTTTGTTAGCCGCAAGCGCGAAGGCAAGCGTTGTATGCTTGTGGTAGACGAAGCACAGAACCTTCCTTTAGAAAGCCTTGAAGAGTTGCGAATGCTGTCTAACTTGCATCATGATGGCAAAACGCTTATTCAAATATTCCTGCTTGGTCAATCTGAGTTTCGAGAGAATCTTGCGGTTCCACATTTAGAGCAAGTTCGCCAGCGAATTACCGCGTCTTATCATCTTGCGCATTTAAGCGCGGAAGAAACCCAAGCGTATATAGAGCATCGACTTAAGAAAGTAGGCTGGTCTGATGATCCGGTATTTACCGCTGAGGCCTACCAACAGATCTTTGAGTTTTCCGAAGGCATTCCGCGACGGATAAATACGGTTTGTGACCGTTTGTTGCTGTATGGATTTCTTGAAGAAAAGCATCGCATTGATGGTGAAATCGTTAAAACGGTTGCTGATGAAATAGCGGTTGAACAGCCTGCATTTGCCCGTTCATCTCAGGAAGACGGAGGTAGTCAAAAGACTAGTGATGGCGCAAAAAAACCAATCGCGAATGCTTCTGAATTGGAAAAGCGCGTAATGATGCTTGAAGCTGAATTGGATATCATGAAAAAGCGCTTTAAAAAAGAGCGTGAGTATATGCGAAAAATTGTGCAGATAAGTTTGAATTTTGAAGACGAGTAGTCACTACTATTTAATTAGATAATAAAAAAGGGAGCTGTAAAGCTCCCTTTTTTTAAGGCTCGAGGCAATTAGCGCTTGTCTAAATCGATAAACTCTCGTTGTTTCTCACCATTATACATTTGTCGAGGGCGACCAATTTTTTGGTTCGGTTCACTGATCATTTCACTCCATTGCGCTACCCAGCCAACCGTTCGGGCTAAGGCGAAAATGACGGTAAACATATTCGTTGGAATACCGATCGCCGATAGAATAATGCCAGAGTAGAAATCAACGTTAGGGTAAAGCTTACGTTCAACGAAGTAGGGATCTTCAAGCGCAATTCGCTCAAGCTCCATTGCCACTTTCAAGATTGGGTCGTCTTTTGCACCCAGTGCATCTAATACTTCATGGGCGCTCTCACGCATTACTTTAGCGCGCGGGTCGAAATTCTTGTATACACGATGGCCAAATCCCATTAGACGGAATGGGTCATCTTTGTCTTTCGCGCGAGCGATAAACTCAGGAATACGTTTAACATCGCCAATTTCATGCAACATTTTTAAACAGGCTTCATTAGCTCCACCGTGTGCGGGTCCCCACAAGCTTGCGATACCCGAAGCGATACACGCAAATGGGTTTGCACCTGAAGAGCCGGCTAAACGAACGGTTGAGGTTGAGCAGTTCTGTTCGTGATCAGCATGCAAAGTGAAAATGCGGTCCATTGCACGTACTAATACTGGATCAGGCTTTTCATCGGTAGATGGCATCGAGAACATCTGATTTAAGAAGTTTTCGGCATAGGACATTTCGTTGCGTGGATAAACAAACGGAAAGCCCATTGAATAGCGATAACACATTGCCGCTATGGTAGGTACTTTTGCAATCAGACGAAAGGCGCTACGACGGCGATGCTCAGGGTTATTAATATCTAATGAATCGTGGTAGAAAGCAGACAAAGCACCTACAACGCCAACCATAACGGCCATTGGATGCGCATCACGACGGAACCCATTAAAGAAATGAGTCAATTGTTCGTGCAACATGGTGTGGTTGTTCAATTCGTCTAAGAAGTCTTGTTTCTCGGCTTTATTCGGTAGCTCGCCATTGAGCAATAAATAAGCAACTTCCATAAAGTCGGAATTGACCGCTAGGTCCTCAATGGCATAGCCACGGTATAATAAAATGCCTTTGTCGCCATCGATAAAGGTAATTTTGGATTCGCAAGAAGCGGTCGACATAAAGCCGGGGTCATAAGTAAAAACTCCGTGCTTAACTAATGAAGTAACGTCTAATACATCGTTGCCAAGCACTGGGCTGTACACCGGTAGTTCTATTTCTTGTCCAGTGTGGAGAGTTAATTTGGCCATGTTATTTGCCATTCGATGACTCCTTAGTCAGTCAAATTCATGTCGTGGTGCAAAAAATTGGGTGTAACTATAGGTGGCAGAATATTTTTGTCAATGCCACTTTAACCTTAAATGCGCCAAAACGATTAATATTTATCCAATTTCACAAAGTTTTTTCGCAAAGCACAAATCCATTTGTAAACAAGCAGTTGCGCCTATATAATCTGCGCAAACTTGCGTGGCATAAAAGCTCATCTATAGTTAGTATAGCCCAGCTAGGCTGGCTAGAGTAAGCCCATGCAACGTTCATGTTGTACGACAATTGGCGGGTTGAGGATCTAAAAGAGCCGACCCGAATCGCGAATTAACAATATAAAGAAAGTAAATAGCCGTGAATAAGCAAAGACCAGTTAATCTCGATCTGACATCGATCAGTTTTCCGGTAACTGCTATTTCGTCAATTCTGCATAGAATCACTGGCGTCTTTTTAGTTATCGGTATTCCTGTCCTTTTATGGATGTTAGCGACCTCGCTATCATCAGCGGAAGGGTTCTCTCAAATCTCCCAGTTTATCGCAACCGGTTTTGGTTCTTTAGTACTGTGGGCCATTTTAACAGCCATCGCTTTCCACATTATTGCAGGTGTTCGTCATCTGTTAATGGATGCGGGTATTGGCGAGTCACTGGCAGGTGGAATGCTGGGCGCTAAGATAGTGTTAGTGCTAGCCGTATTGGCCGCGATTGGATTAGGAGTCTGGATATGGTAACCGCAGTCACAAGTCTTGGCCGCAGTGGCCTCCATGATTGGTTTATTCAACGCTTAAGTGCTGTCGTTATGGCAGTGTTCGCGATTTACATCGGTTGGTTTGTCGCAACCACACCTGATTTACAATATCCCCAGTGGGTTGCTTTTTTCCAACAATGGTTGGTTAAAGCTTTTGCCGTGGTTACGGTTATTTTGATGAGTCTGCATATTTGGGTTGGAATGTGGATTGTATCAACCGATTATCTAAAACCGACCGGTATTCGTATGGTTTTCCAAGGAGCACTAATTCTTTACTGCTTGGTAATCATTGTTTGGGGCATTCAAATTTTGTGGAGTGTATAAATGGGAATTCCAGTTTATACCTATGACGCCGTTATTGTAGGCGGCGGCGGAGCCGGAATGCGCGCTTCGCTTCAATTGGCTAAATCGGGCCAAAAAGTAGCTTTAATTTCAAAAGTATTTCCCACGCGCTCACATACAGTAGCGGCGCAAGGCGGTATTACCGTTGCTTTGGGTAATTCCCATGAGGACGATTGGCGTTGGCATATGTACGACACCGTCAAAGGATCCGACTATATCGGGGATCAAGACGCCATTGAGTATATGTGTGAAAACGGTCCACCTACTATTTTAGAGCTTGAGCACATGGGTCTACCGTTTTCGCGTACTGAAGACGGCAAAATTTATCAGCGCCCATTTGGCGGTCAGTCAAAAGCATTTGGTGGTGAACAAGCGGCGCGAACTGCTGCCGCTGCGGACCGTACGGGTCACGCCATGTTGCATACACTTTATCAACAGAACATCGCGGCAAATACCCAATTCTTTATAGAATGGTATGCCATCGACCTAGTGACCAATGCCGATGGAGACGTTGCGGGTGTTATTGCAATGTCGATCGAAACTGGCGAAGTGGTTATGTTTAAATCGCGCGCAACGGTATTCGCAACCGGCGGTGCAGGTCGCATTTATCAGTCAACCACTAATGCGTACATCAATACTGGTGACGGTGTTGGAATGGCACATCGAGCAGGTGTAGCGCTACAAGACATGGAAATGTGGCAGTTCCATCCAACCGGGATCGCTGGTGCGGGGGTATTAGTGACTGAGGGCTGCCGCGGCGAAGGTGGTTACCTCATTAATAAAGATGGTGAGCGCTTTATGGAGCGCTATGCTCCAAATGCAAAAGACCTTGCCAGTCGTGATGTTGTTGCACGCTCAATGACCAAAGAAATTTTAGAAGGTCGTGGTTGTGGTCCTAATGGCGACCATGTTTACTTGAAGCTCGATCACTTAGGTGAAGAGACGTTGAATAAGCGTTTACCAGGTATTCTTGAGTTGTCACGTACCTTTGGCCATGCCGATCCGGTGAAAGAGCCAATTCCAGTAGTACCGACCTGTCACTATATGATGGGTGGCATTCCAACCAACAAATACGGTCAAGTGGTATCGCGTAATCAAGGCGATGGCGAAGATCGTTTGGTTAAAGGATTTTATGCTGTCGGCGAATGTGCTTGTGTATCGGTTCATGGCGCAAATCGTCTCGGTGGCAACTCACTGCTTGACCTTGTTGTATTTGGTCGAGCTGCAGGTATGCACCTGGAAGAAGAGCTTGCTGGTGGTCTCGAGTATAACGATTACAGCGACGAAGATTTAGATAAAGCGCTTGCTCGTTATCGTCGTTGGGATGAGTCGAAAGATGGTGAAGATCCAGCGGCGATTCGTGCTGACATGCAACGAATTATGCAAAATGCCTTTGGTGTTTTCCGTACCGGTGAATTGATGGATAAAGGCCTCACTGAAATCTCGCAAGTTCGTGAGCGTCTGCAGTCGGCTATTCTCGCCGATAAATCTAAAACTTATAACACTCAGCGTATGGAGTGTTTAGAGCTCGACAACTTAATGGAAACGGCGTTTGCAACTGCAAAAGCTGCCGCTTTTAGAACTGAAAGTCGTGGCGCGCATTCACGTGAAGATTATCCTGATCGTGATGACGAAAACTGGTTAGTTCACTCATTGTATTACGCTGATAGCGAAGAAATGGGGACTCGAGAGGTTAATATGAAGCCTGTTTCGATGGATCCTTTCCCGCCGAAAGTTAGAAGTTATTAAGGGGCCGATCATGAAATTTTCGATTTATCGATATAACCCTGAAACTGACTCGCGTCCGAGCATGCAAGAATATGAACTGGATATTCCTGCTGGTTCCGACATGATGTTATTAGAAGCCTTAATGTTATTGAAAGACAAAGATCCAACGTTGACTTTCCGTCGCGCCTGTCGCGAAGGTATTTGCGGCTCGGATGGCATGAACATTAACGGCAAAAACGGTTTGGCGTGCGTAACACCCGTGTCTGAATTAGGTAAAAAAGCTGTCATTCGACCGTTACCCGGCTTGCCTGTGGTGCGTGATCTTGTGGTCGATATGACCCAATTTTATCGCCAATACGAAAAAGTTAAGCCATATTTGCAAAACCGCAACGAACCGCCTGCTCGAGAGCGCCTCCAGTCGCCAGAAGAGCGTGCTAAGCTTGATGGTCTTTATGAGTGTATTTTATGCGCTTGTTGCTCCACTTCATGCCCGTCATTTTGGTGGAATCCAGACAAATTTGTCGGCCCAGCCGGTCTGTTGCAAGCCTATCGTTTCTTGGCGGATAGCCGTGATACAGAGACAGAACAGCGTTTATCTGATCTAGATGATGCCTACTCAGTGTTTCGCTGTCGCGGCATTATGAATTGCGTCAGTGTTTGTCCAAAAGGGCTAAACCCGACTAAAGCAATAGGCCATATACGTTCAATGTTATTAGCGAAAGGTGTATAAGCCTGAAATTATTGAAATTTCAGCTATCATTGATAAGAATTGACGCTTTGGTGTTATACGCCAAAGCGTCTGTATTTTTTCTACCAGTGAAAACAAACTAAAAAGTCTGCATAATCATGGATAAAACCCTTCAAGAGCAGTTTGCCACCAGCTTCCTGACTGGCGGTAGTGCGGCCTATATCGAAGACATTTACGAACAATACCTCGACGATCCATCGTCGATAGACGAAACATGGCGCATTAAATTTGATGAATATATGCGCGAGCAGGGTGGGGATAAAGACGTTGCCCACTCGCAAATACAGAATTACTTCAAACAAGTTGGGTTACAACGCCATCGTACGGTAGCGGCAGCGGGCACTTCTGACCAGTCATTTGAGGCAAAACAAGTCAATGTACTCGAGCTGATTCAAGCCTATCGCGCACACGGCCATCAGTTTGCGTCGTTAGATCCGCTGGGAATTTGGAAACAAGCGAAAATCGATCATCTCGACTTGGCCAAGTACGACTTATCCAAGATGGACTTTGAAACCGAATTCCGAACCGGTTCAATGTTTGGTTCAACTTCGAAAAAGCTAAAGCAAATCTTAGCTGAATTGGACCGTACCTATTGCAGTTCAATTGGTTCTGAATTTATGCATATTTCTGATCCAGGGCAAAAGCAGTGGATCCAAGAACGTTTAGAGAGTTCGTTAGCTTCGCCGCAGTTTAGCAATGCGTTTAAAAAGCAAATTTTGTCCGCGTTGACCGCAGCTGAAGGCTTAGAAAAATATTTACATAACAAGTTTCCAGGCGCCAAACGCTTCTCTTTAGAAGGTGGTGACAGCTTAATGCCGATGCTTGAGGAGCTCATTCAACGTGCCGGTAGCGCGGGAACAAAAGAAATTGTACTCGGCATGGCACACCGTGGCCGATTAAACGTTCTGGTTAATTTAATGGGCAAAAAGCCCGAAGAGTTGTTCGCTGAGTTTGCAGGTAAGAAAGCGCTAGAGAAAGGCTCCGGTGATGTTAAGTACCATCAAGGCTTTTCTTCCGACATCAACACACCTGGCGGCGCGGTCCACGTTGCGTTAGCGTTCAATCCTTCGCATTTAGAAATTGTTGCACCAGTAATTGAAGGCTCGGTGAGAGCTCGACTCGAACGACGTCGTGATGAAACCTTCTCGCAAGTACTCCCAATCGTAATTCATGGTGATTCGGCGTTTACGGGGCAGGGCGTGGTCATGGAGACTTTCAATATGTCGCAAGCACGCGGTTATAAAACCGGTGGTAGCGTTCATATCGTTATTAACAATCAAGTTGGCTTCACCACCAGTCGTCCCGATGATGTACGTTCTACGACTTACTGTACCGACGTAGCGAAAATGATTGAAGCGCCAATCTTTCATGTCAATGGAGACGATCCAGAAGCGGTGGTTTTTGTAACGCAATTAGCCCTCGATTTTCGTACCACCTACCAAAAAGACGTGGTAATCGACCTAGTATGTTATCGTCGTCATGGTCATAACGAGGCCGATGAGCCACGAGCGACTCAACCGGTAATGTATGAAAAGGTCAAGAAGCATCCAACTCCGCGTAAAATTTATGCGGATCAGCTTGCACAAGAGCAAGTCATTGATAGCGACTATGCAACCAAGCTGTCGGCTGAATATCGCGACAAAATGGATGATGGCAAAAATGTGGTAAGTAACTGGCTGCCCACAAAACAACATGAATTTACTGTTGATTGGTCACCTTACACTGACTCCGATTGGCAGTCTTCTGCAGTCACTTCCCTCAGTCGCGACGCATTTGACCGATTAGGTGAAAAAATTTCAACCGTACCCAGCGATGTCAGCTTGCAAATGCAAGTGAAGCGTTTAATGGGCGATCGCGAAAAGATGGCGAAAGGCGAAATTCCGATGGACTGGGGATTTGCCGAAACCATGGCTTATGCGTCATTACTTGATGATGGATTCCGGGTGCGTATTTCAGGACAAGACAGTGGTCGTGGGACATTCTTCCATCGTCACGCTGTGTTACATGATCAAAAAACTGGCAGTACCTATTTACCGTTGAAAAATATACGAGATGGACAAGGGCAGTTTAACGTTATTGACTCGGTATTATCGGAAGAAGCGGTGTTGGCCTATGAATATGGTTACTCCACCACTGAACCGCGCTCGCTGGTTATTTGGGAAGCTCAGTTTGGTGACTTTGCCAACGGTGCGCAAGTGGTGATCGACCAGTTTATCAGCTCTGGAGAACATAAGTGGGGCAGACTGTGCGGCTTAGTAATGCTTTTACCTCATGGTTATGAAGGCCAAGGCCCAGAGCATTCTTCAGCGCGCTTAGAGCGGTTTTTACAATTGTGTGCAGAGCATAATATGCAAGTCTGTATTCCGAGTACTCCGGCGCAAGTCTTCCATATGTTACGTCGACAAATGATCCGAAACTGGCGCGCACCGTTAATCGTAATGTCGCCTAAAAGTTTATTGCGTCATCGTCTTGCGACCAGTGAAATCGAAGAGTTGACGAACGGTAAGTTCGAAACAGTTATTGATGAAATTGATAGTCTCGATAAAGCAAAAATACGCCGTATCGTTATGTGTTCTGGCAAGGTTTATTACGACTTGTTAGAAAAGCGTCGTGCGGATGAGCGCGACGACGTAGCGATCATTCGTATTGAGCAGCTTTATCCTTTCCCTAAGCATTTGAAAGATATTATTGCTGAGTACAAAAACGCAGAGGAGTTTGTTTGGTGTCAAGAAGAACCAAAGAACCAAGGCGCATGGTATTCAAGTCGTCATAATTTCCAAGCATCCGTACCCGAGCATGGTTTTGTTGAATATGCCGGACGCGAAGCATCGGCTGCACCTGCTACAGGTCACGCATCTAAGCATGTTGAGGAACAACGACAGCTGGTTCAAGATGCTTTAGGTGAAACAAAATAATCAGGTTTAAATTTAAATACAGGTAAAAGGGTTTAGAATCCATGTCTTCAGAAATTAAAGTTCCAGTCTTACCAGAGTCAGTTGCCGATGCCACAATCGCAACATGGCACAAACAGCCGGGCGATTACTGCGAGCGCGACGAGAACTTGGTCGATATTGAAACCGACAAAGTTGTTTTGGAAGTGGTTGCACCTGATGACGGCGTGCTTGAAGAAATTATTAAAAACGAAGGTGATACCGTCATCGCTGAAGAATTAATTGCAAAGTTTAAAGCCGGCGCTGCAAAGGGCGAAGGTGGAGCAAAATCCAGCGCAGCCAAAACTGAAGAGAGCAAGCAAAGCTCAACGACTGCTGAGTCTTCTGACGACAGTAATGAAGTCGCAAGCCCAGCGGTACGCCGATTGATTAACGAGCACGGTCTCAATGCAGCTGCAATTAAAGCGACCGGTAAAGGCGGACGTATTACTAAAGAAGATGTCGAGAAACACATTAAAGGTGCCTCTGACAGCAAAGCTACAGCCCCGGCGCCAGTAGCTGCCGGTGCTCGTGAAGAAAAACGTGTACCTATGACGCGTTTACGAAAACGTATCGCAGAGCGTCTAGTGGATGCTCAACATACTGCTGCAATATTAACGACCTTTAACGACGTTAATATGAAGCCGGTAATGGACATTCGTAACAAGTATAAAGAACAGTTCCAAAAGACTCACGATGTAAAATTAGGTTTTATGTCATTTTTCGTTAAAGCTACGGTTGAAGCGTTAAAGCGTTACCCCGCGGTAAACGCTTCAATTGACGGTGATGATATTGTTTACCACGGTTTTTACGATGTTGGAATTGCGGTTTCAAGCCCACGTGGGTTAGTGGTTCCGGTTATTCGCGATGCGGATCAATTAAGCATGGCTGAGATCGAAAAAACCATCATGGACTTTGGCCAAAAAGCTCAAAATAACCAGCTAACGGTTGATGACTTGACCGGTGGAACCTTTACCGTTTCAAACGGCGGAACCTTCGGCTCGTTGATGTCAACGCCCATTATTAATCCACCACAAAGTGGTATTTTGGGTATGCACCGTACGGAGCAACGTCCAGTGGTTGAAAACGGCGAAATTGTTATTCGTCCTATGATGTACCTAGCATTCTCTTATGATCATCGGATTATTGATGGTCGAGAATCGGTAGGCTTCTTAAAGACCATTAAAGATTATATTGAAGACCCAGCTCGAATTTTGTTAGAGCTGTAAGCGAAATTTTTCGAATCGATAAGCATCGACTGGTTCGGTGCTTTTTGTTTTAAATTAACCATAACCTTGGAAGAAAGAAATGAACCTTCATGAATATCAAGGCAAGCAACTTTTCAAAGAATACGGGTTACCCGTATCGGAAGGTATTGCTTGTGAAACTCCTAAAGAGGCATTCGAAGCAGTCAGCCAAATTGGCGGCGACAAGTGGGTCGTTAAAGCTCAGGTACATGCGGGTGGTCGTGGTAAAGCAGGTGGAGTAAAGCTAGTTTCTTCAAAAGAAGAAGCAAAAGAGTTCGCCAGCCAGTGGTTAGGTAAAAACTTAGTCACATACCAAACAGATGAAAATGGCCAGCCAGTCAGTAAAATTTTGGTTGAGTCATGCACAGATATCGCCGACGAACTTTATCTAGGTGCGGTAGTTGATCGTGCTACCCGCCGCGTCGTTTTCATGGCATCACAAGAAGGTGGTGTTGAGATTGAAAAAGTTGCCGAAGAAACACCCGAAAAAATTCATAAGACTGCGCTTGATCCTTTGGTCGGTCCGCAACCTTATCAAGGCCGTGAATTAGCGTTTAAACTTGGCCTTAAAGGCGATCAAGTTAAACAGTTCACCAAGATCTTTATGGGCTTGGCGACCATGTTCACTGAAAAAGATTTGGCGTTGATCGAAATCAACCCGCTAGTAATCAAAACCGATGGTAACTTGCATTGTTTAGACGCCAAAATTGGTGTTGACGGTAATGCGCTTTATCGCCAGCCACAGTTAAAGCAAATGCACGATCCTTCACAAGAAGACGAGCGTGAAGCTCATGCTGCCCAGTGGGAACTTAATTATGTTGCTTTAGACGGCAACATTGGTTGTATGGTTAACGGTGCAGGCCTTGCGATGGGTACCATGGATATCGTGGCATTGCACGGTGGATTCCCAGCTAACTTTTTAGATGTAGGTGGTGGTGCGACTAAAGAACGCGTTACCGAAGCATTCAAAATTATTTTGTCTGACGAAAATGTTAAAGCGGTATTGGTAAACATTTTTGGCGGGATCGTACGCTGTGACCTGATCGCTGAAGGCATTATCGGTGCCGTCGAAGAAGTAGGGGTTAAAGTACCTGTAGTTGTGCGTTTAGAAGGTAATAACGCAGACAAAGGCGCTGATTTATTAGCGAAAAGTGGATTAAATATTATTGCGGCGACAAGTTTGACCGATGCAGCTCAACAAGCCGTAAAAGCAGCAGGGGGTCAATAATGGCAATTTTAATCAATAAAGACACAAAGGTTATTTGCCAAGGTTTTACCGGTGGCCAAGGGACTTTTCACTCTGAGCAAGCCATTGAATACGGCACGCAAATGGTTGGTGGTGTGACGCCTGGTAAAGGTGGTCAAACGCATTTAGGTTTACCTGTATTCAATACGGTAAAAGAAGCTGTTGAGCAAACCGGTGCTGAAGCGTCGGTTATTTATGTGCCAGCACCGTTTTGTAAAGACTCTATCTTAGAAGCCGCCAACAGTGGAATTAAACTTATTGTTTGTATCACTGAAGGGATCCCGACACTCGACATGTTGGAAGCAAAAATTGCTTGCGACAATGCTGGTGTTCGCCTAATTGGTCCTAACTGCCCAGGTGTTATCACGCCAGGTGAATGTAAAATCGGAATTATGCCAGGGCATATCCACCTTCCGGGTAAAGTCGGCATTGTGTCGCGCTCAGGTACCCTTACTTATGAAGCGGTTAAACAGACCACTGATGCGGGCTTTGGCCAATCAACTTGTGTAGGTATTGGTGGTGACCCGATCCCAGGTTCGAACTTTATCGACATCCTCGAAATGTTTGAAAAAGATCCTAAAACTGAAGCGATAGTTATGATCGGTGAAATCGGCGGAACCGCCGAGGAAGAAGCGGCGGCTTATATCAAAGCCAATGTTACCAAGCCAGTGGTATCTTACATTGCCGGTGTAACAGCACCAAAAGGTAAGCGTATGGGCCATGCTGGGGCGATCATTTCTGGTGGTAAAGGCACCGCAGATGAGAAGTTTGCAGCGCTTGAAGATGCCGGCGTGAAAACAGTTCGTTCATTAGCGCAAATTGGTGATGCGTTAAAAGAGATTACCGGTTGGTAATTTTACCAGAAGTAACAAAAAAGGGCGCCTAGCGCCCTTTTTTGTTTTCTTTCAGAACTCTATAATAGTTCACACAAATCTATTGCGATATCGCCTAAGATACAATGGCGTAATTGCCACATAAGTTGGGTCTCAATATGAAAAGATTAAGTTTTGCTATTGCTGTGTTGTGTTTGTTCGCAAGCTTTAGTTCATTTGCTTCGAAAACGGCAACCGTAACCTTGCCTGAACACTTCAATTTAATTTCCCTTAATGGTGTACAGCAATCGACTACCGCACGAGGTCAAGTTGCCAAAATTGATGTTGCAGCTGGAGCGGTTAAGCTTGTTGTTCAATATAGTGATATGGTCGAAGCAAGCGATGGAAGCGTAGAGAAAGTTCGCTCACGTGATCTTATTATCGTTATCGAAACGTTACCCGGAATGACTTATCGCGTAGAAGCACCACGTCCAAAAACTTTGCTGCAGGCCCGAGATTTTGCCAACAGCCCCACCTATAACGTATACAAGTTAGACGAAAGTGGTAACAAAGCAGAAGTTTCTGTGGTTGAAGGTGATAATTTAGAAGCGCTCAAAAATATTTGGCAACGGCTTTCATCTGATCAGAAAGCCGCTTTTCTGGACTGGGTTAGTATCCAATAGTTCTAATTCTTAACGCTCTAAAAATTTTAGTTTATCAGATTTACCATCCCACTCTTCAGCATCCTCTAACGGTTCCTTTCGTTCTGAAATATTTGGCCAAACCTCAGCGAGTTCTTTATTTAACTCAACAAATTCTTCTTGACCAGCCGGTACATCATCTTCTTCAAAAATGGCTTCAGCAGGGCACTCAGGTTCGCATAGTGCGCAGTCGATACACTCATCGGGATGAATAACTAGAAAGTTCGGTCCTTCATAGAAACAATCGACCGGACAAACTTCGACGCAATCAGTGTACTTACATTTTATGCAATTCTCAGTTACAACAAATGCCATTATTTACTCCATTTTAGAAAGTTGTTTATGCCATTGGTAAACTAGGTCCAAGGCTTCGCGAGGACTTAAGTCGTCAACCATTTGGTGCTGTATAGTGTGCAAGATTTCTTGTTTAATGTTGGACGAAATAGAAGACTTAATTTGTTCCAAAGGTGTCGTCGTTAATCTTGCATGCTGTTCGTTATTTTCTAGTTTTTCTAACTGAAACCGAGCAGCTGCGATAACTTGGTGTGGAATGCCAGCCAACTTGGCTACTTGAATACCATAACTTTGGTTCGCTGCACCTTTAATAATTCGGTGTTCCAGAATCAAATCTTCGCCATATTCTTGCGCGCCAAAATGAAAATTCTCTGCACCTTCGAAGTGTTCAGGAAAATCTGTCATTTCAAAGTAATGAGTAGCAAATAACGTAAAGCAACCAATCGAGTTATGGATATATTCAGCAATCGCCCAAGCCAGTGAGAGTCCATCAAAAGTCGAGGTGCCGCGCCCAATTTCATCGAGTAGAACAAGGCTGTTGGGCGTTGCGTTATTTAAGATGTACGTAGTTTCGGTCATTTCAACCATAAAAGTTGAGCGACCGGACGCTAGATCATCGGAAGCTCCGATACGAGTAAAAATTCGATCAATCGGCCCAATCGTTGCCGAACTTGCGGGTACATAACTGCCAATATAAGCCATCAAAACGATTAGTGCGGTTTGCCGCATGTAGGTCGATTTACCACCCATATTGGGACCGGTGATTATTTGTGTTCTTTGGGATTTTTCAAGGTTGATTGGATTATCAATAAAATCCGCCATAGAAGACTCAACAACAGGGTGTCGACCGCCTTCAATATGAATACATTTTTCACTAACAAATTCGGGACGGCAATAATCATGAGTCAGAGCAACATCTGCAAAGCTATGTAGTACATCTAACTCTGCAATCAATTTTGCGCACGTTTGTAAATCGCTCACCGCGGGTTGTAACTCGTTAATGAGCTGCTGATAAATTTCTTTCTCTAAAGCTAAAGCTTTGGAACGAGCGGTTAACACTGATTCTTCATATTCTTTTAGCTCTGGTGAAATGAATCGCTCAACATTTTTTAATGTTTGTCGGCGTATAAAGTGCTGTGGAGCCTGTTCACTTTGTGACTTGGATATTTCAATATAAAACCCATGAACTTTGTTATAACCAACTTTTAAGCTAGAAAGTCCTGTTTGATCTTTTTCGCGTTGTTCGAGATCAACCAAAAATTGATCGGCGTTGTTCGAGAGATTTCTTAAGTGATCGAGTTGCTCGTCATATTCATTCGCGATTACTCCACCATCGCGAATTGTAACCGGTGGTTCTTCTATAATCGCGCGGTTTAGCCAAGCACGTAGCTCGCTAAAATCTTGTAATGATTGAGCAACTTGTTGTAACTGTTTATCGTTACTGCCGCCAAGTGCTTGTTTGATTTGCTGGCAGTAGTGCAGACTGTCGCATAGGCGCACTAGATCTCTTGGCCGTGCCGAACCCAACGCGATTCGTGTTGCGATTCGTTCAAAGTCACTGATGTGCTTAAGATGCTCGCTTAGTTCCGTAATTCCAAACTGAATTAATGCGGCGACTCGTTGATGGCGTAACGTAACATCCGGGACTGACGCTAAAGGTTGATGCAGCCAGCGCTTCAAAAGTCGCAAACCCATTGCCGTGCGAGTACGGTTGATGGTGGCCAGTAATGTGTTGTCTTCTCCACCTTGTAAATTTTTAGTAAGCTCTAAATTTTTGCGGGTGGCAGCGTCGAGTCGAATCGACTGGTGATTAAAAAACGGGCTAATTTGCTTAATGTGTGGTAACTGTCCCCGTTGGGTCTCTTCAGCATATTCAAACACCGCGCCAGCTGCGCCGATGGCAGTCGTAAAAGACTCACAGCCGAATGACGCTAAACTAGCGACGCCAAGTTTAGTACACAAGGCCGTTTTGTTTTCTTCAATAGCGAAGTAATAGTCGGGCAGGCGCCGCAAACATGGGTGCTGCACGGCAAAATTGCAATTTTCAGGAATCAACAGTTCAGCAGGCGCTAAACGAGCAAGTTCACTGCGTAATTCTTCTTCATTATCAAATTCACTGATCCAAAACTGACCACCAGCTAAGTCAAGCCATGCTAATCCAATATGTTGTTTAACCATACAAATGGCGGCTAAAAACTGTACGCTGTCGTGTGCCAGTAAGCTTTCATCGCTCACAGTTCCAGGCGTCAATATACGCACGACTTTACGTTCAACAGGACCCTTTGCAGTTGCGGGGTCGCCAATTTGTTCACAAATTGCAACCGACTCACCGAGTTTAAGCAGCCGTGATAGGTAGTTGTCTACTGCGTGATAAGGTACCCCGGCCATCGGGATAGGCTCACCGGCCGTTTGACCACGCTTAGTCAGTGTAATATCAAGCAGTTCGGAAGCGCGAATGGCGTCGTCGAAGAATAACTCGTAAAAGTCACCCATGCGATAAAATAGCAACTGATCGGCATGGGCAGCTTTAATACCCAAGTATTGGCGCATCATTGGCGTATGCGCTTTCAAATCATTGACAATGTTTTGGCTAGAGGTTTTCATGGAGCGAATTGTACTGAAGGCGACTGCTGAACTCTAGGAAAAGTTCGGTAAATCGAGGAGAATAGAATGAACGACGAGATAGCTTTATTGGCTGAAATTGCGCGTAAATATGAACAGCGAGGATGGTTAATTGCTACCGCTGAATCGTGCACAGGCGGATTGATTGCGAAATGGCTAACTGACCAGGCTGGCAGTTCTGCATATTTTGACGCGGGGTTTATCACCTACAGTAACGCGGCCAAGCAAGCTATGTTAGGTGTCGCAGTGACTTCGCTTGAACGTTTTGGAGCCGTTTCGCAGGTCGTAGCAGAGGAGATGGCTCTGGGCGCTCTGGACCATTCGCAAGCTCATACTGCAGTTGCGGTGACGGGTATTGCGGGTCCTTCTGGGGGAAGCCGTGAAAAACCGGTTGGCACGGTTTGGATTGCCGTGGCATCGAAGTCAGGTAAAAAGCAAGCGAACCTACATCAATTCAGCGGAGATCGCCAAGAAATTCGTCAACAAACAGCTATAAATGCACTTAAATATCTATTGCAAGTTATTGATTAAAAACAAAATATACTAATGGTTTTCTGAGTTAACTAACCATCTCGTGTTTAGGTTAAAATACAACTCAAAATAGTGCTAGTCATCTGAGTAGTTATGTGAAATAATCCCCCTAACTTACATCAAAAGAATTACTGGAGAACGAACGATGGAAGACAGCAAGAAAAAAGCACTGGGTGCCGCTCTGTCACAAATTGAGCGCCAATTTGGTAAAGGCTCTATTATGCGTATGGGCGACGCCGGGGCAACACGTGACTTTGAAGTCATTTCATCTGGCTCCTTGGGCCTCGACTTAGCATTGGGTGTTGGCGGATTTCCGAAAGGTCGTATTATCGAAGTATATGGTCCAGAATCTTCGGGTAAAACAACCATTGCTTTACAAGCGGTAGCAAACTGTCAGTTAAATGGTGGAACGGCGGCATTCGTCGATGCAGAACATGCGCTCGATCCGGTTTACGCCGAAAAACTTGGCGTTAATCTAGATGACTTATTAGTCTCACAACCTGACACCGGAGAACAAGCACTCGAAATTACCGACATGCTAGTACGCTCGAGTGCCGTTGATATTATTGTTGTTGACTCTGTTGCGGCATTAACGCCGAAGGCCGAGATTGAAGGGGAAATGGGCGACTCGCACATGGGCTTACAAGCCCGATTAATGTCACAAGCACTTCGTAAATTGACTGCTAACATTCAACGCGCCAACTGTGTGGTTATCTTCATTAACCAGATTCGAATGAAAATTGGTGTTATGTTTGGCTCACCAGAGACAACAACTGGCGGAAATGCGTTAAAATTTTACTCATCCATTCGACTGGATATTCGTCGCACTGGCTCGATTAAGCAAGGAGATGAAGTTGTGGGTAATGAGACGCGTGTGAAAGTGGTCAAAAACAAAGTAGCACCGCCGTTCCGTCAAGCGGAATTTCAAATTATGTATGGCGAAGGAAGTTCCTTAGAAGGCGAGCTCATTGACTTAGGTGTTAAAGAAGGCTTGGTAGAAAAATCAGGTGCTTGGTACAGCTATAATGGTGAGCGAATTGGCCAAGGTAAAATGAATGTGATTAACTTCTTGAAAGAAAATGTTGAAATGGCACAAGACATTGAGCGTAACCTTCGTGCCAAGCTGCTTCCAAGCAAAGGCAGTAAACCGGAGGCCGAAGAGGTTGCAGAAGAGGTTTAATCGTAAACCTAAAGATACTGCGCTAGAGCGAGCCGTTCGGCTGCTCGCTCGGCGCGAACACTCCTACCATGAGCTTGTACAAAAGTTAACCGCCAAAGGCTTTTACGCCACTGATATAACCTCTGCCCTCGATAGCCTAGTTGAAAAAGGCTGGCAGTGTGATCTTCGCTTTACCGAGTCTTGGATACGACATCGCATTGAAAGTGGCTTTGGTCCGCGCAAAATACGCCAAGAATTATCACAAAAAGGCGTCAATCACTCGACAATTGAACTCGGATTTGAAAACATTGCGCCGAAATGGCAAAAACTCGCTCAACAAGTGTGGCAAAAGAAGTATAATTGCCTTCCGCTTGACTGGAACGAAAAAGCCAAGCAGATTCGATTTTTAATGTACCGTGGCTTCTCGAATGAACAAATAGAGGCCATGTATCAACTAGAACAGCAGAAACAGGATGATCTATGAAGTTTATGTCGAGTAATGAGATCCGAGAAGCTTTCCTCGGTTATTTTGAGCAACATCAACATCGCCGCGTTGCCAGTGCCTCATTAATCCCTGCCAACGATCCCACTTTGCTGTTCACCAATGCGGGCATGGTGCCCTTTAAAGATTGTTTCTTAGGCACGGATGTTCGCGACTACAACCGCGCCACTTCGTCACAACGATGTGTCCGAGCGGGGGGCAAGCATAACGATTTAGACAATGTTGGATATACCGCGCGCCATCACACATTCTTTGAGATGTTAGGTAACTTTAGTTTTGGCGATTACTTCAAAGAAGAGGCGATCCGTTTTGCTTGGGACTTCTTGACCAAAGAACTTGGGTTACCCGCTGAAAAACTTTGGGTGACAGTTTATAAAGATGATCAAGAAGCGGAAGATATTTGGTTTAATAAAATTGGCATTGATCAAACACGCTTTTCTCGCCTTGGTGAAAAAGATAATTATTGGTCGATGGGTGATACCGGCCCTTGCGGTCCTTGTTCAGAAATTTTTTATGATCACGGTCCTGAAGTTGCTGGAGGTCCTCCTGGCTCGCCGGAAGAAGATGGCGATCGTTATATTGAAATCTGGAACCTGGTTTTCATGCAGTTCAATCGTCTTAAAGATGGAAGCATGGAGCCTTTACCGACACCTTCGGTTGACACCGGTATGGGACTTGAACGAATAGCAGCGGTAATGCAAAACGTTCATAGTAACTACGAAATCGATCTATTCGCCGATCTAATCCAATCGATTGCCAGCATACTTAATGTTTCGGATATTAATAATAAGTCGCTACGGGTTATTGCCGACCATATCCGCTCAACCGCGTTCCTTATTATTGATGGAGTGGTGCCGAGTAATGAAGGGCGTGGTTATGTACTGCGAAGAATTATGCGACGTGCGATTCGTCATGGTCATAAACTAGGCGCAAAAGAAAGCTTTTTTTACCAAGTGGTCGCAGCACTGGCTGCAAAAATGGGCGATGCTTATCCTGAACTACGATCGAAACAAAGCATTATCGAGCAAACTATATTACGTGAAGAAGAGCAGTTTGCCCGTACTCTCGATAATGGAATGAAAATTTTAGAAAATGATCTTGAGCAACTTAGTGGCAAAGTAATTTCGGGTGAAACCGTTTTTAAACTTTACGATACTTATGGGTTTCCAGTGGACCTAACAGCAGATATCGCTCGTGAACGTGACTTGACCATCGATGAAGATGGCTTTGCGCAACTAATGGCTAAGCAAAAGCAACAATCGCAAGCGGCCGGTCAATTCAATAAAGACTATAACGACAACTTAGCGGTCGACACCGTTACTGAGTTCGTCGGCTATGATCAGACAGAAAATAATGCGCCTATTCAATCCTTATTTAGTAGCAACGATGCTGTAAACACACTTGCTCAAGGTAGTGAGGGCATTTTAATTACCGATTCAACTTGTTTCTATGCGGAGTCAGGTGGCCAAGCCGGTGATAAGGGAACCGTGAAGACCGCTAATGGCTTTGCTGAAGTGAGTGACACCCAAAAAATTAATAATGCTTTTGCTCTACATATTAAAGTGGTTAGCGGCTCATTAACGGTAGGTGAGTCAGCAGAGTTTTGTGTCGATACAGCAAAACGCACAGCGACCGCTAAGCATCACTCCGCGACTCATTTGATCCATGCGGCCCTAAGAGAAATTTTGGGTGAGCACGTTGTGCAGAAAGGCTCTATGGTGGACGAGCACCGATTACGGTTTGACTTTTCACATCCAGAAGCCATGACCGATGAGCAAATAGCTATGGTAGAAAAGCGCGTTAATCAACACATAATTTACAACCATGCGGTTGTCGCTGAAGTGATGAGTATGGATGCTGCGAAAACCAAAGGAGCGATGGCGCTATTTGGTGAAAAGTATGGCGATGAAGTGCGTGTGTTAACTATGGGAGACTACTCTACCGAATTGTGTGGTGGCACCCATGTGACCCGAACTGGAGACATTGGTCCGTTTAAAATTGTTCAAGAGCAGGGCATAGCATCGGGCGTTCGCCGAGTTGAAGCCGTTGCGGGTATGGTTGCCGTTGAGTTTATTCAACAACAAGAGAAAGTCTTAAAGCGCAGCGCTAAGCTTTTAAAATCAGAACCTACTCAATTAAGTGAAAAAGTAGAGCAAGCGCTTTCTCGCGCTAAAGAGCTTGAAAAACAGCTTGCGACGATGCAAAGCAAACTCGCGGCGAATCAAGGTGCTGAGTTAGTCAATGAAGCTGTATCTATCAATGGGGTAGCGGTTATTGCTAAGAAACTTCAAGGCGTTGAACCTAAAGCGTTACGCGATCTTGTGGATCAGCTAAAGAATAAGCTCGGCTCTGGTGTGATTGTTTTGGGATTAGAGTTTAACGACAAGGCAAGTTTGATCGTTGGCGTGACTTCAGACCTTACTCAAAAAATCAAAGCAGGCGAAGTCATTAAAAGTCTTGCGGAAACGGTTGGCGGTAAAGGTGGTGGTCGTCCTGATATGGCACAAGCAGGGGGAACAAACCCTGATCAGCTCGACGCTGCGATTGCCCAAGTCAGAACAATCATCGAGTCTTATAAATTAGATTAATAAAGCTTGCTAACTGTTTGTAATATAAGGGAATGTGACTATTGATTAGCGCTGAAAAATTATTTTTTTCAGCGCACGCTCCGTGTTCTATACTTATGCGTAAACCATTATTAGATGTGCAAGGACAAGCAAAATATCATTTCTACAGGGAACTGTTGCGCTTCGTCCTAGCCTAAAATAGTCATGCAGGGTACTTAGCAGTCAGCCATGTTGTGATAGAGATGTCGCGAATTCTATGTTTGATGAAACTATCAACAAGCTTGTAACTTACTGTTATAATGCGGCGCCTCATATCAAGTGCTGTAATATTTCCTCGATTTATCGAGGATTCAATAAGGAGAGTTAGGATGTTAATTTTAACAAGACGTGTTGGTGAAACACTGATGATTGGTGACGAAGTAACCGTTACTGTTCTTGGTGTAAAAGGAAACCAAGTTCGTATCGGTGTTAATGCGCCAAAAGAAGTTTCGGTGCACCGTGAGGAAATCTACCTCAGAATTCAACGTGAAAAAGAAATGTCAGGAAATTCAGCAGAATAACTTTGATTAATGCTTGCATTTTAATTTCATTAAGGTAACATTTGCCGCCGCTGAGAGGAGAGATGGCCGAGCGGCTGAAGGCGCTCCCCTGCTAAGGGAGTATACGGTTTATCCCGTATCGAGGGTTCGAATCCCTCTCTCTCCGCCAATCTTTTTGTTTCAATTAGTTGACTAAACTGAACAAAAATTGCGGCTTTCAGCGACTAGGCGAATGATGTAAAAAAGCTAAATATTTTGTTGACAAGATACTAAGCCAACATCATAATAGCGCCCCTCTCGACAGAGGCAAAACGTCAAAAGTAACGCGCACGTAGCTCAGCTGGATAGAGTACCTGGCTACG
>JABXHQ010000141.1 GCA_013373545.1 Gammaproteobacteria bacterium
AATTTTATCCGCTAGGTTGCGCCAAACACTTTTTTCAATACGATGCTCTCGATCGGGCAGTTGCGTCATAAAGTAACGTGCTGCCGTAGGTAAAATAGTCACCGCAACCACTAAAGAAATGCTCACGCCTATGGCTATTGTCATCGCCAAATCGGCAAACATTTGGCCTTCGGCATCTTCTAAAAACATAATCGGAATAAAAATCGCGACTGTGGTTGCGGTTGAGGCTAATAAAGCGCCCCATACCTGAGTTGCCCCTTTGTCACAAGCGTTGGTTTTATCTTCTCCGCTTTCCTCCAAGCGAACAATATTTTCTAAGACTACTATCGCGGCATCGAGTACCATTCCCGAAGCAAATGCCAGACCCGCCAGTGAAATAACATTCAGTGTACGACCAGTAATTTTAAGTACGATAAAGGTGGTTAATAAGGAAATAGGGATCGCTAAAGCAATCAGCAGTGTTGCGCGCCATTGCCGTAGAAACAGCCATAAAACAGTTATGGCTAAAATAATGCCCAACACCAAATTGCCACCGAGTAAACTCATGGCTCGGTGGATATAGCGCGACGGATCAAACGAATATTGAGCAAACAAGCCGCGCTCAGCAAACGTCTCACGATTCAATTCATCGAGCTTATTTTTTACGCCTTCGAGTGCTTGCAGTACATTGGCATCATTGGTTTTTTGAATACCTAATCGAAAGCTTGAATTGCCATTTTGATAGATAAATCCGTTGGCTTCACCGGGTCCGACTTCAATGGTGGCTAGATCCGATAATTTAATAGGCCGACCATCGCGCCATTCAATGATAAGGCTGGCCAGCTCGTCAATATCATAGCGTCCTTCGAAACGCAGGGTAAACTGTTTACGTCCAACATCCACTACACCACTGGATATATTGCCGCTACGCCCAATTTTTTCTGGAATACGAGCAATATCAATACCTAAATCAGCGGCCTTATAGATGTCGAAGACTATGCGCAGTTGATCGCCTGATCCCCAGGTGCCGGTATCAAATTCGATTCTTGAAACACCATATAAGGATTGTAACTCGGGCAACACCACTTCGCGCAAATAACGACCATTTTCCGCTTTGCTATATTGGCTGTCAGGAAGTTGCTGTATAAAGTACTCAATCAAGACGTCGTTTGCATCGCCCCACTCCCCCATCATAATTTGCGGCTTCTCAGCATTTGCTGGAAGTGGTCGTAAACGATTCAACCGACTGATCACATCAATAAGCGCCATCGACATATCGGTTTCAATGGCGAACTCCAGTTGCATAAACGCAAAGTCAGCCATGCTCCATGCTTGCATCTCGGTCATACCGGGCGTACCGGTTAATACTTCTTCGATGGGAACAGTAAGTTCGGCTTCGGTTTCAGCCGGTGACGCTCCGGGCCACGAGGTCATAACGGTCAGCACTGGCTTTTCAATATCCGGCAATAACTGTGCGGGCATGTTGCTCAGGGATAACGCACCCATTAGCATCAGCAGAACGCTAACGATTAATACCGCAACCGGATTTTGAATACTTTTGAGTGTTAAGCGCAAAGTCGAATCCATGAAAATAAGTGCCAGTGCATTAGGGTACTCTTTTTCAATATGAATTCAACCATAATTACGCGGGTGCGAAGGTCCCAATAATGCTTGGGATACCTGCACCTTTGTTAGTTTCTGAGTGGCTACCTTGTTAGATAGTCGGCTGCTCCTCTGTTCGTCGGAAAATTACACCGTTAGTTAGCTAACTCGACTTTCGCAAATAGCCATTTTAGCGAAACGAATACAACTTGACTCACCTTACCTTGCGTTTATTACTCTATCGGCGTCACAATGATTCGGTCGAGATTCGGTCCCCCTTCAACAGTCGACACGGTCAGCTTGATATCATTTGCGCCGCTTGCCAAATCAACCTCTAACTCTGCGCTTTGCCAATCGGTCCAACTTTGCGTTGGAGTAAAAGCAACTTCACTAATGTCGCGATTGTTAATCGATAGTTGCATTGGACGCGCCATGGAATCGCGATTCGCGTAACGAAATGTGATCCGATAACGACCACTTTTTGCTACGTCAAGCGATGGCCACTCGGCCCAGGCGTTTAATCCGCCATAATCAACAAAACCTGTGTCGAAGTAACCATCATGATTATTTGCAACCCTTACGTCAGCACTCGCTTGGTAAGTCTCCGCTTCGATTACTTGCGGTTGATTGTTTTGCTCTGGCATTCGATAGTTAATCATTAACCGCGCAGCATTGCTGGCTGACTTTTCAAAAGACTGAGCGGTGCGTTCGCCATTTCCACTGATAAAAAACGCTAAGTTATTCCCCGATTGCCACTGCGGTCGGTTGACCACATCCTGCACCAGTTCCGCTAAGTTAGGAGTTCGTTGATCGGCGCCTTGAGCTCCAATCGACGTCCACGACTGTGGTTGCCATGACACAAACTTACTCGACTGGTCGCGTTGACTAAGCGCATTGTCTTGAGTCGCAAAAGCGGCGGCTGAATCACTGTTCTCGATGCGGATCGCCAATTGGGTCGACTGACTATTGCTCTCATCGACGGTAAATTGGATATACGCTGATTCAATTTGCGCTCGTGCGGGCAATTCAATATTGGTAAAGCGTAATCCCACAATTTGATTGCCGTTGTCGTAAACTAATTCGAGGTCCGAACTATTCACATACATCGCACCATTGGCTCTTTGTTCAACATCATCACTGCCGCTGATAATGCTACGTTCAAAGCGAATGCTTTGATTGCCACCGGTATCATCATTTTTGGGCTGTACCGTTAAAGCAATTAAAGCGTCTTTTGCATTTGGACCACCGGGACCACGAGTAACACGTTCACCGGTTGCACCTGCCGCCGCTAACGACTGTGCGTATAAATAACCGGCTTCATCGGATCCAGCAATCCATTGCAAAGTCGACATTCCACTGGGAGCAAGAAAGTCATCGCGCGCGGTGGTATCGTCAAACGCCATCGACAAAAGTAACAAGCCGCCTAACGGGCCATTCACTGAAGGGAATCGACTGTCAGGCGAACGATCATTACTGGCGGTATTCACATCATAAATGGGCGTTTGATTATTCGCGCCACGCAACGTCGTAAGAATCGCCCAAGTAGGCTTATTTCCGCGCAAATTAAAACTCATATCAGGTTCATTAGCGAGCGCGGTTTTATAGAACACAACGGTGGCTAAATCACGGCCGCGACCGCCATCAAAACGTAGACAATAGTCTCCATCAAATTCAATACAATCAGGAATTTCGTGACAACTCGATTGTCCATTGGTGGTTTTAAAACAAGCTGCACCGGCTTGCCAGCCATTGAGTCGTAGCGGTAATAGATCGTCCGTACGACTTAAAAATAACATTAGCAGATCGTCAGCTTGCGTGTTGTTCGGCAGCGCTAGATTTAATTTATCATTTGGGCTGTAACTCGACGTTGTATTCACTACGCTTAATGCGCCGCCAGGTG
>JABXHQ010000150.1 GCA_013373545.1 Gammaproteobacteria bacterium
TTCAAAATGAATCTTTAGTTCAGGTCACTCAATCGATAATGTCGTTATTGACGTTATCCATTTGAGTGCCCACACAGATTACTTCATCTAAGTTTTTAAAGAACAGTGTTAGTAGGAACTTGCCTTGCTAACGCAACGTTGTTTTCTCAACGTTGGGGCGCGAATTATACGCCACTAAAACATCCTGTCAACACTTATTTTTAAGTTTGTTTTGCGTCCTGCAAAACCGCTTGAAAACTTGCTCTATCTCTCTAGGAGAAAGGCCTTGTTGCCCCAAGCGAGACGCGCATTATAAGGATAATTTTCTCCTTGGCAAGCGATAAAATAAAAAAAATTAAAGTTTTTTTACAACGGCTTTAAAGCGGTGATTTTTTGTTCAAACCAGCCGCTTTTTGATGGAATTTTGTCCAAAAACGATACCCCAGTAATGCAAATACAATCATTAGATAAAGCAAGGGCTCATTAAGGTCTGATTTTACCTGCCAGAAATAGTGCACCCAAGCCAATAGCACAATTAGGTAAACACTTTTATGAAGTTGTTTCCAACGCCGTTTGAGCTTGCGCTGAGCCCATTGGGTTGAAGTCGCGACTAGCGGGAGCGTCAGTAATGCAGCTGCAATACCTAACGTTAAATATGGCCGCTTAACAAGTTCGCTTCCAAACTCGCCCCAACGCCAACCTAAATATAGCCACAGGTAAACTAATATATGCAGCAATAAATAAAAGGCAAAGTACAGTCCCAGCATTCGACGATAATGGATCAACCCATGCCAACCAAGCCATCGACGCAGTGGTGTTATTGCTAGGCTTAATAAAAGAAAGTAAAAACTCCAAATACCCATGCCGTGCAATATTTGTTCTTGCGGGTCTGCGCCAAGCCACTGCCAATAGGCGCCGGCTAAGTAGTAGGCAAAAGGCATCAGTGCAGCTAAATGAGCTGCCAACTTATATAACGTACGGGTCATTAATAGTTCCGGGTTAGATCCATGCCACGATATAGCTCAGCAACGAACTCACCGTATCCATTAAATAATTGGGTATCGATGCGCTTGGTGCCAAAAAACGACTCATCAATAATGCGTCTTTCACTGGCCTGGCTCCACCGAGGATGCGCGACTTGCGGATTAACGTTGGCATAAAAGCCATATTCATTGGGAGCCGACTGCTGCCAGGTATTTAGCGGAGGCTTTTCTACCAAAGAAATACGAACAACCGACTTAATACTCTTAAAGCCATACTTCCAAGGAATTAACAAACGTAGCGGCGCACCATTTTGCCCCGGTAACGGCTTACCAAAAACACCGGTCGCCATTAAAGTTAACGGGTGCATCGCTTCATCAATGCGCAAACCTTCTACATAAGGCCAGTCAAGCGAAAAGAAACCAAGTGCGCCGCGCTTTTGGCCCGGCAACCGTTTTGGGTCATGTAACGTCTCAAAACGCACGTACTTACCTTTTGAAGTGGGCTTGGCGAGCGCCAGTAGTTCACGCAGCTCAAACCCCTGCCAAGGGATCACCATCGACCAAGCTTCAACACAGCGCAGTCGATAGATACGTTCGACGATTTGCATTTTCTTTAGAATATCCGCGAAGTCTAAAATTAACGGCTTCTCAACCTCACCATCAATAGTCACTTGCCAAGGCAACGGCTGAAAGTCTTTCGCCAGACGCGCGGGTCCATCTTTGCTAAGTGCAAACTCATAAAAGTTATTATAGTGAGTGACACTATATTCTGAGGTTAGCGGTTCGGTGGTTGAGTAAGTGGGTGATTGAGCGCGGGCAAATGCGGGCAAAGCGGCCGCAGCCAAAGTGCCCTTTAACAATTGTCGACGGTTTAGGTACCCCGTTTCCGAGATGACTTGGCTTTCGTGCTCATCAATGCGCGGGTTTACTCGAGTGTTCTTCAATAACATATCACCATCCTAACTCACCTTAATGCTTGCGCCACCGACCAGCTTGGGTGGCCGGTCACTCGTTATAGAATAGATGATGCAATCAAGGAAATGTTACGAAGTCATACGTTTAAAATAGTCGAATGGACATAAAAGCTAGCTCAACTGCCAAGATACATTGATCAGTTGAGCCATTGATAAGACACTACACACCACTACTCTTTATCAGGTACCGCTGTGCTGGATTCGGTTTCGGTCTCTGCATCATTGCCTGATTTCGAGCGTTTACGACGTAAGCTCATTAGATTGCGCTTTTGCCAAAGGGTTAAAACCGGCCCCGATAAGGCGTAGCCTCCAAACACGGTAAACAGTACAACCGGAGGTTGATAGGCGACTAATACAATGACCAATACCATCACCAATACAGCGATAAACGGAACTTTCCCCTTCCAATTGACTTCTTTAAAGCTGTAATAACGAAGATTACTCACCATCGCTAACCCGAGTAGAATAGTAATAATCGAGATCCAAAAGCCGTATTCGCGTCCATCGATCTTTAAATCCACTCCCAGCCATACCATTCCCGCAAGAATGGCCGCAGCGGAAGGAATCGCTAAGCCTTGAAAGTATTTTTTATCGGCTGTTCCCAACTGGGTGTTGAAGCGAGCCAAACGCAAAGCTCCACCAGCCACAAACACAAATGCGGCTAACCACCCTAACTTGCCTTGATCAACGAGAGCCCAATTATAGGCAACCAATGACGGCGCTACGCCAAACGAGACAATATCGGCCATCGAATCGTATTCCGCGCCAAAATTTGACTGGGTTCCGGTCATGCGCGCTACACGTCCATCCAGCCCATCCATAATCATGGCAATAAAGATGGCAATGGCGGCTGGCTCAAACTGACCTTTCATGGAAGCCACTACAGCATAAAAGCCGGCAAACAATCCTGCAGTTGTCAGCAAGTTTGGTAGTAAATAAATTCCCCGCGCTGGAGCCTTCTTATTGATGTCATTTTCTGTCATATATACGTCTCAATCGGTAGCAGAATGAATAGTCTCTGCTAATATACCTAATAGTAAATTGAATCAATTACTTAGTGTACCTTGTATTTCGCTAATGATAAACGAAAGGATGCGGATTCCAAGGTTGACAGTAACATTATTTATGTCAAGATACGCGCGCAACGGGTGCACGACTTCAACTTTTTAAAACTAACGCCATGCAGCTTGCTGAAAATGAAAAATTAGTCATTATTGGTCTTAACCAAGCAGGACAAAAGTTCCGTCCTTCGGATTGGGCTGAGCGTCTTTGTGGCAGCTTGTGTACTTTCCGCAACCGACGTATGTACTACTCGCCCTTGCTGCGGCCAGCGGTCATTGATGGTGTCAAATGTGTCATCGTCGACGCAAAACTTGCGATCGAACAACTCGAAATGTTCAGTTATGTCATGGGTTTCGTTAAAGAAAATGGCTTAAAAACTGAGATTCAGGCCAAATAATTACAACTTTTCTCCACTTCCCCCTTAACTTTTACTCACTGAAAGCGCTATATTAAGCGGTATCAGATTGAATATAGTAAGGTTTTGGTAATGATTAAGTCTCGTATTTTGGTTGGCATCGCTTGTATTGGATTGTCGTTCGCGGTTCAGGCCGGAGTGTTATATAAGTGGAAAGACGCCGAAGGCAACATCAAGTATGGTGACCGCCCACCGAAAGGAGTTCCTTACGAGCGCATCAAAGTTCGCGACTCAAAAGGCAATGCGCCAGCCCCGATTACCGAAAAAATGAAAGCTGAAGAACAAGACAATAAAAATGTTCGTGAGCAGTTAAATAAAGCGCAAGAGCAAATGAACCAAGCGTGCAAAATTGCTCAAGCAAACCTTAAAACACTCGCCACAGCAACTCGCATTAAAGTAACTGGTGACGACGGTGAACCAAGAATGATGACCGAGGAAGAACGCTCAGCGAAAAAACTCGAAATGGAAGACAAGGTAAAGCAATACTGTACGGCCGAACCGAAAAAAAAGTAATCACCTCCATATAACAAAAAAGCGAGCTACGGCTCGCTTTTTTAATGCCCTACTCGTATCAGCGAAAGACAATTTCATCATTATCCGCTTGTACCACAATAACGTCACCGGCTTGATAGCGGCCTTGCAAAATATTGTTAGCAAGAGGATTTTCTAACCACTGCTGTATGGCGCGTTTTAACGGGCGAGCGCCATAAACCGGATCAAAACCACGCTTGGCAATCAAACTAAGCGCATCTTCATCGACTTCCAAACTCAATTGATGATCTGCAAGACGTTTTGCTAAATAAGCCAACTGAATCTTTGCAATGGCTTTGACCGCTGATTCAGGAAGCGAATGAAACACCACGGTTTCGTCCACTCGGTTAATAAACTCAGGACGGAAAAACTGACCAATAACGTCCATGATTTTTGCTTTCATCGCAGCATAATCGCCGCTTCCTGAAGCTTCCTGAATAACATCAGAGCCCAAGTTTGACGTCATCACTACAACGGTGTTTCGAAAATCCACGGTACGTCCTTGGCCATCGGTCAAACGGCCATCTTCAAGTACTTGAAGGAGAACATTAAACACATCCGGATGAGCTTTCTCAACCTCATCGAGCAAGATTACCGAATATGGTTTACGACGCACTGCTTCGGTTAAGTAACCACCTTCGTCGTAGCCAACATATCCCGGTGGAGCACCGATGAGCCGCGAGACCGAGTGTTTTTCCATAAACTCCGACATATCGATACGCACCATGGCATCTTCGCTATCAAATAAAAATTCCGCGAGCGCTTTACACAGCTCGGTTTTACCAACCCCAGTAGGACCTAAGAATAAGAAAGAACCGTTCGGCCGATTGGGATCAGCTAGCCCTGCCCGGGCACGCCGAATAGCATTCGACACCGCAGTCACGGCTTCTTCTTGCCCAACCACTCTTTTATGTAAAGCCTCTTCAATACGCAGCAGTTTATCGCGCTCCCCTTCAAGCATCCGCGATACCGGAATACCAGTCCACTTAGAAACCACTTCCGCAATTTCATTGTCGGATACTTTATTTCTTAGCAACGTCATATCCTGCATTTCTACTTGCGTGGCCATGTCGAGCTGCTTTTCTAACTCGGGGATTTTGCCATATTGCAATTCACTCATACGTCCTAAGTCACTAGCCCTGCGCGCGGCTTCCAACTCCATACGTGCACGCTCAAGCTCAGTTTTAATATGAGTTGTGCCTTGCAAGGCGGCTTTTTCAGCGGTCCAAATCTCATTGAGTTCGGCAAACTCTCGCTCTAGCTCGGCAATTTGCTCCTCCAAATCTGACAGTCGCTTTAACGAGCCTTCGTCCTTTTCTTTTTTCAGAGCTTCGCGCTGAATCTTCAACTGAATCAACCGCCGCTCAAGCTTATCCATTTCCTCAGGTTTTGAGTCAATTTCCATGCGAATTCGACTCGCTGCTTCGTCCACAAGATCTATAGCTTTATCAGGAAGTTGCCGGTCTGAAATATAGCGATGCGATAATGTAGCCGCACTGACGATTGCAGGATCGGTAATTTCCACGCCGTGATGCACCTCGTAACGCTCTTTTAGACCACGCAAAATGGCAATGGTATCTTCCACACTTGGCTCATCGACTTGTACCTTTTGAAAACGTCGCTCTAACGCCGCATCTTTTTCAATATACTTTCGATATTCATCAAGCGTCGTCGCACCCACGCAATGTAATTCGCCCCGCGCTAACGCCGGCTTTAACATGTTGCCCGCATCCATCGCACCGTCCGCTTTACCGGCCCCCACCATGGTATGCAGTTCATCGATAAACAAAATTATTCGCCCTTCTTGCTTGGCCAAATCATTCAGTACCGCTTTCAGGCGCTCTTCAAACTCACCGCGAAACTTTGCGCCTGCGATTAAAGCGCCCATATCCAAGGAAAGAACCCGTTTATTTTTTAGGCCTTCAGGCACCTCGCCATTGACGATACGCTGCGCTAACCCTTCAACAATCGCCGTTTTACCCACTCCAGGTTCACCAATTAACACCGGATTATTTTTCGATCGTCGCTGCAAAACTTGAATAGTTCGGCGAATTTCATCATCACGACCAATAACCGGATCGAGTTTGCCTTGTTCAGCACGCTCGGTTAGATCGACGGTGTACTTTTCCAGCGCTTGGCGCTGCTCTTCTGCATTCGGATCATCAATCGCTTGACCACCACGAACCTCATCTATCGCTTGCTCGATACTCGCCTTTTGCGCACCCAGCTCCGCTAGAATTTTACCTAATGCGCCCTTGTCATCGACGGCAGCTAACACAAACAATTCCGAAGAAATAAATTGGTCTTTACGCTGTTGCGATAACTTATCGCACTGATTTAACAAGCGAGCTAGGTCGTTAGAAATATGGATGTCACCATCGTGACCTTGTACCTGTGCCACTTGGTCCAAGGCTTCAAGTAATTGAGAGCGCAGTTGATGCACATTAATGGATGCTTTGGTTAATAAGGGCCTAACGGTGCCACCTTCTTGATTCAGCAGCGCTACCATTAAATGCAGTGGCTCAATAAATTGATGATCACGACCCACCGCTAATGACTGAGCATCAGCGATAGCCAATTGAAATTTACTAGTCAGTTTGTCCATTCGCATGGGCGGTTACCCCGTTAATATCTTAATCTCTTACTAATTTTGGGGCTTTTATCTAGAAATTCAACGGTCGATGAAAATTGACTAAATGAATCTTTTAAATAATTTGCTCAATGAGATGGTGTCGACGGAGACTCAACAATCTGACGCCCAAGTAATAAAGCACCGATTTCCAAATCGATGTCATCACTCGAAAAATGTTCAATCACCATCGGTGGGAAGCTGGTTAGACGCGCTTTGCCACGAAGTATGACTCCGGTAAAAACACTTCCGGGCCCTTTAACACCTTCAATCCGTGAAGGAAAAACGGGACACTCTAACTTTAATACCAGCTTGCGCAACCCCGGTTTAATTTTAATTCGCTCCTCATGGTCGAGATGAATTTTGCCATGGGGAAACAGTGCTACCACATCGCCCTGGTTGACACTTCGTATAACCTCGCGAAAGGCCTTATCGACGCGACCTCCGCGATCAACTGGAATGCACTTAGCCAGTTTAAACAGCCAGTTCAAACCAAAGCGCTCATACTCTTCTTTCGCAATAAGAAAGCGCAGTGGACGATGGCACGATGCTATCATTAAGAAAGGATCTAGCCCAGATATATGGTTAGCAATTACGATTGCACCGCCTTGCTCCGGCACCGCTATATTGTCGCCATCAAGGCGATGATAAAAGCGACAAAAAATTCGGATCCAACCGTCTATCATATTGGTGACCCAAAATCCCCAATCAGCTCCATTGGCTCTTAATCCAAGACCGGCGAACACGAGTAACACCAAACCAACCGCTATTACACTAATCCACTCAACAGACACCTGCTACTCCATCCAAATTAAACTGGCCATACGCCCGGTTTCGCCATCGCGGCGATAGGAATAAAACCGCTCCGCATCGGCATAAGTACAATGCTCGCCACCATAATGAGCAATCGCCATTGTTGCCAACTTATGTCGCGCAATACCAATAAGGTCACCATGATAACCGCCAACAAACGGTTGAAAAAAACGCTCGTAATCGGAATCTGTGGCAACAAAATAATCCACAACATCCCGTTGAACAACAAAGTTTGGCCCCGAAATCGCGGGCCCGATCCAAGCGCAGGTCCCCGCACCGATGTCTACTTGTTCAGCAAGTTGCTCAATAATGCCATCGGCCAGTCCGCGCCAACCTGCATGCAAAGCCGCCACCCAGCCATGCTTTGGGTTTGCCAATAAAATCGGCAAA
>JABXHQ010000122.1 GCA_013373545.1 Gammaproteobacteria bacterium
AAGTGTTGGAAAGTTGCGTAGTTACGCTGCGCTTGTTATAAGATTAGCTAAATGAACAAAAATTATAATGAAAACGGGTGGGGGTTGAGATGAAAAAAATTGCCGTAACGATAAGCTTGCTGGTGGCTTGGCCGTTGTTTGCAGAACAAGTGATTCACGCTGGTCGCTTAATCGATACTTTGTCTGGCAAGGTGTTAAAAGAGCAAACCATCGTGGTTGACCGTGGCGTGATCATTCAAGTGACCGCCGGCTATCAATCGAGCGCTGATGCCATTGATCTCAAAGATGCGACGGTAATGCCTGGCTTAATGGATATGCACACTCACTTAACCAGTGGTGCCTCGCCAAATGCTTACACGGAAAAGTTTTTTCACGAAGAGTCTTTCTATGCGATTCGCGGAGTCGTCAACGCGCAAAAAACGTTGCTCGCTGGCTTTACCACCGTACGCGATCTGGGTAGCGACCCAAAAGTCACCGTCGAGCTCGATAAAGCGATCGATCAAGGTACCATTCCTGGCCCGCGTATTTTTAATGCCGGCAAGAGTATCGCAACCACCGGTGGGCATGCCGACCCGACTAACGGCGTGAATCATCATTTAATGCAAGATCCTGGACCGAAAGAAGGGGTTATTAATGGTCGAGCGGATGCGTTAAAAGCGGTGCGTCAACGTTATAAAGAAGGCAGTGAAGTCATTAAGTTGACGGTAACTGGCGGCGTATTATCGTTAGCTAAAAGTGGCGATAACCCGCAGTTCACCGACGATGAGCTGGCCGCAATAATGGAAGCTGCCAAAGATTACAACTTTACCGTAGCCGTACATGCTCATGGCGCCGAGGGTATGAAGCGAGCCATTCGAGCCGGCGTGCATTCCGTTGAACATGGCACCTATATGGATGACGAAGCAATGCGTTTGATGAAAAAGCAAGGGACCTATTACGTACCGACCATTACTGCGGGAAAATGGGTTGCTGAGAAAGCCGATACTTACCCAGCGATAGTGCAGCCAAAAGCAAAAGCGGTGGGCCCACAAATTCAAAATACCTTTAGCCAGGCCTACAAACGAGGCGTTAAGATTGCGTTTGGAACCGATGCCGGTGTATTTCCACATGGTCTAAATGCGCGCGAATTTCAATACATGGTGGAAGCTGGAATGCCAGCCATCGAAGCGATTCAGTCGGCCACTATTGAAAGCGCAAAGTTATTGCGAATTGACAATAAGCTCGGTTCCATTAGCAAGGGCAAGATCGCCGATATCATTGCGGTAAAAGGTGACCCCTTAAATGATATGCGAAAGATGGAACGTGTTCATTTTGTTATGAAAGACGGCAAGGTTGTTAAACACCAGCCATAACGCAACCGAGTACTAAATAGAATAGGCTTGACTGGTGCGGTTGAGCTCGTAAGGACTCAGCCGCCAGTCACTTGAATATCTAACAATCCCGACTATTCTAAAGAAACACTGTCATTTCGGGAGTACATACCCATGTTTTTGGTCCGGTTAATATACGTCAGCACCGTAGTACAACCATTTAGCGAAAATGATATTCAACAAATCTTAACAGCGGCACAAACCCATAATACTCGTTTAAATGTTACCGGCATGCTGTGCTTTAATACCGAGTATTTTTTGCAGTGCTTAGAAGGATCGCGCGAAAGTGTGAATGAGCTGTATAAAAAAATCTTAAAAGATCCGCGCCATCAAAATATTTACTTGCTCAAGTACGAAGAGCTGCATCAGCGAAAGTTTGCCAATTGGGCGATGGGGTATGTGCCAAAAGTGAAACTAACGGAAGCGGTCAATCTCAAGTATTCGTGCTGTCGAGAGTTTACCCCAATGGAAATGTCGGGTGAGAGCTGTTTAAACATGATGCTCGAGTTGGCGGAAACGGTCCCGACAATTTAGTCAGGTTAGTTGTAACCGAGCAATATTTAACGAGAAATACAAACCGAGAAATACAAACCGAGCTTGCCAGTAACAAGCCCGGTTAAAGTACTTAACCTAATTGAGTTAAAATCACATCCGCAGTTGATGCTTCAAATTGCTTAGGTTCTTCAACATTTAAGTGAGTCACTTTGCCATCATCGACAATCATTGAATAGCGCTGTGAGCGAGTGCCGCCAAAGTCGCCGGTTTCCATTGCAAGACCAATCGCTTTAGTAAACGCTGCGCCACCATCGGCCAGCATAATAATATCTTCGGCATTGCTGGCTTCGCCCCATGCTTTCATGACGAAGGAATCATTCACCGACAAACAAATAATGCTATCGACACCCAATGCTTTAATTTTATCGGCATTGACCACAAAACCGGGTAAATGGGCTTCCGAGCAGGTCGGCGTAAACGCACCAGGAACCGCAAATAAAACGACCTTTTTGCCAGCGAATAATTCTTCGGTGGTGGGATTTGAGGCGCCATCTTTAGTTAATAACTGAAAGGTAGCGGCGGGAAGTTGATCACCTACTTTTATCATGGTCTTTCCTTATTCGTGATTATCATAATCGGTTGAATGGCGATTGTAGGAGTTCGTGCTGCAAAATCCTAGAGGTAAGCGCAATAATTTTATAATTAGCTGAGATGAACTGACTTAAGCGCTTTCTATGCAGCGATCTCTTCCTTGGGCTTTTGCTTGGTAGACAGCTTCGTCTGCTCGCTTTATAAGACTATCGAGATCGTCTGAAGTTTGAACGTGAGCGACGCCCATGGAAAAGGTTAGTCGATAGTTTTCGGGTAAACCATCGATGGGTGCTGCATTAATCGCTTGACGAATTTTCTCAAAAATACTGTGCATTTGTGCGCTTGCAGTACCGGGCATCACTAATAGCCATTCCTCGCCACCGAAGCGGCCGAGCCGATCTAGATTACGCAGCTTTGCTTGGGTGCTTTGATAAAAATGGATGAGTACGGCATCACCAACATCGTGGCCAAATTGGTCATTAATCGCTTTGAACTTGTCCAGATCGAGCATCGCAATGATTAGGTCATTCTGACTATCTTGCGCAATTGATAATTGGCGCCGGGCGTACTCTAAAATATGCCGTCGATTGGGTGCGCCGGTTAACTCGTCAGTCATTGCCATTGCTTTAAACCGTTTTCGTGCGCGAACTTGCGAGCGCAAACCCATCAGAACCGCGAGCATCGCAATTAATACTAAAGCCATCGAGACCCACATCAGTTGTTGTTGAGTTTGCTGCTTCGCCAATTCCAGCTGTTTGAGCGAGTTTTCTTGTTGCAGCAATTTGTTCTTGGCGGCTTTGGTTTCGCTATCAAACTTAACTTTGAGTTCACTAAGTTGAGATGCATTTTCCTCGTCAAATTTTTCTTTAAGCAGTTCGGTGTAACGTTGTTGATGTTGAAAAGCCTTGGCGTAAGCTTGCTGGCGTGAAAAAACTTCAGCGGCTAATTGGTGTACTTTAAGCAGCGCCGGTCGAACATTCAACTGTTGAGCTTGGTTAATGGCCAACTCTAAGTGTTGATTGGTCAGTTCAACATTATTTAAGGCGTGATAATTTTCGGTTAATTGGATATTTAAACTGGTCATCATGCGCAGATCTTGAGCCTGTGTCACAACTTGGTAAGCCTGAGTAAAATAGCGAATAGCTTGTTGATGACGGCTCTGTGCTCCGGAAATTTCACCGAGTTCGCGCCAAACGTAGGCTTTGCCGATGTCATCATTCAACTCAATACTTAAATTTAACGCTTGGGTTAAATAATCTTGCGCGTTGTCATAGTCGCCGACCTTTTCATAAGCCACACCAATGTTAAACAGGACCACTGAGGCATAAAATTTCTGCTGTTCAATATTAATTAGTCCAAGGGATTCTTTGTAAAACTCGATGGCTTTTTCATGATCGCCAGTGTTGCTATATACCTGCGCGATAGACGCAACAAGCTTACTATGAAACTCCCCATTGGGTTGTTGCTTGGTAATAGCATAAATGGCCAGATACTCATCTAACGCTAGCTTTACTTTTCCTTGGTGGTAATAGATTTGTGCGAGCAAGAATTGGTTTTTCAGTATTTCACTGGGCTCTTGTAAAGTTAAGTAGTGCGCTAATGCCGCTTCAGTCAGCTCAAGTGCGGCTGCATAATCGGCACTGTTAAACAAGGCTCGAGCTTGTTGTGATTGAAATAAAGCGTGAAAGGTTGGATCGTTTAACTCTTTGACGGAAGTTTCTAATGACTGCAAGTACTCTTTGGCTTTTGGGGTTTGTTCTAGAGTAATCATCACCGCAACCAATTGTAGTTGCGCATAGAGCTGCTCGCGTATGTCAGTTATTTCAGCAATCTGCGCGTCGAGTTGCGGCAACAGGATATCGGCATCATCTTGCGCGGCGTTGGTTTGCTCATTCCAGTGAGTGATAAACTCGGGTGACAATTGATAGATATTGGCAAGGGTTGGCACTCGCTCCTGTGCCGCAGCTGCGGCAATAACGACCGAGAAGAGTAACCAAGTGGAAACAAAGAATTTATGCAAAAAGCGGCTAAATGCAGGCGTTACCGACATAATCTGGTGATAGGCTCGTTTTATAATGCTTCGCACAAGTATAGCAAACGCCTCTGCAGTCATAATTTACCCGCAACACTGCAGGCGCTGTAAGCGGACCATCGATATCCATACTCGGCAAAAGTATTGCGTTAGAAGCTCACACAAAAATGCTGATGACCCTTCGCGTTTGAAGCTTTATAGTGAAGGTGACGTTCGGACTGGGATTCGGTAAACTTTAGCGACTTAAAAGACGAACGCTCCAAGTAACACGCCGCCTCAATATACTGTCACGAGCTGAAATAACATGTATCAACCACCACAATCTGAAATTTCCAAGTCATCAGTCACCGCCGCTTATGGTTGGTGGATACTGTTGGTCGCCTACCTATTACTGCTTACGGGAAGTGCTTTTTTGGCGGCACAGGCGAATTTAATAAACAACCTGTTCTTTTACCATCTTGGATTAGACGCTTTAGCCTTAATCGGCTTGTTTTATTTTTGTCTTGGGGTTCGCTTGTTCCATCGTTATTTTTGGGTACTGGTGATGCTCTTGCTAGCCGCGCGCTGGTTAGTCGCCTTAGGATGGTTTCTTATTGAATATAACTTTGGCCTGAGCGCTAAATTTCAAATGTCGCTGCTCGTTGGCTTCTTGTTGTCGCAAAGTTATATCCCAGTGACTATTGCGATGTATCTATATAGTTTTCGGCGTCCGGAAATTTGGGCAACGCGCACCGCTGACTTGACCGAAATAGAGAGAAGGGAATAAAACAGGCTAGTGGAATTGATTATTTCAAAAGGACGCCAGCATGAAACCAAATTCATCATTATTAGCCAGCACTAAATAGTGCTGGCTGCATTTACTTATTGTTGATAGACCGTCGCTTTGCTGATCAGGCGCTCAATCCCTTTTTTATCACTGTCGCAGTCAAGCAAGTCGGACTTTTGAAACACGAAGACTTTATCATCACCATCGCGAGAACTCGCAAAGTCTGCAAAAATTATGGTGACATACTCATCGTTATCAAGTGCTCGTAGCGATGCCTTGTAGTCACACAGAGCGGTCAGCGTTTCATTTACAATATTGCTTTTGCGTTCGGCCACTTTCTTCTTACGAATAGAGCGGTACTCTTCCATTTTCTTTTCGTACTCTTTCATTTTTTCTTTATATTCAGCAATGTGCTTTTCAACCTCAAGCTTTTGCTTTTCAAGCTCTTTGCGGCGTTCTTTCTCAGCGCGATAGCGTTCGCGCTCAATTTCACGCAGTTCGCGTAAGTGATCGCGGTATTCATCACGACGCGAGCGAGCCTCTTCGCGTAAGCGGCGTAGTTCTTCTCGAGTTTCTTCATTAACATCGGCGTAAGAGCCATCGAGTTCAGCAATGCTGGCTTCCAATTCAGCTTCCATTTCCATACGTGCTTCTGGTGGCAGCACCGGAGCAATGGCGGGTATTGCTTCTTGGACCACCGATAAAGTGGAAGCGCCAACCGATTCCCCCCACGCTTCCCAGTCACCATCAAACTCTGGCAGTGGAATAATTGAGGTGGCGCTTAATTTAAACACCATGCCTTGATTAGCGAGATACATAGCTTCAACTCGATTACTGTAACGGTTGCCACCGGCAATCGAAGTTTCGATGATCTTTTTCATAATGCGCATATCTTTATTAATAGCGCTAAAGTCTTTGGCATTGACCGTTGTGGCCGCTAACATTGCGGCACTGGTAACCGCTGTTAGTAATACAGACTTAAGATTAAACATAACTTCCTCCAAAAAAACCTTTACTGATAAATATGCGATCTTATTTGACCGATTAAATATTGATTTCAATTAAAGCACGACTGTCGATTTTTGTGTTTACAGCGGCTTGAAATCAATTGGAAACTTTTAATGCTTTATTAATGGCTTTATTGTTTTCAATCTGGTTTTCGACAACATAGTCGACCCGTTGATTGAGTTTCTTTTGATCAATATCGCGTTGTTGCAACCAACTTGCCATTAACGTATTGAGATCTTGACGACGTTCTTGTCGATTATGTTGCATCAAGGTGGTCAGCATTAGCTGGTTATCATTCACTTGTTGCAACTTTTGTTCTTCGAATCGAGCGTCAATGTAACTGACTTGCTGAGCAGCGAGGTTATTAAATTTGGCTTCGACTAAGTCGGCGACTTGTTGCTGTGAGCCCTTGCCACCAAAGCTGACACTGAAACCGGCGTCGGTTGAAATAAATTCCACTTGGAACAACACCAATAACAATGCCAAAGTTGATGTGGCTAATGATAAGCCATTAAGCCATTGCCAACGCTGAGGAGTTTTGCGTGCAACCGCGAATTTAGCGCGGTGCCATTGCTGTGGAGTTTGCGCTTGCCATTGCTGCGATAAGTTATTGGCTTCAATGGCACCATGATAAACGTCACGACAATGCTCACAGGTATCCACGCAGCGTTCAAAAGCGCGTGCAGTAGCTGGATCGAGCGTACTGTCAAGGTAAGCGAATAGGTATTGATCGAGTAGTTGATGATCACACGACATTTTGCACCTCCAGATGCCCTTTAAGTTTCTTAAGGGCGGCATATAAACGGGTCTTGACGGTATTCGGAGAAACGCCAATTTGGTTGGCGATTTCATCAAACGTAAAATTTTGAAAGAATTTGAGTTCGACCACTTGTCGTTGTTCCTGCGGCAGCTGGCCTAGCGTTGCTAAGATTTTCGCATTGCCTTGCATGGCTTGTACTTCGTGCTGCGGGGAACTGTCCGTTACACTATGATGCGGATGAATCTCTTCGGCACCGGTGGTCGGCACGCGATGGCGCGAGCGCAGCCAATCGGTTGCTTTGTTTGCAGCAATCCGAAATAGCCAGGTAATGAACTGGCTCTGGCCACGAAAGCTGGGCAGGTTTCGATAGACCGCGAGAAACACTTCTTGCATTAAATCCATCGCATCACTCGATGACCCACAAAGCCGTAAACAATAGTTGTAGACGCGGCTCTCGTGGCGTCGAACAAGCTTCACCCAAGCGCGTTCAGAGCCGCTCATGGCTTTGTCGATAAGATGTTGATCGCTTTCGTTAAATAACATAGTGACGCTGCATTTTTTCTCAGTTAAGCCATTAGTCGAGCAACAGCGCGAAAAAGTTTGTGTTTGCGCAAATTTTTTTTATCCGTTGTTTGCAGCCGTTAATGCCAAGGACAACGAAACATGATCGCCAACCTCCAGTTGATGCTCGTGTTTTGCCGAGCCTTGATACACCGCAAGTTCCAATTGATTATCCGAATTTATCAACGCAACGCGGCCATGTGCCGGTGCGGCACAGTAGAAGGCTGCCAAGGGGAAGGCGAAGTGACCACAATAAACCGTTAATTCTCGATGACTGGGCAAATCTGCGCGGGTAATGTTGGTCAGTGCATTGCCAAAGCGATCAAATCCCACGATTTGTCCCATGAGTTGCTCTCCGATAAGCTCGGCACTTGGGTAATTGAGCTGGTGATACTGCATGATGGGATCCAATAATTGCTCAAGCGGGATCTCTTGGCGACTGAGTTGGACCGCTGCTGGGGTAAAAAGGGCTAACCCATCGAAACTGCTGTGTTTATTCCACCATGGCGTGGATGGCTTAATCGCGTAAGCGGTTACCGACTTGTAATCGCTGGCTGCGAGAGACAATACGCCATTATCAGGCCCAATCAGCCAATGTTTATTGTCACAATGGAGGGCGAGCGCTTGACGCTGTGAGCCAACTCCAGGATCCACCACGACCATATGTAAGGTATTGTCGGGATATTGGTGGGCATAGCGCCGCAAGGCCAGTGCTGCCTGCCAAACGTCTTGCGGTGTGATGTCATGACTGACTTCGATGAGTTGTGCCTGCGGCGCTTCTTTCAACAAGCGCCCAATAATGGCTGCACTGTATCCATCTTGGCTGCCAAAATCGCTTAGTAGTGTAATGGTACTCGCCATAACGCCCTCATTGTTGATACTTTGTTATCCCCAACCCCGGTGGTATAGTGAGGCAATAAGTGTCTATAGTAGGGCGATGTTATGAAAACTGCTAGTCAATGGTTTGCCGAATACGGAGAAAGCCATCAAAACCCAACTAACAAGCTGATCCATTGGATTTGTGTGCCGGCGATTTTTTTGAGCGTTGCCCTAATGGTTTGGTCAATACCCGTGCCGGACATATTCCCTGCTTCCCCCTGGCTTAATTGGACTTCGATTTTTCTTGCCTTGACGCTACTGTTTTACTGTACGATTTCGTGGTCGATTGCCATTGGCATGTTGTTGATTTCCACCGCGACGGTTTTGGCTTGCCACTGGATCGCTATTAACAGTCCGTGGGCCGCGTGGCAGGTTGGACTTGGAATTTTTGTCGTGGCTTGGATCGGTCAGTTCATTGGGCACCATATTGAAGGCAAAAAGCCATCATTTTTTAAAGATATGTTTTACTTGTTGGTAGGACCTGCTTGGTTGTTAGGTTTTGTCTATCGCAAATTAGGGATTCGATTTGCTTAATCGCTGAGATGCGCAAGGCCCAGAGAGGGTATGCGTGTCGTCAGCAAACGCCGCGTCACTAAGCGGCAGGCGTTATTCACTTTTGATTGATCATACTACCAAGGCATTTTCCGCAAACAGCTGCGCGAATTGTGTAAAATGAGGTAGAATTTAATAAAAACCAAGAATAATAGGCTTCGGTGATTTTCAGGGTGTACACCGGTGTTCTCTACGTAAGGAAGTGAGTGGATGTTAAAGCTGCAGTTCAGAGATAAGTCGCGGCCCGATATGTGGCTGGTGGATTCTCTGATTTCCATTGGAAGTGACCCTGCGAACAATATTGTTATAGCGTCGGATAAAGTTGCACCCCAGCATGCCGAGTTAAGGATTAACGACAA
>JABXHQ010000143.1 GCA_013373545.1 Gammaproteobacteria bacterium
CGGGAGCTCTTTAAAAACTTCTTTACAAAAGCCATTCACAATCATTGAAACAGCTTTTTCCGGATCAATGCCACGTTGTTGGCACAAGAATAATTGATCATCACTGACTTTCGATGTGGTAGCCTCATGCTCGATGATTGCCGAAGGATGCTTGCTTTCAATGTACGGAAAAGTATGTGCACCGCATTTGTCACCAATCAGCAACGAATCACATTGCGTGTAGTTGCGCGCGCCTTCCGCCATTGGGCTCATGCGCACTAAGCCGCGATAGGAACTTTGGCTTTTACCCGCCGAGATACCTTTTGAAATGATCGTGGAGCGAGTATTTTTACCAAGATGAATCATTTTGGTTCCGGTATCGGCTTGTTGTAAGTTATTGGTCAGTGCGACCGAATAAAACTCGCCAATACTGTTATCGCCTTTTAGTACACAGCTTGGGTATTTCCAAGTAACCGCTGAGCCGGTCTCGACTTGTGTCCAACTAATTTTGGCATTGGTATGACAGATCCCGCGTTTGGTTACGAAGTTATAAATGCCACCTTTGCCCTGTTCGTCACCAGGGTACCAATTTTGTACGGTTGAGTATTTTATTTCGGCGTTGTCGAGTGCCACTAACTCCACCACAGCTGCGTGCAATTGGTTTTCATCACGCATCGGTGCGGTACAACCTTCAAGATACGAAACGTGACTACCTTCGTCAGCGACAATCAGCGTTCGTTCAAATTGACCAGTCTTAGCTTCGTTGATTCGAAAGTAAGTTGACAGTTCCATTGGGCAACGGACGCCTTTGGGAATATAGACAAAAGAACCGTCAGAGAAAACGGCACAGTTAAGTGCGGCATAAAAATTATCTTGTACGGGCACAACGGTTCCGATGTACTTTTTAATTAACTCTGGGTATTTATGTACCGCTTCTGAAATCGGACAGAAAATAACGCCGGCTTCTTCGAGCTTTGCACGAAAAGTGGTCGCGACCGAAACCGAGTCAAATACGGCATCAACCGCCACACCGGCTAAAATTTCTTGCTCATGCAGGGGAATACCCAGCTTCTCATAAGTCTCGAGCAGTTGCGGATCGACTTCGTCCAAACTCTTCGGTTTGTCCGCCATGCTTTTGGGGGCCGAAAAGTATGAGATCTCATTGAAGTCGATTTTAGGGTAGTTAACATGGGCCCATTCTGGCTCTGCCATGGTTTGCCAAATTTCAAAGGCTTTGAGGCGCCATTCGAGCATCCATTCGGGCTCACCTTTTTTAGCCGAAATGGCTCGAATGACATCTTCATTCAGTCCGGGCGGTAGTGTCTCGGAGTCGACTTCGGTGACGAAGCCGGCTTTGTATTCTTTACCTATTCGCTCGTTAATGACTTCAGACATTTAACTTTGCTCCAATCGATGTAATGTGGCCGCAATTTTCAAGCTTTTAAGTGAGTCGCTGGTAACGAATCACAACAACAGGGCGGCTACGAATGCCTTAACCCGAAACTTTGCTTAGTGCGGCGCGTAACCGTCCAATGACAGTTGCGCTAGTTAACTTATGCTGTAACGCCGGTAAAAATGGGCGCAAATTATACCAGATATCTAGGCAATTAGCTTACTTCTGAAAGAATAAAAGTGTCTTGTTCGCGACTTTTATTTTCTTTAGTTTGGGCTTGCTTGGCCACTTGCTGGTCAATAACGTTTTGCAGTGTTATTCCAGATAAAAATTGATGGATCTGTAAACTCAATTCGCACCACAAGTCATGGGTAATACATTGCTGGCCGTCATGGCAATTGCCTTTTCCGCCACAAGCGGTTACGTCGGTTGACTCGTTGACTGCGTCAATGACACTGGCGATAACTATCTGGTTAGCCGGAGTTTGCAGTTGGTAGCCGCCACCGGGCCCGCGCACACTCTTTACCAAGCTGTGACGGCGTAACTTAGCGAAAAGCTGCTCTAAATAAGAGAGGGAGATCCCTTGGCGACCCGAAATATCTTGCAGTGATACCGGATTGGACTGGGCATGGATTGCCAAGTCGAGCATCGCTGTGACGGCGTAACGGCCTTTGGTAGTCAATTTCATAGCCTTACCTTTACTAACAGAAACTGCATCGAATTATACCTGAGTAAATCACTCAGGTAAATATCCTACTAGAATAGTTGGTTATAGCCGTTTGTCGTTAAAGAGGGCAGAGTGTCTCTTACTGACAACTGGACCTATGGCGTTTTCCGTGGCGACACTTGAGCCACCACGGATAGCAAGGGATTAGCGGATAGCCGCTAAAATAGATTTGAAGATTTTCGGGTTCGCTGCGAGTAATGACGCGGCATTTTTAAAGTTAGGGTTACCTTGTAAGTCGCTGAGCATTCCACCGGCTTCGGTTACTATCAGCGAGCCCGCCGCAATGTCCCACCATTTTAAGCCGAACTCCCAGAAACCATCGAAGCGGCCGGCAGCAACATATGCGAGATCGAGAGCTGCAGAACCGGCGCGACGCATATCACTGACTTGTGGGTAAAGTTTGGCAAATAGCGCTTGATATTGTTCAAACTGTTCCATCGAGCGAAACGGAAAGCCGGTTGCTAAAAGGGTTTGCTCAAGATTGGTGGCTTGTGACACACGAATACGCTTGCCGTTGAGTTGGGCACCGCTGCCTCGTGATGCGGTGAATAGCTCTTCGCGCACTGGGTCATACACAACACCCACTTCGATTTTACCTTTAACTTGTGCGGCAATTGAAACCGCAAAGTGGGGAATACCACGAACAAAGTTGGTCGTTCCATCGATGGGATCAATGATCCACTCGACGTCTGAGTCGGTGCCGGTGTGACCGCTTTCTTCAGCGAAAAAGGAGTGATTCGGGTGCGTCTTTTGGATGGCCTCGATAATGCGTTCTTCAGCGCGACGGTCAATGTCGGTAACAAAATCGTTACGACCTTTAACGTCAGCTTTAACTTTATCCATATTTTCAGTTGCGCGCATAATCGTATCGCCAGCCGCGCGCGCCGCACGGACTGCAATGGTTTGCAATGGATGCATGTCGAGATCACCTTGTATAAGAACGTTTGCCAAAGAAGGCTATAGATAAAACGAGAGCGGAGCCCTGTCTTAATTGGGGCCGAAGTCTAGCAGAAGGTAACGGAAATTTGAATATGAAATTCGTGAATTCCAGCGTAGAACAACAAATTATTGGGTCATAGTGCTTGGTAATTGCCGCTTTTTGACTGAGTTCTGCTAAAATGCCGGCGCAAATGCACTTGAATGGGCTAAAACGGCTCTCGAATAGGCTGAATATGTTAAACGATATTAACTTTGTACTGTCGCATACGACGCATCCCGGCAACATTGGCGCAGGCGCGCGTGCCCTAAAAACGATGGGACTGCAGCATTTACGCTTGGTGAACCCCAAGCAGTTTCCTTGTGCTGAAGCAACGCGTCGTGCTTCGCGGGCGGACGATATCTTGCAAAACGCGCAAGTGTTTACCAATATCGAAGACGCCGTGGCCGACGCAAAATTAATTGTTGGCACCTCCGCGCGTAGTCGAACCTTACCATGGCCAATGCTAGAGCCGCGCGAGCTCGCCGAAAAGATTGCTGCTGAGCCAGAGCGACGTCCAGTAGCGCTACTATTCGGTACAGAAAATTCTGGACTCACCAATGAAGAGTTGCAGATGTGTCATTATCACGTTTGCATTCCCACCAATCCTGAATATTCATCGCTCAACGTGGCCTCGGCGATGCAGTTGATTGCTTATGAGCTGCGCTTAGCGGCGTTGGCCCAAGAGCAGGAAGTGGTGGTGATTCCCGAGGACGATGATGCCGGTGAGCTGCCGGCAACTGCGGCGGATATCGAACAGATGTTTGCCCATTGGCAGCAAGTTATGGAGTCCTCCGGGTTTTATAATCCATTAAAGCCGAAGAAAATCCAAATGCGTTTTCGACGTATATTTAACAAGGCGCAACTAACCGATAGTGAAGTTCGTTTAATGCGTGGCTATTTGGCCGCGATTCGTAAATTTGATAATCAAGAATAACTTTTAAGAGGTGGCATTAAGGTGTTTCGCCGCATAAGAGAAGATATCAACAGTGTTTTCGAGCGTGATCCAGCCGCACGCCATTGGTTTGAAGTTTTAACCTGTTATCCAGGCATGCAGGCTATCTGGATCTATCGCATCACTAACCGCTTGTGGCGTTGGCGCCTTAAGTGGCTAGCGCGTTTTATTGGCATGATTGGCCGTTGGTTAACCGGGGTTGAAATTCATCCCGGGGCGACCATTGGTCGGCGCTTTTTTATCGACCATGCCACGGGTGTGGTGATTGGCGAAACCGCGGTTATTGGAGATGATTGCACTTTATATCATGGCGTTACGTTAGGCGGAACAACATGGAATCCTGGCAAGCGGCATCCAACCCTCGAAGACGATGTTGTAATAGGCGCCGGCGCTAAAGTTTTAGGACCGATAACCGTAGGGCGTGGCGCACGAGTTGGCTCTAACTCAGTGGTGGTCAAAGATGTACCCGCACGTGCTACCGTTATTGGTATTCCTGGACATGTGGTCCGCGACAGTGAAGGCAAGAATCCAGAACATCGTAAGCGCATTGAACAGCTAATCGGCTTTGAAGCCTACGGCGAGAGTTCAATTGCGTTTGATCCTGTGGCTCAGGTTATTTCCAGTATGTTGCAACACTCGCGCGCCGTCGATTTACAATTGAAGCTCTGCCGCGAAGCATTAGAGTCTTCAAATATTGAAGTGCCGAAAGTCGACCTTCCCGGGATCCAAGCGGCGGACTTTTTAGAAGACCTGTTTCAGCAGGCTGCAAGTGAGCAGCCGGACAAGGCTGAAAAGTAACTTAGTTTAAATGCAGTGTTAGGATCATTCTGACTATGAAAACGCCGGTTTATCTCGATTATGCGTCCACCACGCCCGTTGACCCTGAAGTTGTGGCGGTGATGACGCAGTTTTTATCGATGGAAGGGCAGTTTGGCAATCCTGCTTCGCGCTCTCATCGCTTTGGCTGGCAGGCTGAAGAAGCGGTTGATATTGCGCGCAATCAAGTGGCCCAAGCGATCGGCGCTGATGCGCGTGAAATTGTCTTTACCTCAGGGGCGACTGAGTCAGACAACTTAGCTATCAAAGGGGTGATGTTAGCCGCACCGAATACGCGTCGGCATATGATTACCGTTGCGACTGAGCATAAGGCGGTATTGGATACCTGCGAGTATCTTGAGGGGCAGGGGATCGCCGTCACTTATTTAACCCCGCGCAGCGACGGTTTAATTGAACTCAGTGATCTCGCGAATGCCATAACCCAGGAGACGCGTATGATCTCAGTGATGGCGGTTAACAATGAAACTGGGGTGCAACAAGATTTAGCGGCCATTGCTAAACTATGCCGTCAGCACGATGTTATCTTTCACGTTGATGCTGCACAAGCAGTTGGCAAGATGGCCTTTAATGTGGCCGCGTTGGATATTGATTTGGCATCGTTTTCAGCACATAAAGTCTACGGACCTAAGGGGATCGGGGCGCTTTATGTGAAGCGCCGGGCTGATTTATCCCTACAAGCGCTTATTCACGGTGGAGGCCATGAGCGGGGGATGCGTTCGGGAACTTTGGCCACGCACCAAATCGCAGGTATGGGGAAGGCTTTTGAATTGGCCGCTGAGCAGTTGAAAGCCGAGCTCGCGCATTATGCTGAACTTCGAGCTATTGTGCAGTCTGGGTTAGACGCTATAGCTGGCGTTGTGATTAACGGTCATCCCAGCCAAGTGGTACCTAACATCATTAACTTTTCTGTCGCCGATGTCGACGGTGAAACTCTGTTAATGTCACTGTATAATTTGGCGGTATCATCTGGATCCGCGTGTAACTCAGCAACGGTTGCACCTAGCTTTGTATTGAAAGCGATGGGCCTGAGTGACCAAATGGCGCTAAATGCGATTCGATTATCGGTTGGTCGCTTTACAACAGTAGAAGATGTTAACTATGCTGTAGTGGAATTAAAACAAGTCATCGAGCAATTACGGGGCCTTTAAAATAGGCGCTAAGTGTGGGTAAAATTTCGTCGAAAACACGCGAAAATGAACACAATTTCAACATCTTTACGCTTCGATGATCTTTTTTTGAAAAAACGCTTGATTAATTTTTTTAAATCCGCATAATACGCATCTCACCGAGCGGGGAGCCGGAAAATACGTTGATATTTCCAGTATTTACCGCAAAATACGGTGACGAAAACGCAAGTTTTCATGACAGAATTTGGGTCGTTAGCTCAGTCGGTAGAGCAGTTGACTTTTAATCAATTGGTCGCAGGTTC
>JABXHQ010000117.1 GCA_013373545.1 Gammaproteobacteria bacterium
CGCTGCAAACAATTCAGGAAGTTTTTCCATGATATCTTCGAGCGACTCCTTGTCATGATGATAAGTTTTCTCAACACTAATAGATTTACGCTCGCGTACTGAACGAACGGGTCGATCATCAATACCATGGGCATAACGGTGTAAGCTTCTTCCGAAACGCCCAAAGCGTTCCACTAACCAAGCTTCATTAACGCCTTGTAGATCGCCGCAGGTACGGAAGTTTAAATTATGTAGTTTATTTGCCGTCACCTTGCCGACGCCATGAATCTTACTGACCGGTAAGTTTACAAGGAAAGAATCAACTTGCTGCGGGGTAATTACCTTCAGACCATCTGGTTTATTCCAATCGCTGGCTATTTTGGCGAGAAACTTATTCGGCGCAACACCTGCAGAAACCGTTAGGTCTAAGTCATTTTTAACGGCTTGTTTGATCGCTTGAGCGATCAGGGTTGCACTTCCTTGACAGTGCTCACTGCCGGTAACATCTAAGTAAGCTTCATCAAGAGAAAGCGGCTCGATTTCATCGGTATAGTATTGGAAAATTTCAAATATTTGACGCGATACATTACGGTATTTATTTAAATTAGGAGGAACGATTACAAGATCGGGACAGCGTTTTTTCGCGATGGCAGACGATAATGCTGAGTGAACGCCATATTCGCGCGCAATGTAATTGCAAGTAGCAATGACACCACGCCGATCTGAACGTCCACCGACTGCGAGCGGGACATTCGCGAGCTCAGGGTTATCTCTTGCCTCAACTGCCGCGTAAAAACAGTCCATATCCAAGTGTATAATTTTACGCGTCAAATTTACACTCGCACAGATTTAAACGAAACCCTAAAGCAAGCACCTTGCTCATACTCACTGTCTATTTCTATCGTACCGCCATAGTGGTGCACCAATTCAGCCACCACTGACAAACCAATCCCTTGCCCTTCGGTTTGTTCATCAAGACGCTGACCACGCTTTAAGATTAATTCTTGTTTTGCTGCGGGAATTCCAGGGCCGTCATCATAAATTTCTATGACTAATGACTGAGCAATAGTATTTTGCTCATAATTCACCGCTACATTAACCGCAGTTCCAGTCCACTTACAGGCGTTATCAAGGAGATTTCCAAACATCTCCATAAAGTCACCTTCGTCGCCAAAAAAGCGAGCTTTATCATCACACTGCAAATTGAAATTGAGCTGTTTGGTCTGATAAACTTTTTCTAGTGCTGAAACAATTTTCTCTAAACAAATAGCGACATTCACCGAGCCGAGCATATTACTTGAACCGCCCGAGACCGCGCGCGTTAACTGGTATTGGATGATCTCATCCATGCGATTGACTTGTTCGTTAATTAATTGATGACTATCTGATTGAGCAGAAACTTCACCTTTGATGACGGCTAACGGCGTTTTTAAACTGTGTGCTAAATTAGACAGAGTGTTGCGGTATTTCTCACGTTGTTGCCGCTCTGCTTCAATTAGTATATTTAAATTTTGAGTAAGTGGAGTTAACTCTTTTGGATAATCACCCTCTAACGATTTTTGTTGCCCTGACTCAATGCGCCTAAGATCGGTGGCAATCAAATCCAAGGGTTTTAAACCCCAATTTAAAGCCGCCAGTTGAACAACAATCATAGCAAACAATACAAACAGTAAACCGCTCCACAGTGTTACTCGAAAATCTTCAACGATGGCTTTTAACAGAAAGCTTTCTTGCAACAAAGTAAATTGGTAATAGTGTTCACTACCGTCTGCACCTTCCCAAATAACTGCGTAACGTAATCGGTAAAACTTAATGTCATTAATGACGACTTTATCAAAGAAATATTCGCCGGCGCCAATCACTTCAGCTAGCTGCAAATCTAAATCTACGGCACTAAAAGAGCGCCACATTTCTCGGCCGACACCATTATAAACAAATGCATAATTACCACTGTCGATTTGGTTGAAGGTATCCTCGCGCACCACCTCAGGCAAATATAACTCACCCGGTTGATCTTCTTCCGCAGCAGTTAACAGCATTAATAACTGGGTTTTCATTCGTTCGTTTAGTTGGGTCGTCAAACTATTGTCGAATGCCCGCTCCAAGAAATAAGCTACCCCGCTAGCCAAAACGATCAGCGATAAAAACGAAATAATCGTGAGACGAAACTTAAACGAATAACGCATGGTTATTAAAGGGTTGGGTTAATGCGATAACCACGTCCACGCAAGGTTTCGATTGGGTTTAATAGACCTTCTGGGTCGAGTTTTTTGCGTAACCGGCGCACAAAAACTTCCAAGACGTTGCTGTCTTTATCATGGTCTTGCTCGTAAAGGTGCTCGGTTAATTCAGTTTTACTGACCACCTTCTCCGGATTCATCATTAAATACTCAAGTACTTTGTATTCATAGGCAGTAAGATCGAGTTCTCCGCCGTTTAACTTAATTTGCTTGGTGCTCGAGTTCAGTTCGATCGGTCCACGGGTAATAATCGGTGTTGCAAATCCGGAAGAGCGCCGTAACAATGCGTTTACTCGCGCTAATAACTCTTCAACTTGAAATGGCTTTACCAAATAATCATCCGCACCGCGGGATAATCCCTCAACTTTTTCTTGCCAACGTGAACGAGCGGTGAGAATCAAAATTGGGAACGCATGGCCTTGTTCTCGGATCTTACTAATTAAATCGAGGCCGTTAAGTTTCGGCAAGCCGATATCAATGATCGCCATATCAAGTGGATACTCGGTCGCATAATAAAGACCATCCTCGCCATCAAATGCTTGATCGACCGCATACCCTTCTTTATTTAAGGCGTTTTTTAACTGCTCTTGAATTGCAGCTTCATCTTCAACTAATAAAATTTTCATGGTTACTAATCGACTTTAATAATGGTTCCTTTACATCCGTCAACCATAATGGTGCGGACACGACCGTTCTCCAACAGTACTTTTACGCGGTAGACGACATTTTCGCCACGCTTGCTTTTGGATGCCGATAAGGCTTTACCCTTGATCGCGGCTTGTGCCACGGACACGGCTTGCGCTTTCGAAATGACTTCGCATTTCGCACCTTGACGTTCGGCCGCGGGCAACAGCGAAGTTGTAAACATCATCATGACTATTAAGCAAATTCTAATCAACATTAATATCTCGCAATCGATTGATTTTGTTGAAATTTATGTGGCCGACCTCAGATTACCTGCATCTTGCAGCAGCTTACTCGTCTTGTCAATTTATTGACAAGCTTGGATAAACCGTAGCACTTAACCTTGCAGTTTATTAAGCTAAGCCATATTTAGCCACATAGGCTTAGTTTATTACCGAGAAACTGAATGCAATCTGAACACCCTAATTTTACTCCGCTGTTAGACACCGAAACACTCGAGCCTAGCGACGTAGTATGTCCTTTTTATAGCCCACAGTTCTTTAACGCTTTGCATCTAGCCGGTTGCACGGGTGTCGAGCAAGGATGGCAAGCGGCACATTTTAATTATCAGCAATGGATTTTGCCCGGGTATTTTAAACAACACTCGTATGGTGAGTATATATTTGATTGGTCGATAGCCCAAGCGGTAGAACAAGCAGGGGTTAATTATTATCCAAAATGGGTTTGCCAGCTTCCATTTACGCCCATTTCGATGAGTCAACCGGCGTTCCTGCGTAAGCAAATGCCAGCGCAGCAACAACCGACCTCATTGGCCGAATTGGTGGCCGAATTACTTGAGCAGCTTGCCAAGCGCAATGTGTTGACCGCCCAATTTCTTTACCCTCACGCCTCACTAGCAAAACAGCTAGCACCGTTAATGCTTACTCGGCACTCGATACAATTTTATTGGCAGAACCAAAATTATCGCGATTTTAAGGATTATTTAGACGGGCTCAATCAAAAGCGTGCGAAAGATGTACGCCGCGAACGGCGCAAAGTATCCGAGATGGGTATTGAGTGCCGTTGGTTAAATGCTGAGGAATTAACAGCAGATGCGATTAAACGTTTCATGCCATTTTATCAACGAACTTACTTAAAACGTTCTGGCCACGCCGGCTATCTAAACCAGGACTTTTTCCTTAAATGGTTATTAACCTTTCGTGATCGTGTTCATCTAGTTGAAGCTCTGAAATCGGGTGAAACCGTTGCGTGTGCGCTATTTATCGAGAGTAATGATGAGTTGTATGGCCGCTATTATGGAAGCTATTGTGAAACGGATTTTTTGCACTTTGAGATTTGTTATTACCAAGCGATTGAATATGCGATCGCGCGGAAGTTTACTCGGGTTAACCCAGGCGTTCAGGGTGAGCACAAAGTTAGGCGTGGTTTTGCACCTGAGTTAACGCCCTCCTACTACCGTTATTTCAACAGCAGTTTAGAGCGTTCAATTGCGGCCGCCTTTCAGCAAGAAACACGCGAGCTTAGACAATACCTAAATTACTTAAACCAACGCTTACCCTTTAAAGCAAGCGCTTTGAGTGGTGATTAAGCGACTAATTGTTTCGACATTAAATCGAGTGATTCCCGTTCCTCGAGTAACTGCTCAAAACTCGTGTTAACTTGCTGTTCGTCAAGCTCCAGTAACTCTAGGGTCGACTGTGGTAACCGCCCCGCTACTTCATCGCCCATTTCGATGCGCTTGAGTAAGCGGTTAGAAAGCAACACCAAATTTGAGTAGACCGCATGCTTACTCCAAAACTCTTCCTGATGATGCCAACGTACTGCAACGATTAGCTCATCAGGCATATGCCAGTTTTTCATTAACCATGCACCGATTTCTTGATGAGTAACACCAATCACAAAGTGCTCTATGTCTTCGAGTCGTATTTCAGGATTTGCTTCAATATAGTCATTGATCATTTTAAATTGCGGGGAGAACAAGTGCCCAAGTAACAGATGCCCAAAGTTATGCAGTAATCCGGCTAAATAGGCTAAGCCGCGCTCAGGACGCTGCTTGGGGGGGATCATGAGACACAGTTTTTCGACCAAGCTGGCGGAATAGACTGCTTGGCGCCAAAACGCATGGATACCCAGTGGCCCCTCATCCGGAACATTCAGCGACTTTCCAATCGAAATTCCGAGCGCTAAGTTCATTACTAAATCAAAACCTAAGACTCTCGATATTGCCGTTTCAACTGAATCTATCGTGCCTTTATAGCCATAATAAGGTGAACTGGCCCAGCTAATAATCTGTGCTGCTAAGCTGGGATCTCGTGCAACGATGGCCCCCAACTTTTTTGCGTCAGCGCTGGGATCAACCCGTAAGCGCATAATTTCTTGCGCAATATCCGGCATAGCGGGCAAGTCGAAAGTCTCATCTATGCGTTGCTTAATGCGAATCGGCGTAAACTGGCTAACGGCCTCGGTGACGTCTTGCTGCGCACTTTTGCGTGAATAGAGTTTATCATCGCCACAAGCGAACGAAGCGCGTTCATCTTGTTCAACTAGCGACTTGTATTGTGCAATGGTTAGCTTGACCAATAGGTTCGGCTCGTCACTGAACAAGTACACCGTATCACGTTTAAAAATTGACTCGTCAACAATGCCAACCATCCCAAACATTAGTGGTAATGCTGGCAATTTAGCCGGTTTGAAAGACTGAATACTGGGATCAAAAGCATAATCGGTAACAATGGTTAGATCGAGCCCTTGGACACGTTTTAATACTTCAAAATCAAGTAAATAGGGCTGCGGTAAAATCGCTAAGTAACGCGCTCCGTCGGCGCGCATAGTGACGGCTCGTAAAATGGCATCTTGAGTGATCGGGCCTGTTTCGCTTCGATAATGACCGCTCTCATCGCGACCAACCTTTACTAATTCGAACTCGATTGAACGCTTAGCTAAAAAATCTGTGACAGAGGCTGCTTTACTCACTCTTTACTCCCAATAATGCATATCCTTTAAATATAGCCAATAAAGCTAACGATGCTGCTAAAAATTAAAATGATCATAGCTAATGTGCTTTAGCGCATCAGTTTGGGCTAAATATCTCACAAAAGGATTATTCTAGCAATCCGGGCTGCTCTTCTTCGGGTAACTCAACTTTCTCGATCTTTTGAAAACGACTGGTTATTTTCTGAGCGGAAGTATTGATTTGGTCGACATCTTTACTCACTTGTCCAATGTGTTTCGATAGATTATCCATGCGGGTTTTAAAGCGCCCAAAATCTTCAGCAAGGTAGCCTAGATGCTCTTGTATGATATGCACTTGTTTGCGGGTGGCTTCATCTTTGATTACTGCGCTGGCGGTGGTTAATATCGCCATCATTGTAGTAGGTGAAACTAACCACACTTTTTCTTTGTGAGCGAGCTCAACCAGTTCCGGGAAATGCCCGTGAATTTCAGCAAACACGGCTTCTGCAGGAATAAACATCATCGCGCCACTAGCAGTTTCACCCTCGATAATATATTTCTCTTTAATATCTTTAATATGCTTCTTAATATCTTGCTTAAACTGCCTAGATGCCGCGCTTCGATCACTTTCCCCAGATTCAAAGTCAGTCATCTTTTGATAGGACTCTAACGGAAACTTTGCGTCCACCACAACATGACCCGTTGGGTCGGGCAAAAATAAAATACAATCAGCTATGCGCTCATTCGACAACTTATATTGCAGAGCGAAGTTAGACTCGGGTAAAACATTTCTTACTAACGCATTTAACTGAACTTCACCAAACGCACCACGAGACCGCTTGTCAGCTAACACTTGTTGAAGGCTTACGACATTAGTAGACAATTCAGTTATTTTTTTCTGCGCGTCATCAATCAATGCTAGTCGCTTTAGAACATCATTAAAGGTTTTCGTCGTCTTTTCAAAGCCTTCATTAAGTCGTTGTTCTACTTGGCCACTGATTTCTTTTAATCGCTCATCCGTTGAAGTGGTTAACTGCGCAATACCTTTAAGCATATTATCTGAGTTATTGGTTAAGGTTTGAGTTAACTCTTCGCGTATGTCTTTAATTGCAGTACGCAGCTCGGTCACTAACCGTTCGCGCAATTCAACTTGTAACTTTGTGGCATTTTTATCAATCGTATTTAAGCTTTCTAAGAGGCTCTCTTTGAATTCAGTTAGGCTTTGCTGTTGTGCGTATCGTGCGTCAGATAGCTTCGTTGAAACTTCTTGTTTATTAAATTCAAACTTCTGAGTGACTTTCTCTTCAAATTTATTTTGTTGCGTTAGTAATGCTTCTTTTGACTGTGCAAGAACCAGCATTAATTCCGCTTTAATATCACCGAGAGCTTTATCGTTTCGAGCGGAGGCATCAGCAAACCGCTCAATTTGAAACTCACGCAGCTGAGCGATTAAAAGCGACAGCTGATCGTCTTTCCCTTGCTCGGCCGTGATCTTTTCTTCTAGTACCTTTAGCTGCTGTTTAACCAGAACAACTAATACCACAGCAACCAGCACTAACAGTACCGATGCGACAAGAAAAACCGAAGAATATTGTTGAATAAATTCGAGCATGGTTGGTGTAATCCGTAAAGCAGTTACACGGCATGTTAGCGGCATATGCTAGCTACAGCAACTGCTAGCAACATAAAGAATTTAATTGTTGGGAATTGGTTTTTTTCAGGCGAAAAAAAAGGCTGCGATTGCAGCCTTTTTTATGATTTGGCGCGCACGGAAGGATTCGAACCTCCGACCGCCTGGTTCGTAGCCAGGTACTCTATCCAGCTGAGCTACG
>JABXHQ010000108.1 GCA_013373545.1 Gammaproteobacteria bacterium
AGTTCTTGCTGACGTGACTCTCGAAACTTTTCCATTAAATTAATGCCACGATTAATATACTGCTCGTCACCATGCGCAATATAATTGGTTGCCGAATCGAACATTATTTTATTCAGTAGTTGTTTATTTTCATTGGGTACCGACGCTAGCGCTTCTTCGTAGTAGGCAAACGCGCGAGCAATTTCTCCAGTCTGTGACATCCACCAAGCTAATCGATTAAGTAAATAGGCTTTATCGTCAAGGTGACCATTACGCTCAGCTAAACCGGTGACGCGAAACATTGCCAGCTCAAGCTCGCTGGCATCGGAAATACTCGCCAACAAACAGTGGCCTCGATATTCATAATCGGCCACTAAGGGAGGTGTGCGGTTGCAATATTCAGCCGCTTCCGCGCGCCTAGCATGATTGGTTAAATCAATTGCAAGTTGCCGGGTTAATACATAGGTTTTAAGCGCCGATTGTGGCTTAGAAACTTCGTTTTCTAGCCAACGTAACTTTTCGGTCCGCGACAAGTAAGAGTAACCTTCCGGAAATGGGTTGATAGCGGCAACTTGCTCATAAGTAAATTCGGCTGCACGAGCCGGTACTAGCAGGATTAACAGAATTAGGAGTTGTATTAAAACAAAATTTCGACTGGTCACGCTGGCTCTTTATTGGTTTTGTAATGTTCGCTCGAATTAACTTAGCGTAGACTATTTTTTAGTCATTTACCTAATTCAAAGTCGTCAATTAAATCATTTACTTTCAATAACCTAGCGCTATAACATCGCTTGAAATTGGCATTATTACCTCATTCCTTGTTGGACTTGTCACATTTCATTCGGTAGAACTAAGCTAGTATATTACGTTTTCACCTTATCAATACCTTAACGGTTGGAGGCTACCGTGCACGTTAAACCCATTACCAACGTACTGATTGCAGCTGCAGTTTCTGCTGCCCTGTTCTCCCCTGCTCATGCGACCCCGCAATCGAGTGATGCATGGACCAATATTAGCAGCCAACAGCAATATCAAAATGCCCATGGCGAAGTCTTGGCATTAGACTCGGTCGTTTTCGCAATTAATTACGATGCTATCGCCGCAAAAATGCAACAAGCCAGTAAAAGCAATGGTATCCATTTAACCGTTCCCGATAATCAAGGAAAGTTTCATAAATTCCGTTTGATTGAAAACACAACTTTTCCAAGCGAGTTAAAAAAGAAGTATCCGAATATCCGTTCTTATTCAGCCATTAATGTGGAAAATGCAAAATTAACTGGGCGCTTTGAATTGTCCCCTAATGGCGTGTCGGGAATGTATCGACAAGCCAATGGCGATTGGGTTTTTATCGATCCAGTTCCGCAGCATAAAGGTGCCCATCGTGTTTACAATGCGAGCCAAGCGCGTACCTTAAGTAAAGTTCGCTTACCGGATCAAGTTGAACCATTAGCGCAGGCGCAAGGTAGCGAGCAAGCACGTGCAGATGACTTTGGCGAGCAACTGCGTAGTTATCGAATAGCCGTGAGTGCTGCGGGCGAATTTACCCAATATCACGGTGGCTCGGTAGCCGATGGTTTGGCAGCGATTAACACTACCATTAACCGCGTTAATGAAATTTATAATCGTGATTTAGCCATACAATTAAACTTAGTAGCTAACAACGATCAGTTAGTATTTACCGATCCGGCTACTGATCCATTTGCCAATGATACTGGAGACATCACAACCAATGGCGGTGTGATTGACGGCGAAATTGGTAACGGCAGCTACGATATTGGACATATTGTTAACACAGCCGGTGGTGGTTTAGCCGGTCTTGGTGTTGTTTGTAGTAGCAGCTTTAAAGCCCGTGGCGTTACTGGTTTAAGTAATCCAATTAACGATGTGTTTTATATTGACTATGTTGCCCATGAAATTGGCCACCAATTTCGCGCCAACCATACTTTTAATGGGGGTGTGGGAAGCTGCGGCTCTAATCGCGCCGGCTCAGCTGCGTATGAACCAGGAAGTGGCTCAACTATCATGAGTTATGCTGGTATTTGTGGCGAGCAAAATATTCAAAACAACAGCGATGCTTTGTTTCATACCTACAGTATTGATGAAGTCCGAGCGTTTATAACCAATGGTGGTGGATCAACATGTGGTACGCTCAGCAGCCTCAACAATAACCCACCCAGCGCCAATGCGGGGAACAACCGAGTGATCCCAGCCAATACACCGTTTATGTTATCCGGTACAGCGAGTGATAACGATGGTGATACGCTAACTTATACTTGGGAGCAGCTCGATCTAGGCCCACAAACGTCGAGCCAAGCGGAAATGGTAGATGACGGTTCACGTCCCCTATTTCGTACATTTTTACCCTCAGAGTCAGACACTCGATATTTTCCTCAGCTTAGTAATGTCGTAGCGGGAACTTCAAACTTTCGCGAAGTTTTGCCCACTACTAATCGCACCATGAATTTCCGCTTTACGGTTCGTGACGGCGTTGGTGGAGTTGTTTCTGATGATATTACGGTAACGTCAACGACCAGTGCTGGTCCTTTCACTGTTACCAGTCCAGCAACCAATGCAACACTTGACGGTGGTATGCCTTATACCGTTACTTGGAATGTCGCCAATACTAATAGTGGCAATGTAAACTGTAGCAGTGTTGATATTGATTTGTCGGATGATGGCGGCGTGACTTTCGCGTTACCCGTAATCAGTGGCACCAGCAATGATGGTAGTGAAGAAGTTATTTTACCCAACTCGGATATTGCTAATGCGCGCATTATGGTGAGCTGTCCGACGCAAGGTTTTTTCAATGTATCGCCGGTTGATTTTTCAATCACACAATCAGCAGGTATTCCCGTAATTACCGGGCAGCAAGATTTATCGACCAATGAAGATGAAGCGATAACCGTTTCGGTGAATGATTTAACCATAGATGATTCCGACTCCAGTAGTTTCACGCTAACTTTGCTCGATGGTGACAACTACTCAGTAGCAGGTGCAGTGGTTACTCCGGATAGCAACTACAACGGCACCTTAACTGTCAATGCTCGCGTGAATGATGGAACTTATGACAGTGCGTTATTCCCATTAGCCATTGATGTGTTAGCGGTAAATGATGCTCCAGAGATCACTTCGGCGGCTAGCGGTATTAGTTTCCTCGAAGATACCAGTATTACTCTTCAGGACAATCAGTTTTCTATTACCGATCCTGACGATTCTAGCTTTACCGTTGTTGTTCAAGCTGGCGCTAATTACACTGCTAATGGTGCCCAAGTAACTCCGGCTGCTAATTTCACTGGAGCATTACCGGTGAGCGTACAAGTGAGTGATGGTGATGCATTAAGTAATAGCTTTACCATTGAGCTAACGGTTACGCCACAAAACGATGCCCCGCAAGCTAATAACGATAATTTCTCAGTAGCCGTTAATAGCGGCGGCGTTACCTTAAATGTTTTAGCTAACGATGTTGAGATTGATGCGGGTGACAGTATTTTAATTACCTCGGTAACTTATACTGGCAGTGGCGTGTTAATCATTAACGGCAGTCAAGACGCGCTAATTTATTCGCCAGGCGCCGATTTTGAAGGAACCGAAAGCTTCTCTTATGAAGTGACTGATACCAATGGTGCAACTTCAACTGCTTCGGCCACGATTACCGTATCGGGTTCGTCGAGTGGCAGCGGTGGTGGCTCCATGTCATGGTTAGCTTTAGTTGGTTTAGCTCTGGCTGCATTACGACGCCGTCGTTAGGCAAAACACAATAAGCTCATAGCGAATGCCGCGTTTACCTAATGGCTGCATTCGACTATGGGCCAATTTGTGGAAAAGGGAGAAAGATAAAAATGCAAAAGTCATTTATTTTTATTACTG
>JABXHQ010000085.1 GCA_013373545.1 Gammaproteobacteria bacterium
AGTCCAGCCGCCTGTGCCGTCATCATGCTACGTAATGGTAACCCGGGCACTGATGGATCAGCTGGTAACGATCCGGACGGTAACCCAGATCCAATTGTGAGCTTATAGTTCTCCGCAAGGATCAAAACGCGCAAAAAAAAGCCGGTACTTTCCGGCTTTTTTTTCTGATTAATAATCACTAAACTAGACTAATACCCAAGTGATCATAGACTTTTTCATGCCCTCTTTACGTTCCCTAAAGCCTTCAGTGCGCTACAGTGTTATCACCATTAGTTGTGTGGTCGCGGTTTTATTGTTGCTGTACTTGACTCCAATACTGTCGCAGTCACAGCGGGCTTATATGGCCTATCATTTCGGTGACTTCTTATTTCTCAGTCTGATCATCATCTTTATTGGTATTCGCTTTTTTAATGCAAAAAAGGATCGCTTCGATCACTTGTTCTGGTTACTCTTTGGCGGCGCTTTTCTCTCGTGGTGGTTGCTCACGTTAGTGTTCCTGACAACATGGACAGAATTGTCAAAACCAACTCAGAATTTAATCAGTGGTATCTCTTACTTTTTATTTTACGCTTTAACCATTGCAGCCATCGAGCTAAAAAGTTATCGCCAAGCGAATCAGTTACTCAGTATTCACAGTTCGATCATTTGGCTTGCTACCTTATCGTTTACGCTTGGTGCTTTTATCTTTCTGGTCATAATTCCCAGTACTACCACCAATGGTAGTGTGCACAGCTGGCCAACTACTTACTTATTCTACTTTTTAATGGATGCCTATATTTCAGCGCGTTGGTTTTTTCTTGCTTACAGTACCCGCAACGCTAAACCACAGGGTTATTTACTACTCGGTCTTGCTATGACCAACTGGTTGATTGCCGACTTAGTTGAAGCAACTAATCACTTTACCGCGTTCAGTCTGAATAGTGGTGGCTGGATCGATTGGCTTTGGTTTACCCCTTACCTCTTTATTACGTTGGCCCTCACCCAAAGCTTTAAGAACTTACAAAGTGCCAGTGTTAACCGCGACTTTTCGCGCTTTAACTTATTAAACAGCCCATTAACTTTTATTATTTTAATTTTGGCAACCTATGCTTTAACAACGCAAAATACCTTGCTCAAAGGCCAGCTAACCAATACTCACTACAGCATGTTCACCGGCTGGTTATTACTAAGTGTTATTTTGGCACTTGGACAGTTGTATTTGCTAATTAAGCAAACAGCTATGTTGCGCTTTCGACTGAAAGAAAGTGAGTTTGCCAGCACCACGTTCAAGCAACAACTAGAGCAACAAGCAAAGAAAATCGAGCAGCAGCGAGACTCTTATCGGTCGACACTTGAATCAATTAACAACGCGATTTTTACCACCAATGAAAATGGACAAATTCAAAGCGCTAATTCCGCAGCCTCGCGGTTGCTTGAGCACTCCCATGAAAAGCTGCTAACTATGAATTTCAGTGAGTTAGTTGAGCATGATAGCGACTTGGCATTATTTTTTCGCTTTCAAAGTTACCGCCAAAAATTGGTGCGACAAAATGCTGGAATCGAAATGGAAGCGAACGTCCTGAATGCTGATGGCGAGGCTATCAGTGTCCACGTTACGCTCTCTAAAGGGATCTCCGGCAGTGAATCCGCATATGTCATCGCGCTGGCTGATATTCGCGAACAAAAACAAGCGGAACAGGAAATCATGCGCATGAAAGATGAGTTTACGGCCAATATTTCCCATGAATTTAGAACCCCGCTGACCATTATCAATGGCGTACTCGATAACTTAAAAAGTCATCTGCAAGATCCCGCGTCGTTAAACCAAATTGAAACCGCCAAAAACAATGGCTTACGTATGGTACGAATGGTGGAGCAACTTCTCGAACTCTCGCGCTCCAATCGTCATAGCATTTTGCTAAGCGCTATCGATGTAGGACAAACCTTAACCTTTGTAGCGAAAAGCTTTGCACCAATTGCGCGCGAAAAAAATATTCAATTTAATTTTCCCGATTCAGCTCATTTTTGGGCGATGGGCAACTTGCAAGCTGCGGAAAAAATTATTTTCAATTTACTTTCCAACGCGTTTAAGTACACACCAAAAGACGGGCAAGTAACTCTCTCTATCGAGCAGCATAACGAACGACTGCTGATTAACGTTAGTGATACCGGTGTGGGCATTGACCCCGCTGAGCAATCGAAAATTTTTCAACGTTTTTATCGCACCGAGGACACCCATGGCAAACAAATCCATGGTGTGGGTATTGGTCTCGCATTGGTTAAGGAGTTGTGCTTTGCTATGGGCTGGTCAATCCAACTGAACTCAGCGCTGGGCCAGGGCGCAACTTTCACGTTAACTTTGCAAGCCACGCAAGCGGCGCTGGAACCTGTACAACTGGAAGTGCCACCCGCCCAACCGATCGAGTACAACATTGAGTCGGAACTCCTCGACGCTAAAGCGACCAGTCCACAGCGCAGCGCACATAAATCAAAATACTTGGTACTGGTCATTGAAGACAATCTCGACATGCAACAGCATTTGCTCAGCATTATTGGCGCTGAGCATCAATGCATTGTGGCTGAAAACGGCGAAGAAGGGGTCAAAATGGCGATTGAGTATTTGCCCGACATTATCATCTCCGATGTCATGATGCCGGTAATGGACGGCTTCGAAGCACTTAAAGTCATGCGTCGCAATGAATTAACTGCCCATATTCCAGTAATTATGCTCACCGCTCGTAGCGATGCCGAAAGCCGCAAAGAAGGCTTAAAGGCGGCGGCGGACGATTACTTAAGTAAGCCTTTTGATGCCGAAGAGTTACTGCTACGCCTACGAAACCAAATTCAATCGCGCCTTAAACTGGCCGAGCGGTTACGTCAGCAGCTAGGCAACGAGCGCCGCGATACCATTGAAACCATGGCCTCCCCAGCCATTGAAGATAAATTCTTAATCCGGCTAAATGCTTGTTTTGAAGCATTTTACGATGATGCCGACATTTCAATGACCATGCTCGCTTCAGAGCTGGCAATGAGTGAGCGCCAACTGCAAAGAAAAGTTAAAGCGTTACTCGACCTTAGCCCACTGGAAGCGTTAAAGACTTTCCGAGTGGAGAAAGCTAAACAATTGCTAAAAAAGCAAGAGCCCGTAGGCGTTGTGGCGCAGAAGGTGGGCTTTTCCTCACAATCTCACTTTGGCCGAATCTTCAAAGAACAGCTCGGCATGACCCCAGGCCAATACCAAAAACAACATAAGAAGAGCGCCTCTAATTAGACATCGGACCTGAGCTGTTTTTGGCTTCAAAGGGCGATAATTGAGCGCAATTGTCGCTTCTCAACCACAAATTGTCGCTTCTCGACTATCTCATATCGCGCTTTTTTAGCAATGATGGGGGCAGTTGCTTGAAACACAGCGCTAATCACTGGGACAACCGAAAAGCGGATTTCCGCTCTCACCAGGGAACGATGATAACAAGACCTACTGGGAGAATTTAGATAATGAAGTTAACAGTACTATCAGCTGCAACGCTTTTGGCTATGACAGCCGGCGCAGCCAATGCCGACGACAGTCGTTTTATTATTCAAGTTGATAACCAACACAAAGGCGTTGCAAAAGCGCTGGCCAAAAAGATGGGCGGCCAGTTACAACTAGACGCCGACGGTTTCTTCGCCGCAAGCTTTGATGGTAAGTCATTAGCTGACGTGAAAGGCCTTTTAAATAATCCACACATTAAGTTGATTGAAGCTGACGTACGTCGTTTCCCAATGGGGCTTTATAACGATGATGCTGGCGACCCAACAGCACAGCAATTAACACCCTATGCGGTATATCAATCACAAGCCGACCAAGTCAGCTTACAAATGAACAACGCTAAAAAAGTCTGTGTCATCGACTCAGGTATCGCCCGCGACACCGGTGAGACAGGTGGCTACAATGCTGATTTCGATTGGACAAATATTACTGGTAGCAGCGACTCTGGTACCGGAGACTGGTTCCGCGACGGTGGCCCACACGGAACTCATGTAGCGGGTACTATTGCCGCTGCTGACAATGGCTTTGGTGTCGTTGGTATGGCGCCAGGCAACCCATTACACATTGTTAAAGTATTCAACGCTTCTGGTTGGGGTTATTCCTCTGATTTAGCTTATGCTGCACAACAGTGTGCTAACGCTGGCGCTGAGATCATTAGTATGAGTCTTGGTGGTGGTGGTGCCAACAGCACTGAAGAGAATGCCTTTAACAGCTTCACCAACAATGGTGGCCTCGTACTGGCGGCTGCCGGTAACGACGGCAACAATGTGCGCTCTTACCCTGCAGGCTATAAATCAGTCATGATGATCGGTGCTAACGACGCTAACAACGCAATCGCTAGCTTCTCACAATTCCCAAGCAATTCTAAAACATCAGGACGCGGTAAAAACGTTACCACTGAAACCGATGATGGGTTTGGTGTAGAAGTGACTGTCGGTGGTGTTGATACACTTTCAACTTATCCATCTGGTGGTACTTCTTTATCGTCAATGACCGCAGACGGACAAGGCTTTGCCTCTTCAGCGATGGAAAACAATGGCGAAGCGAGTGCAGCGACTTTCTTTATGGGTACTGCAGAAGCAACCAACTCAGGTGCCGCTGGTAAAATCTGTGTTATCGACCGTGGTGTGATTTCTTTCCACGACAAAGTCGCTAACTGTGAAAACTCAGGCGGTGTTGGTGCAATCGTTATCAACAATGAAGCCGGTATGCTGTATGGCACACTGGGCACTGCAAACTCAACTTCGATCCCAGCGGTCGGTGCCGCTTTTGAAGACCGCGCAGCATTGTTAGCGGCTAGCTCTGCCAGCGTTAAAGTTGGCGCGAGTGATTACGGCTACATGAGCGGAACCTCAATGGCAACTCCGGGTGCTTCAGGTATTGCGGCATTGGTATGGTCTAACTTCCCAAGCTGTAGCGGTACTGAAATCCGTGAAGCGATGAAAGCGACAGCAGAAGATCAAGGCACTGCAGGACGTGACGATTACTTCGGTTACGGCATTGTGAAAGCCAAAGCGATGGCCGACTACTTAACGGCTAACGGCTGTGGCGGAACCACTGAACCACCACAACCACCATCGGGTGACCTAACTGCTGATGGGAGTCGTGGTAAAGGTGGCAGCCAGTTAAACCTCAACTGGAGTGGCTTTAGCGGCAGCAATGTCGATATCACCATCACTTGGAATGGCGGTAGCTTCAGCGACACCACTGCAAACGATGGCAGTCAGTCTTACAGTGGCGACAAGCGTACTTCGTACACCGTCACCATCTGTGAAGCCGGTAGCAGCAACTGTGCACCAAGCTTCAACTTATAATTCCTCGCTATGAAACAATAATATAAGAAATGCTCTTGCTTTGCGGGTTGTTTATCAACCCGCTTTTTTTTGTCTGCAATTTACGTTACCTTGCTCACCTGATTGATAAAAAATACAACCGACTATGCAAAACTTTATCGTTGAATTTAAAAATGCGTTGGCGCCTGAATATTGCGATCAGCTGATCGAAAAATTTACCCGTGATCCCGCCAAAACTGCCGGAAAAACCGGTGCGGGTGTTGATAAAAGTAAAAAAGACAGCATGGATTTATACATTTCAACGTTGCCTAACTGGCAACAAGAATGTCAGCAAATCAGCCAGTTAATTTTACAGGCGGTCACCCAATATGCGAAAGCTTATCCGTTCTTGTTGACTGGCGCCGTTTCACCCTCAATTCAAGATCCGAAAACCGGCCAAGTGCGCACCATCACCCATCAAGATATCCAACAAATGGGCGACGCTGATGTCAGCAACTTAATTCAATCGATTTATCGTCTCGACGATGTCAATATGCAGTACTACCAAAAAGCCAAGGGCGGTTATCACCATTGGCATTCAGAACATTTTCCTCATCCTGTCGATCAAGGACAACGTTCATTACACCGCGTATTACTGTGGTTAATTTATTTGAATGATGTTGAACAAGGTGGCGAGACTGAGTTTTACTTTCAACAAGCGAAAGTAAAAGCCAGCAAAGGGAGTTTAGTTCTAGCACCATGCGGCTTCACCCATACGCATCGTGGCTGTGTTCCCGAATCGTCAGATAAATACGTGTTAGCTTCTTGGTTAATGTACAAAGATGCTAAAACCTTATATGGACAAGGCTAACTCGTCATCGACATATTGCAACTTTTTGCTAGCGCTTGCCACTTAGCCACATGTTGCTTGGAAAGTTGCTCAATTCGCTGCGCTAAAGTCGGTTCCATAAACAGCGCTAAGTAGTCATTTTGCCGCGGCCAAACACCAGCGAACTGTTGCCGTTGCAATGCAACTTCCTGTTCGAGTTGATGCAGAGCTTGTAACTCCTGTTGTAACGTTCGTTGCGCTTGATTGATAAAAAACTTCCACAAAACATTCTTCAAAAATAGCGCTTGTTGCGTCGGCTTTTGTGAGCGACAAACCGTGGCTTGCGCTTGCGCTAACTGCTGATTCATGTGGTTCAGTAACGCTTCGGTGTAGCGCAAGTCGAGCACCAATTCACCTAATGCTCCCTTGTTCATTTCGATGGTTTTAAATGCGGCGATCAGATCCGCGCGTTGACGTGGATGATAATGCTGGCTGATCTGGCGTATTTGAGCCATGGCCGCAATGACTTTTGGTGCCGAAACCGGTTGATGTTGCGCCTGCGCAGACGATAATGAAAACGCTAATTGCCAATATTCACCAGCCCATGTAGCGTTCCACTTGGCTTGCGGCTGCTGCTGTTTTTTTTGCCGCAAAGCATCACGCCAGGTCGTTGAGGACAGCGCCGCCCCAGCTCGACACTCTTGTTCAACCAGAAAATGAAAATCGAGCTCATATAACAAACTTGTCATGGCGTCCATTTGCCGGCCCGTTGCGCTATTTCGCTCACTGATTAATTGCTGCAGTTGTGGGCAATCGAGAGTGGCAAAAAAATCACTCCAATCGATAGCAACCGACGCTATCTCTACGCGCAGCTGCACTTTACTCGGATAGCGTGACTGGACCAGCTCAATGGCTGGCGCGTCCTGTTGCAACAGCCGTTGCACGCGCTCGGCATAATCATCCATTTCAGTGCGTAAAGGACGCGTATCATGACAGCCTCCCAATAACGCTAGCCAAGCAGCACACAGCGCCCACATCATTACTTTACCAGCTCTCAACAACCACCCCTTTTTGCTATGTGACCAAAGCTAAGTGTAACGCGAAACACTCAGCGATGGGCAGGGCTTGTCGAGCAATGGTTAAGCTGGCTGCGCGGTTAAGCGACCATAGCCGTCACTGTGAACATCCGCTACCGAGCGTCCTGAAGGGTCGGCTTGCAACTGAAACTGTTTGTCCCACTGCAAAGCCGTTTCTGTCGAACAGGCGATTGATTTGCCTCCCAAAACCGTTTGCGCCGCCGCGTTGGAGGGAAAATGCTGTTCGAACATTTCGCGGTAGAAGTACGCTTCTTTGGTTAATGGTGGATTTACCGGAAAACGAAAGTGGGCTTGCTTAAGCTGCGCATCACTGACTTTTTCTTGCGCCAACGCTTTTAAGCTATCGATCCACCCATAGCCAACACCATCACTAAACTGTTCTTTTTGGCGCCAACAGACATCCTCGGGTAATAGATCAGCAAAAGCCGCGCGCAAAATATGCTTCTCCATCCGCTGCGGTGTTATCATTTTGTCTGTGGCATCAATGTTCATCGCAACATCAATAAACGCTTTATCAAGAAACGGGACGCGCGCCTCAACGCCCCATGCCGCCATGGACTTATTGGCCCGCAAGCAATCATAACGATTAAGTTGATCCAGTTTACGCACCGTCTCTTGATGAAATTCAGCTGCGTTAGGGGCTTTGTGAAAATATAAATAACCGCCAAACAGTTCATCACTGCCTTCGCCGGACAACACCATTTTAATACCCATTGCCCGAATCTTACGGGCCATTAAATACATCGGAGTCGAAGCTCGAATCGTCGTGACATCATAAGTTTCAAGGTGATAAATCACTTCTTTTAACGCATCGATGCCTTCCTCGACGGTGTAAGTGAAAGTATGATGAATAGAGCCAATGTGATTCGCTACTTTTTCAGCCGCTACCAAATCAGGTGCGCCCTCAAGCCCAATGGCAAACGTATGTAAGCTCGGCCACCACGCCGCAGATTGCTCATCATCTTCAATCCGATTATCTACAAATTGCTTGGCCACGGCCGCGACGATTGAGGAATCTAAACCACCGGACAAGAGTACCCCATAAGGTACATCGGTCATTAAATGACTTTTAATCGCAGCGGTCAGCGACTGACGAATGGTTTCTAATTGTGCTCGTTGGCCACTAACATTAGCGTAGTCACGCCACTCAGGCTGATAAAAAGGTCGAATTTCACCGTCTGCACTATCGAGATAATGACCCGCTGGAAAGACCTGCACCGAGTCACACACCGGCGTCAGTGCTTTCATCTCACTGGCAATGTAGAAGTTTCCCTCTTGATCATAGCCAGTGTACAGCGGGATGATTCCTATCGGATCACGGGCGATCAGGTAACGCTCCTGCACTTCATCAAACAGCACAAAAGCATACATACCACTTAGCTGCTGTAATAATTCAGCGCCCTGCTCACGATACAAAGCCAATATCACTTCACAGTCGGATTCGGTTTGAAACGGGTATTCGCGCAATGAACTTTGGCGCAATTCCCGATGGTTATAGATTTCACCGTTAACCGCCAATACTTGTTGCCGATCCGGTGAGTAAAGCGGCTGAGCACCGGTATTCACATCCACAATGGCTAGCCGCTCATGGACCAAAATGGCCCGCTCGTGTTGATACACACCGGACCAATCAGGCCCACGATGACGCTGTCGACGCGATAGTTCAATGGCGCTGCGACGCAGCAGTGCCGAATCGCCTTGCACATCGAGAATTCCGAAAATTGAGCACATAATTAAATTCCTATTAATAAAAGTGGCCTTCTATCAACAGATATTTAACCAAACACACATAAAATAAAACCCCATCCAACAATTATTGCATTCTAACAATATATTTTTTAATATTTAGCTTGTATATTAACGATTCATTAAAAAATAAGGTGAAATTTCGTGGAAAATCAGAAGATCGACACCTTGGATAAAACCATACTCAACACCTTAGTTGCCAACGCTCGCACGCCTTATGCAGAACTCGCCAAATTAACTGGGGTTAGTCCAGCCACCATTCATGTGCGGATTGAGAAGTTAAAGGCGATGGGAATTATTGAAGGCACCCACTTGCATATCAACGCGAAAAAACTCGGCTTTGATGTGTGCTGTTTTATCGGAATCAATTTAAAAAGTGCCGGTGACTACCCAGTAGTATTGAAAGCTTTGGAAAAGATTGAAGAAGTGGTTGAGGCCTATTACACCACCGGACAGTACGGTGTCTTCATCAAAATTTTGTGTTCCTCGATTGAGGATTTACAATGGCTGTTGATCGATAAAATACAGTCGATTGAGCAGGTTCAGGCCACCGAAACACTGATATCACTGCAAAACCCTATACACCGTAACATTCAGCTGTAACTTGAGAAGAGACCTTGGCACATGGAACAAGCCACTTCATTTCAACTATTTAATGTTTATGCTCATGGTACATATACCTTAGCCATCCAAATTGGCAGCGAGGCAGCCAAGGCTAATCTGATTCTAGACACTGGCAGTAGCACCTTGGTGGTTCAGTCGGAAGATTATAATGGATGCAACGATCGCTACCTTGCCGCAACTCCGTTTGCCCAAAGTATTACTTATGGCCTTGGTGGATGGTATGGACCGGTGGTTAAAAGTCGAATAAAGCTCACCTGTACCAAACAACAAAGTGTGCTACTCGACGATGTCAATATCGCTATTGCGATTCGTGAGCATCAACATGGCTTTGCAAAAGCCGATGGAATATTAGGACTGGCCTACTACAAACTAAACAAGGCCTACGATTTAAGTGCTTTTTTTCAACAGCAAAAAGCGTGTCAAAACAGTTACCCCAATATTATTAATGACCGACTGGCGGCACACTCGCTAGCGGAATTTAAACAATTTATAAAACAATATCCGCGCGAATATTTAACCCCTTACTTCACCCGTCTAAAAGATCAGGGCGCCATTGCAAATCAATTTGCCTTTTCCGTTCATCGCTCCAGTATTTATCACCCCGAGCCAAATATGGATGACACCGCTTTAAAGCAAGAGCCGTTGAATCAAGGTGAGTTTATTCTCGGATTTCCACGCCAACGCCACGACTTATACCAAGGAGAATTTAAAGCCATAAAAGTGCTCGATGATAAGTACTACAATGTTCACGTCAACAGCATACAAGTTGCCGGCCAAGCCAAACGCCAAGCACCGTTACTCCGCGAAATCAACAAACGCTATCGTAGCAACGGCATTATCGACAGTGGCGCGTCGGGGATCGTACTTCCGCATAGCTTGCTTACGCAATTGATCCAAGATCTTGAGCAGCATGACCCAAGCTTTGCGCCGTTGCTTGAGCAATACCTCACTTTTGAAGGTATTGAAGAGAGCATTCCACTCAGCGAGCTTGATTTGAGTAAGTGGCCCGATATCCATATCGAAGTGCTCGGGCTGAATACCGAAACGGTCACATTAACTTTGCGCCCGGAGCACTATTGGCAATGCCATGCGCCTGAACATAACCGAGCTTCCTTACAATTTGTTTCACTCGCGCATTGGCCGAACCAATGCATTTTAGGCTTACCGATTTTTGCTCCCTATTATGTAGTTTTTGACCGCCGCGAAACTGAATTCGGTGCTATTTTTATCGCCGATAAGCGTAAGCCTAAACAATAACAGGATGCTCC
>JABXHQ010000121.1 GCA_013373545.1 Gammaproteobacteria bacterium
ATACACCTGACTGGTGCCATTCGGGTAACTCACACTGTCACGATTACCCACTTCATCGTAACCATAGGTGGAGATGTTGCCCGCATTAATAGTTCTCCATGCAATGATGAGTTTACGTCTTTATAATCATGTATAACAGCACAAGTTACCCTAGGATTTACTATGCGTTTTTATACTCCCGTTTGCGATTATCACCGCTGCAAACCTAACCCACTTACAAGTTGATTGGGTTACAGCCTTATCTTGGGTATACTTTCACAAACTTGTATTTGTTAAAGTCACTCACCATGCCTGGAAACCTTGTCAATGTTGCTCAAGTCCTACTCATCTATGCATCTATTTTAGGCATTGCACTGCTGGTGCCGAAAAAGCGCTTTCTCGGGCTCACTTTATTCTCCGCGTTTATCATCCTTTCAATGAGCTTGAATTTACTCGAGGAAATCGGTCCGCTTAAAAGAATTTGGCTAGTAACACCCGCCCTATTATTGCTAAAAGGCCCCTTGTATTATTTGATTGTCTATAAAATGGTATCCGACTCGCCCAACTTCCCCAAAGGTTATTGGTTGCATTTACTACCATCGATGATATCCGTACTACTAACAGCTTGGCCACAATGGATAATTGCGGTCGCAACACTCAGCCAAATTATCTACTTATCCTTTGCAGCAAAGCTGATTAATATTTACCAAACCAAGACTCGAGACAATCGCTCTGATGCAGTCGACTTAACGCTTAGCTGGGTTCGAGTCGTCCTTATAAGCCTCGCCATTCTGGCGATCTATGATTTAACTCGACTCAATCTGCAGCCTTATATATCTTCAACCACAAACATCAATGGACAGCTCGCCGGTACCGTGATGGGGTTATTGGTTTATAGCTATTTGCTGGTCAAAGCGCTCAAACAGCCAAGCTTTTACTCTGGGTTGGCCGATCATTTAGAAAGCACTGATCATTTAGAAAGCATCGATCATTCAGAAAGAAACGAGCACGCAGACAATACCCAAAAGCCAATAAATGCCAGCAGGGACACTTCCAATAAAGGCAATCAAGGATCTGCTAAGCTTGATAACACTAGTGTTGAAACAAGTGTTAAAAATAGTGATGAAGCTTTCACCGATGCCAATCACTACAAAACACTTTTTGCAGCCATTGAAAAAACGGTTGTTACTCAAAAGCTCTATCTAAAGCCTAGGTTATCGCTGGCAGATGTTGCCAGCGCTACCGGCTTGCTGACCCGAGACATTTCCATTGCCATCAATCGAACGGCTAATCAAAACTTTAATGATTACATTAACCTATTTCGAATCAACGCCATTAAACAAGAGCTAAACCGGCTACGTGGTACCAATATTAACTTGCTCGAGATTGCACTTGCGCATGGATTTAATTCAAAATCGAGCTTTAACCAAGTGTTTAAGCGGCTTAGCGGGCAAACGCCAAAGGCTTATATCGACTCGCTTGCCGACTCAAACTAACGCTATTTATTAAATAAAATCATGATCTTATAAGGGTGGAATCATGATTTTGGTCGGCTAAGCGGGCGCTTTACGCCATTCTCTACTCATCGATAAATAGTGGAGTAACCTAAATGGCTAACATTCAACCTCAAAACCGCAAAACTTTTTCGTTCCGATGGCTCTATAAGGCAGGCGGCTATCTTTGCCTAAGTGTTGTGGCACTAATAATCGGGTTTTTCGTGTTAGCCAGTTATTTCAATGCTAGCTACAACCCTAGCCTCCCCAAAGTCAATCAACGCTCGATTGTGCTTGACCATGTTTCAATTATTGATGTAACCGCAGAGTCAGCTGGCGACAGAATAATTCCTAATCAACAAATTGTAATTGAGCAAGGCCAAATTACTGCAATCAATCCTGCTGGCTCGCCCGTTAAAGAGCATTACACCAAACTCGATTTAACCGGTAAATACGTGATCCCCGGCCTGTTTGATATGCACGTTCATATTCAAGATCCGCAGCAACTGGCCTTAGCACTGTCTTATGGTTTTACCAGCGTGCGTGACTTAAGTGGCCAAAAGCGTCATCTAGCTTGGAAAAAACAACTCAACAACAAGACGTGGTTGGGCAGCAACCTCTTTGTGAGTTCTCCCATTATTAATGGCGCAAGTGGTCATATACTTAATCAAATCATCACCACCTCAGATCAGGCGCAACAATTTGTTCAGTTTGCTCACCAACAAGGTTTTGATCTCATTAAGGTGTATGGCTACGTAAATCAAGAGGTATACGAAACCATTGCCAAGGAAGCAAGCCGGTTAAATATGCCGGTAGCAAAACACGCCCCTCACCCAGTTGAAAACTCCAATTGGGAATACCTACAAGGCTTACAATCATTAGAGCATGTGGAAGATATTTTTCAGGGTCCGTTAAACTATGAATTCGACTTCAATGAAGCTGAAAAGGTTGCAGAGCGATTAAAACAATTAAATGTTCCGGTTACCCCAACACTAACAACGTTTGATCACTTAACTCAGTTAAGTCTTCATAAACATCAGTATGTAAAACAACACAATAAAAAGCTTCACAATCCGTTCTATTTAGATTTAAAAGAGACCCATACTATCGCAAGATGGCTAGACGCCTCAGAAGCGCATGCTGATTACAACCAACGCGAGCTTGATTTTCTAAAACAGCTTGTATTGCTTTTGTACAAAAATGAGGTACCGATGGTGTTAGGCTCCGACGGCGGAACTATGTATACTCTAGCGGGCCCAGCTGGGATCAGAGAGATTGAGTTATTAGCAGAATCAGGACTGCCCTCTTTTGAAATTATTAAAATGGCGACCGTAAACTCAGCCGTTGCGTTGGGTGTCGAGGAAGAGCAAGGTGTGATCACTAAAAATACGATTGCCGATCTGGTAATACTCGATGAAAACCCGATAGACTATTTGCAAACCATTAGAAGCCCCTTTGCAGTGGTAAAAAATGGTCAATTTCTCGATCGCAGTGCACTTAAGAAAATTCAGCTTGGCGCAGAGGAAACAGACTCGTGGTTTAAAACCGTAGTTCAAATTATTGATGACTGGATTTGGCGAAATTTTTAATGGTTCTCTGAAAAATTGTATAAGCGCTAAAATTTTTACTCGTGGTTCTTATATATGAATTTAATTTATGTTTTTCATTTATGGTTTTCTGAATAGATCTCATCGACACTAAGGTTTAAGCTAGAGCTAATCGCGACGAAGCTTCAACGTAGCTACAGAAATTAATTTATCATAGGCGTCGAAAGTCGCCTGTGTAAACGCTTGCGTGCCTCGCAGCTCATGGATATCTACAGGGCCCGGCTGTCGGTGCTTTATATCGGCTTCGCAATCAGCAAGTGGGAATTCCCAGTAAAGCAAGTCCGACGGGATCAGAAAGCCCACAATTGACGTTCTTGATGGTTTTGGAGTACACAGTACAATCCTGTTTTCAATTCCGTTGAATTGACTGTGCAGCTGAACATCTCTCAACAATGTTTTCAACGATTGATGACTTTTAACTAAGTTTTTTGCATTATTCGCGTCTGAATAGATAAACATTGATGGATAAGTCACCGCTTCAACTCGCATAGTTCTGTAAAATTTTGAATCAGACGTTCGATAGATAACGTCTAGGTTCAGTAGCCAAGGTAAAATAGACGGACTTAGCATATAAAAGCAAAGTGCAGAAAAAGCGAAAATAACGCTTCTTTGATAAATTTTCCACTTTCGTGAAAATTTGGCAAGTTTATCTTTTTCGGCTTGCGAAAGTTTGCCCTCAACAGGTTCCGCTTGCTTAAACGAATCTAAAAATTCCAAATCTTCCTGTTGATTAACTTTTTTCACCTAAGCTCCTTAATCATATTTGCGTCCACTCACGCCTTATAATGTTTGGCCATTGTAGCGAATACCCTAAGTGACTGAGCGCATTGGACTAAATTTAACAAATGTCTAAGCTAACCATTAACCGAGCGATCTAAGTCAAACTCCACGCCGTAGACTCCCCTAGAATATAAAAGTAAGGGGAAGTCATGCCAGCCAATCTAATACGAATAACCTATGCCAGCACGGCAACTTTCAAAACCGATATTGAAGGTGGTATTGAGTC
>JABXHQ010000169.1 GCA_013373545.1 Gammaproteobacteria bacterium
TCGATACAAATTATGGATGAAGTTCAGACTAATTATTGTGGAGTGAGTCTTTTAGAATTGACAACTTTAGCCGTATCGGTGATAACCTCAAACCGAAACGACTGAACAGTTCAAACCGAATTCAGTGCCCAAGTGAGCCGGTATATGCAAGTGCCTGTAACGGCTCTACATGAACATCAAAATGGTTTCCCATGATCACCAATAACGGTTTTCCTTGATCAGCAAAACGGCCAACTTGCACAGTTTGGGCTTATCGGTCGTTGAAATGGCTTACAGGGCAATCCCAGAGAGTTAGCGCGCCTATAATAATTGAGGCTATCGCCCACGGTTGTTAGCAACAAAGAAGTTGACAATCGGACAGTGTCTGGTCAATCATTAGCCTATGAAAAAACTTTCCGAAAGAGAAGCTAAAAAACGCGCGATCCGAGAGCGTGAAGTACGCCTATTGTCTGAAGGAAAAGTATCAGCTATCCAACTTATGGAAAAAAATTTCTGTATGAGCGGTATCAATCTCTCCGATTTCCGAAAGCCCGATGGGAGTTTTGATCTCTTCTAAACACTATTTGTCTGCCAATAAAAAGCCAATCTCAAGCAAGTCAAGTTTACTTCAAGTTTGGAACCATTCGGATTTGAAAGGATATTAATTTGATGTCCTTTGAAACTACTAATTTCCCGATAACAACCAGATTATATTGAGCCAGCCGACGAATGAAATCAGCAGAAGACCCCATGTCGAATCCGTCCAATTAAGTCTTCAACATCTCTGCTACCGAGTTCAGTTTGGGCATGTTCTAGGGGAGACTCTCCACTCAATACTTCCAATGGAGACTTTAGCCAAATGAGCGCGGCATTCTTATCACCTTGTAATAATATGCTCGCTTGATCAAATAGTTTGGCAAACCGAATTACCCGATCTGACTCATGAGCCAATAAAAAACCTTTATTCTTCCGCCGAGTCAATGTTGAATCCTTTATTAACAAAAGCTCAGCTAATTCTTTGCGATTAATTTCAAGAGCCATTTTGAGCTCTTCGAAAGCTTTAAAAGGGAGTCCTTTTCTGATCTCAAGTAAAAGTTCCGATTGATTACTCAAGCTAACACTAGCAATCTTACTGACTAATGTTGCACTCACTGGACTCTCCTCAAATAATTTATAAGATCCCAACAGTCTCGAACTACTACTTAATCTTGACTTACTTCATATTTAATAATATCGAAACCCTCTTTTTCTAGAGGGTTAATTAATTTTTCGAGATACCAGTCAAAATCAGTTTCATTAGTACCTACTTTAGTTTTTCGGTTACAATTTAAACCAATGCCTAAACTATTATCTTTAGGATCAAAGAGAAATTCACCTCCAACTTGGGTACTCCCCCAAGTCAAAGACAAACCAATCAACTCTTTTAATGTGCTTTTCTCTCGGATAATTTCTTTTACCGAATTCCAATCACTTAAATTCTTAGTTTGCCACTCAAACATATCATTATCGTTGATAGGCAAATATACAATTTGTCCATTATCATCATAAGTCCACCCATTCTTGACTAATAACTCAATAAGAATAATAGGCTCAAGCTCAGACTTAAAATAGATATCAATACCAGCTAAAACACTCATAATTAATCCAACATCTCGATAACTTTAATACCCTTCTCGGTAAGCCATATTTTTATATCGCCAGGAATAGCGCTGTTTGTTACAACAGCATATGTTTTTCCATTTTCACTGGCAACCCTTCGAGCATCACCTGTAACACCTTTCCAGCGAGCTAGTTTTCTAGGATTTTGACTAAGCATATTCCAAAAGTCTCCAGATTTCGCTTCAAGCCAAACATTGCCCCACTCACCATCAAACTCTCGGCCACCCTTTTTAAATGAACCTGAGCCGCCAAGGGTCTGTAAGTAGTCTTCAAATTCAGTTCCTCGTAAATCCTTCAATTTCTTATTGCCAACTCTACGAGCAAAATCTTTACCCTTCTTTGAAAGCATTTTAAACAAACTAAAACCGGCTCCGCCTAACGATGCCAGTCCAATAATCCTAGTCGCCATCCTTGCATCGCTGACATCTACTCCCTGACCTTCCAATACATTTAACGCATTATCAACTTGCATTGATGTAAGCGTACTAACAATATTTATAGTCACAGATAACTCAGACAGCCCAAAGTTGCCAGTAGGGTCGATATAAGTCACCGGATCCGCATTCGCATACAAATACTTATGCAACGTTATCGGATCATGATTCCGTCCCATCCACGTATCCATCTGCGTAAAGCGACCCACATTCTGGTCGTAATACCTCGCCCTTAGGTAGTAATTATCCAGGCCCGCATCATACTGCTCACCGGTGTAGAGATAATCATTATCGGTGCTACCTGTCTGCGCCAGCGTAATACCAAAGGCATCGTAGAAATACTCATCGGATATAGTACCCGCTGCATCCGAAAGACTGCGCGTACTGCCAAGACCATCGTACATAAAGTAGTGCTGCTCAGCATTTTGCTGTTGGCTGATTAAATCATCGCCGTATAAGTACTCTTTCGAAGTGACATCCGAATTATCGACCTCCGCGACTACTTGCGCATAGGCTTGGTTATTATCAATAATAAAGCGAGTTTCAACGCCCTCTTGTGCTTTTGCAACACGAATACCATCGGTGTTATAGCGATAGGTAAAGCTCGATAGCACTCCGTTTTCACTTAACACCGCCGAGGTCAGACGATTCTTTTTATCATAAGCAAACGTCGAAACATCATCGTCTAAGGTCTTGGTTAACGTATTACCATTGGCATCATAGGTATAACGCTCACCACCTTCTTGCGTCAGTCGGTCGTTATCGTCATAGGTATACGCGGTTTCAACACCGTTGATGGTGGAGTAAGTTCGATTACCGACCGTGTCGTATACATAGCTGGCGCTGTAATCACCATTAATCGGATCGACAATAGTCTCACTGGTTAAGCGATATAAATTATCGTAGCCATTAATGACGGAGCGACCGCTTAGCTCGTCAATACGTTCACGGCGACCAGTAGCGTGCAGCGTATAATTAAACTCATTGCTTAGCGCGCCATTGGCATCAAAATGACGCAAAGTGGTTAAACGATTAAGTTCATCATATACATACACCTGACTGGTGCCATTCGGGTAACTCACACTGTCACGATTACCCACTTCATCGTAACCATAGGTGGAGATGTTGCCCGCATTAATAGTTCTCCATGCAATGATGAGTTTACGTCTTTATAATCATGTATAACAGCA